>JAAZBB010000012.1 GCA_012514035.1 Lentisphaerota bacterium | reverse complement strand
TGTCGGTTCTCCTGGATTGCGGACGGACTTGATTGTCCACCCGCCTCCTAGGTATGATGCCCCCCGTGAATCGGAACGACAGCCGCCTAATTACTCAACTGCCGCGTAGCGGCTTAGTTCAACAAGGGGGTCCAGAGTACCCGTCACAAGGTGCCGGGTCCCCTGACCCCTGACGTTGGAGCATGAACAGGAAATGACAGGAACGGGGACAATGCGGATTTTGACGGCAGTGTTCGTCTGCTTGTTCGGCGGACTCGGCCTTCTGCTCAATTTGTTCGGCTTCGCAATGAACGGTCCATTTGAGCCGCCGATGGGAGTAACTTCAGAAGAACATTTCCGGCGCATTGATTCGGGATACTACCGGATGGAGTCGGCTTTCACCATGTTGTGGCTCGGTGCTTACATAGCGACAGTCCTGCTTCCTCACAGGTGGGTCATCAAAACGGTAATTCGGTACAGAGTTGTGATGAGCGTCCTTCTGACGCCGCTCGTGATTCTCGTCGGATCGGCGACACTCCAACTTGCTGTTGCTCTGTGCACCGACCGTGTTGCCTTCTGGAACCGGGTTGGCTGGCTCTTTCGAGACGCCACCTTTCTCTGCTTCTTTCTTCCTGCTCCCATTTCACTGCAAGCATCACGAGATAGGGACAAAAGACTGAGGAGGCTCCAACCAGCAACCGCACCCCATTCGGAGCCCGCTGCGCGGTCTCCTCAAGGGTGAGTTGCATCCTTGTGTGAAATAATATGAAACGATGGATGCCATATATTATCGGGACGCCATTGATTGCCGCGGGACTCTCCTTCCTTATTCTCATTGCAAGGGGGTCTGATTGGCATGCTTACCCTCACCATATTCTGGTGAATGCACTGTTTAACACAATAATGGCAATTATCGTCGCCC
This sequence comes from Lentisphaerota bacterium, assembly GCA_012514035.1. Taxonomy (GTDB): domain Bacteria; phylum Verrucomicrobiota; class Kiritimatiellia; order CAIQIC01; family Lenti-01; genus Lenti-01. The sequence goes on along the minus strand of JAAZBB010000012.1, from coordinate 32,602 downwards.
CCGGATTATTGTTAGCACTGATATTCCCTTTTTTTGCAAATTGGCATGACGGATTCCCCCTCCTATTTATTGTGGGGTTGATGTGGGGCGCGGTCCTTATCTGGCTTATACGGAAGCTATATTCAAGAATATGGAAACAAAAATAGCACCCAACAAGCGGTTCCAGAGCGCGCAAAGTGCCCTGTCCCCAGAACGCTGACGTTCGAAGCAAGAAATGAAAATACCACCCGATATTCCCGGCAGACCCTACACGACGCGCGAACTTAAGGGTATGGGTATTGTCCTGATTATCATGGGCCTACTTATCGCCATCTATGCGCGTTCGCTCTACAACTACGGCGCAGAACCGCAGATGGTGCACACAAAAGGGGGCACCGAACTAATGCCCGAGATCCCGAAAAAAAGTCCCATGAACCAGATAATTGAGGTATCCGGACTCGGGCTGGCCGCCCTTGGACTTATACCCTTGGCCATAGGCTTTCATAAAAGGAAATGAAATCGCTTCGAACAAGCGGGTCCGTACGGCGCACAAGTTGCCGAAACTAGGCGGGCTTGGGACGATCAACCCAGTCGCGGCCCCCCCGACTTAGTCTGTGCGCCGTCCGAGGCCTGACGTTCGCTGAAAGAAGATGAAGATCACAACACAAATCCTCACGGCACTCCTTGGAGTCGTCCTGATCGCCTATTCCACCCTCCAGAGCACACATCCGATTGCCGTGTGGTCTGACTTCAAAGCATTCCAGGCGAGAGTTGCCCAAAACGACCAGTGTGCGGACATCCTCAAACACGGCGGAGAATCTGAACACAAGTGCTTCGACGACTTGATAACCAAGGTGTGGAATCTCAAAGACGCTTGGCGAATGATCAGATACGTGGGGATTCTTTTGATTTTCATCCCGGTCATTCAGATCGCTGCGGACAGAAAGAAAAGAGACAGGGAACCAGCGCGTTGAGGCTATCGGCGACCCGGGATCGCCTCAGCCTCACGCGTAACGTTGGATGCCGACTGGTGATTGACAAGCCGAGGGCCATGCACTACATTGTCGTGCAGGAGACTTGGCATGACAACTTTGACGATTCGACTACCCAATTCGCTTAAGACGGAACTCGATATGATCAGTCGCGAGGAAAAACGCGGCGTCAGCGATATCGTCAGGGATTCCCTGCGCCGCTATATTGCGACAGAGCGTTTCCGTTCCGTGCGCAGGAAGATCCTCCCTTTTGCTGAAGCGCAAGGCCTTTTGACCGATGAGGATATTTTCAAGGCCCTGCAATGAGGGTCGTACTTGATGTTAATGTGGCGATCGCCGCGGCCGCAACCCGCGGGCTGTGCGAAGCCATCATGGAACTCTGCATCGATCAACATCAGATCATCCTATGCGGAGGGATTCTGGATGAAATCGAAGATCAGCTGCGGCATAAGCTGCGAATTCCCCGGCCGATCATTGCCGAGTACATAAATTTACTTGCGAGCAACGCTCAGGTTCTAAGGCCAGTAGCGATCGACTCAACTGCTTGTCGTGACCCTGATGACCTAATGTTATTGGGCGTGGCCATCAGTGGTGGGGCGGACGCCATCATTACCGGAGATAAAGATCTGCTCTTGCTAAAAAGCTTCAAGGGCGTCAAAATCGCGACGCTCCGCACATTTTGGGAGACCAATCAGAAACCGCAAAGAGCATCCAATAAGGCGCTGCGTCGGAACAAGGGCAGCGACGCCGGGAAATAACGGCTTCCGGACTGCGCTTTGAGGTTTTCGGGAACCCGCCGCGAATTATAGCCCTAGGACGTTTCCAACAATGGCGTCGCGAATCTCCCGGATGGAAACCGGAGAGCGGCACGGGGGCGTCCCGGCTCCATTTCGTCGAACACATCAGGAGACATCCATGAACGCATTGAAGATCGAAGGTTTCAGGAAGCAAGGCCATGAGTATTTTTGAAGTCGGCATGCTGGTTTGCTTTGGCGTGAGCTGGCCAATATCCATCGCCAAGGCGATTCGGACCCGGATTGTGGCGGGCAAGAGCCCCCTGTTCATGGCCGTGCTCTGCTGCGGGTATGCCTTCGGCATCCTGCACAAGTTGTTCTACTCCCTGGACGGGGTCATCGTGCTCTATGCCCTCAACCTGGTTTTGGTGGCGACCGATCTGGCCTTGTATTTCAAGTATGTACCAAGGCCAGCGGAGGGCATTCAGGCGCCGCGGTGAGGCCGGCGGCATTCTTTTTCAATATTCAATGTTCAATCATCAAGAGAACAGCCAACGGACGCATCCCTGTTGCATTGACAATGATCGGCCAAATTTGGAGTGCGGCGGGAAGCGAGGCTCGGGGAAGCCACGCCGCTTTATGATTCTTCAGCCAACGGACAGAACAGCCCGGACGGCGCGGCGCGCCGTCCCTACCAAAACAGCCAAAGCGGGGCCGCGGCACCAGGCACCTTGTCCCCGCACTCCAAAATGGCCCATAGAAACACGGCCCGGGTTGCAGCCGGGAGCGGGGAGGCCGGCGAAGCCAATCGGGGTTTTCCACACAATGGATCCGGCCGCGGCCGGACCACACAAGGGAAAGAATGTTTCCACACTGTGGAAAAACAGGCCGTATTTTTCCACACAATGGAAAAAGTTTTTGGCGTTTTTCCACACAATGGAAGAAATGTTTCCACAGTGTGGAAAAATCTTGCACCGCGATTTACAGGGCCGGGGGCTGGAGGGCGTCGTCCTGCCGGCGCTTGTATTCGAGGGCCTTGACGAGGACTTCGGCGAGGGAGGCGCAACCGAGCTTGCGCTTGATGTTGGCGCGGTGCACGTCGACAGTGCGTCCGCTGAGGCCGAATTGCTCGGCGATGTCGCGGGTGCTGAGGCCGCCGCCGATGGCGTAGAGGATTTCGCCCTCGCGGGCGGTGAGACCTTCGAATCCCGCGGTCTCCTTTTCAGCCGAGGCGGCGTGATGTCCGGCCAGGAGGTCGGCGGCGGCGGGGCTCAGGTAGTTGCGGCCGGCCCGCACCTCCCGGAGGGCGGCGACGAGCGTTTCCTCGGCCTGGTCCTTCATGACGTAGCCCTGGGCACCGGCGCGGAGGGCTTTTTCGGCATAGATGGTTTCGTCATGCATGGAAAGCACGAGAATCTTGCCCGGGTAGCCTTTGGCGCGGGCCTCGCGGATCCACTCCAGCCCGCTGCGGTCGCGCAGGGAGAGGTCCAGCACCACGCAATCGGGCTGGCGGGCGGCCAGCGCGGCCAGGCCGTCTTCGTAGCTGCCGGCTTCGGCGCAGACGATGAAATCGGCCTCGCGCGCGAGCAGCGCGGCCAGGCCCTGGCGCACGATGGCGTGATCGTCCACCAGCAGCAGGGAGGTTTTGGCAGCGGACATGGCGTTGTTCAATCCCGTTCCGCGCGCGGATCGCGGCGCATCAGTTCGGCCACCGCTTCTCGGGGCGGCTTTCCGCAGTTGACGATGGCGTCCACTTGTTCGATGACGGGCACGGCCACTGCCGCTTCGCGGGCCAGGGCCAGCGCCGTTCCGCAGGTGCAGACGCCTTCGGCAACCTGTTCCATGCCGGCGAGGATCGCGGGAAGCGATTCGCCCCGGCCGAGGCGTTCGCCGACCGTGCGGTTGCGGCTCTGGGGGCTCATGCAGGTGACCATCAGGTCGCCGATGCCGCTCAGTCCGTTGAAGGTCTGCGGGTGTGCGCCGAGAGCCGCGCCCAGGCGCGTCATTTCGGCCAGTCCGCGGGTGATGAGGGCGGCCTTGGCGTTGTTGCCGAAGCCGAGGCCGTCGCAGATGCCCGCCGCCAGGGCAATGACATTCTTGAGGGCGCCGCCGAGTTCCACCCCGCGCACGTCGTCGCTGGTATAAACGCGAAAGGTGTCGCCGGTGAACAGTTCCTGGAAGCAGCGCGCCAGGTCGGCATCAGCGCAGGCCACCGTGACGGCGGTCGGCACGCCCCGGGCGGTCTCCGGCGCGATGCTCGGTCCCGAGAGCGCGGCGGGGGATTTGACGCCCCAGAGTTCGGCAATGATTTCCGTCATGCGCTCCCGCGTGACTTCGTCGAAGCCTTTGGTGGCGCTGACCACCGGGAGCGAGCCGGCGGCGCGGCAGGCCGCGGCAAATTGCTCCAGGGTGGCGCGCACGTATTTCGAGGGGACGACCAGGACGACGGCCTCCGCGCCGGCGAGGGCCTCGGCGGCATCGGCGGTCCAGACGAACGCCTCCGGCAATTCAACCCCGGGCAGGAATTTGCGGTTTCGGCGGGTGGCGCGGATTTCTGCCAGATAGTCTGCTGCGGGACCCCAGATGCGCGGGGCGTGGCCATTGCGGAGGAGGGTCAGCGCCAGCGCGGTGCCCCAGCCTCCGTCGCCGATGACCGCCACCTTCATGAATCGCCGCCGGGATTGTCCACCACGATTTCATTGGCGGGCGCTGCGCCGTCGGGTCCCTTGTCGTAGGGCGTGGTGAGATAGACGTGCTTGATCCACGAATTGAAGAATTCGTTGCGGTTGGCGCGCCAGTTGTTCACCGGATTCTGCTCGTTGAGGTTTTCCAGCGGACCGACATCCGGCCGGCCTTTGAGGCGATCGCGCGCCGCTTCGGCCAGCAGGCGGCTGGAATTGTACTCCTGGTGCCCGAGGTGCATGATGATCTGGTGGTCGGGGGTTTCGAAGATCGTGTAACCGCCCTGGTCGGCATGCGCCAGGAGGCGGATTCGGCCGGCTTGTTCCGCGGCTTCGAGCACGGCGTCATCGATTCCGGAATGGCGGCTTTGGGGGCACCAGAAGACATCGTCGAGCCCGCCCATGATGGGATGGTCAGGCACGAGGTTACGGGTAGGATAGATGCCGAACACCTTCCGGGGATACATTTTCTTTTCGATGCCGAGGTATTTCGCCAGGGCGAGGCCGCCCCAGCAAATGCCCAGGATGCAGGTCTGGCTGGCCTTGGCCACATCGATGATGCCGCATAATTCCCGCCAGTAGGTGACTTGCTCCCAGGGCAGTTCTTCGACGGGGGCGCCCGTGACGATCAGTCCGTCGAGGGTGGCCACGGACTGGGCCCAGTCGAAGGGGAGGTAGTGCTTGTCGAGGTGCGCCCGGTCCGAGCTTTTGTAGTCATGTTCGCGCAGGCGGATCCAAACGGGGATGATCTGGAGGATGCTGCGGCCCATGGGCGCCAGCAGGTTGAACTCGTAATCCTCCGCGTGCGGCATGATGTTGAGGATGCCGATGCGCAGAGGGCGGATGTCCTGGTGCTCGGCGGCCTCCTCGCTGAGCCAGGCCACATGGTGCTGCTCGAACAGCGGCTTCAACCGGTGGTTGGGCGACAGGCGGATGGTCACGATGCGCTCCTCACAAGGGTTGTTATCCTGCCACCGCGCTCCCGCCCCTGTCCATCCCGAAAGGCACGCCGCGCGGGAATAAGCGCATCAACTCCAGCGGCCCTGCGCCGCGGGTGAATCAGGACCGGCGCAGGGATCGGCACCCTTCTGTCCCTGGTACTCCTTCCCTCACGACCAAGGCCATGGGAATCCCGATGCCCCATCAGAAGAACAGATCCCGCTCGCCGGCGACGATGCGCCGGTAGTTCGCTTCGAACGCGGGCCAGATTTTCGGCTGGGTACGGCGAACCTCGTCGAGCTCTTGCCGGAGGAGTTCCTCGCCGACGGCCTGCGTCTCGGGCGTGGCAAAATCGTCGAGCCATTCCTTGAAGGTCAGGATGGCGTTCAGTTTGCAGAACCTGCCCTCGGCGCCGCTGCGCAGGAGGTCCATGATGCACTTGCCGGTGCGCCCGCAGCGATAGCCCGCCGTGCAGAAGCTGGTGATACAGCCCAGGCCGGCCCATTCGCGGATGCATTCATCGAGTCCGCGCGGATCGCCCAGGAGGAATTGCTGGCGTTCGCCCTTCTGCTTTTCCTGCCCGTCGGCATAGGCGCCGACGCCGACGTTGGAGGCGGCGTCCATTTGCGTGACGCCCAGCGGCAGCAGGCGGCGGCGCATTTCGGGCGTTTCGCGCGCGGTGATGATCAGGCCGGCGTACGGCACCGCCAGCCGGGCCAATACCACGATGCGCTCGAAGTCGGCATCGCTCACCCGCCAGGGCGAAGCCCCGGCGAAGGGGGTGTTGACGGCGGGCTCGAGGCGCGGAAACGACAGCGTATGGGGGCCGATGCCGCAGAACCGCTCCATCTCGTGCACATGGGCCTGCTGTGCCAGCAGTTCGAAGCGCCAGTCGGCAAGGCCATAGAGCACCCCGAGGCCGTTGTCGTCGATGCCCGCCTCCTGGGCGCGGTGCATCGCGGTCAGCCGCCAGCGGAAGTCGCCCTTGATGGTGCCCGCCGGATGCATCTGGGCGTAGCGGCGGCGGTCGTAGGTTTCCTGAAACACCTGGAAGGTGCCGAGTCCGCAGTCGTGCAGGACCTTGAGTTCGGCAATGGACATGGGCGCGGCATTGACGTTGACGCGGCGGATCTGGCCCCGGCCCTTGCGCGCCGGCACATTCACGGAATAGACCGTGCGGATGCTTTCCGCGATGTAATCCAGCCCCGATTCCGGATGCTCGCCATATACCACGATCAGGCGTTTGTGGCCCAGCTGGCCCGCCAGGGCCTCGGTCTCGGCCCGCACTTCGGCCATGGTCAGCACTCGCCGTTCTACGGCGGGATTGGAACTGCGCAGCCCGCAATAGACGCAATTGTTCACGCATTTGCTGCCGAGGTAGAGGGGCGCGAAGGTCACGATGCGATTGTCGTAAACCTTGTGTTTGACGGCGCCGGCTGCCGCGCGCATCTCCTCCCGCAATCCGGGATCGCGCACCCGCATCAGCCGGGCGAGTTCTTCTTGCGACAACGTCTCGACGGCCAGGGCCTTGGCAATGATGTCGCGCACGCGGGCCGGGTCCGGCTCCTCCGTCTCCGCCAGCAGGCGGAGAATCTCCGCATCATTGACCCAATCCGACCCGTCCGGGTCCAGATACTTCCCGATTTCCGCCGGAACGATGCGCTCCCGGACCCAGTGCTGACTTGCCACGACCGTCATTACATTAACTCGATTCTTCCGGCAGCGCGCCTGCGGGAATCCGCGGTCCTGTCACCACCGGACCAAGTTGCTGAACCGAAACAGTGGATACCCATACCGCACCTGGAGGCAATTCACAACTGCCACTTGGAGCATCCCCCGGGGCAAACGCATCAAAATTCTCCGTTAGCCTTCAACGCCAAGGGTGCAACCGGCGCGAGAAAAACGCAAACGCCGCCCTCATCGCCCACCGGGGATCGCACCGCCTGGCCGGTCCGGACGGGGCGATCGCCAAACACGCCCGCAGGGCATCCGCGGCAACCAATTTTCTTGCGGGCCCCGGGATGCCCCCGTTATATTGACGTTGCAGGGTGTCGCCCTGGGAAGGAAAGTGTCATGGCGTTGATCAACTTCGATTGTCCGGAATGCGGCCACAACCTCGAAGTGGACGAGGGCGGCGCGGGTTTCATCGTTAAATGCCCCGAGTGCGGCAATCCCCTGCAGATTCCCGATCTGCCCCCTTCCCGGCGCCGCCAGAAAATCCTCCTCTCCGCCGCCGCCGTGCTGGCCGTCCTGCTGCTGATCGCCGGCAATCTGTTCCTGTGGGCCAAGGCCGCAGCCCTGAAACAGGACGTGGACGAATTGCGGCCCCTGGGCGACGCCCTGCAAAACGCCCAGGCCATCTCGATGCAGCAGGAGGCAGAGATCGCCCGGTTGCAACACGAACTGGCCCAGCGAAACCAGCCTGCGTCCGAAGCGCTGGCCGATGCCGCCCTGACCGCCATCGAAGAAGCCGAATCCCTTGCGGGGGAACTGGATGATGTGTCCCTCAAACTGGTCGAACGAAATACTCCCGAGCGCCTCGCCCTGTTGCGGGCCCACATGCGCCAACTGGTCGAGGCCGCCAAAAACAGCCTCCCGGCCGCCCCGGTGATTACCGAAGCGGCTTCTGGCCGGGGCATCCAGGGCCGGCAAATCCTGTTCCCGGTCCTGCCGGGACCGGACGGCCAGATGCTGCGGGAAAACGCCGAAGTGACCGGCGTGGAGGAGGACAAGGTCGCCGTCAAGTTTGCGGGCGGCACCGCGACCTATGCCTTGACGGAGTTGCATCCGGGGGTGGCCGCCTACCTGCCGGTCGACCCCCTCATGGCCCTGCCCCGCAACCAATGGCAGCGTGAAGTCATACGGTTGCATCAAGTGCAGGGCGCCGCGCGCGACCAGCGCTTGATGGAATTGCGCGAAGCCATCGAGGCGCAGTTGCCGCCGGATTCCTTACCCTCGCAGTGAGGCGCTGATCTCCGGCGGTCTGCATGAATCACGATCCGATGGAAGCCGGCATACGGGAACGCATGGGCGCCGACGGCGCCCCGCCGCTTGTGATCGCGGCGTTTCTGGACAACTACCGGCGCTGGCGCGCAGGGGATCTGGGAACGATTCCGGCCGCCGCCCTCGGCCCGCTGGGAGCGTTTCCCCGACTGGAAGAGCTGGATGAACTGGAACCGGCCGGAGAGGAAGCTATTGCCCGGACGGTGTTGATTAAGCTCAACGGGGGCCTGGGCACGAGCATGGGGCTCGACCAGGCCAAATCCCTGATCATCGCGAAAAACGGCCTCAGCTTCCTGGATATCATCGTGCGCCAGGTGGAATTCCTGCGCCGTCGCAGCCGGGCGCCGTTGCCGCTGCTGCTGATGAACAGCTTCAGCACCGAGGTGGATTCCCTGGCGGCCCTGGCGCGGGAACATCCGGGATTCGGCAATGCCGGCGGCCTGCCGCTGTCCTTCCGCCAGCACCGAGTGCCGAAGCTCGATGCGCAGACCGGCACCAGCGCGAGTTGGCCGGACAACCCCGCCCATGAATGGTGCCCGCCGGGCCATGCGGACATCTATTACGCGTTGCAAACCACCGGCCTGCTGGACCGGATGCTGGCCGCCGGCTTCCGCTATGCCTTCGTGTCCAACGCCGACAACCTGGGCGCCATCCTGCACATGGGCATCCTCGGCCATCTGGCCGCGCGCCGGATCCCGTTCCTGATGGAAGTCACCGCCCGGACGGAATGCGACCGCAAGGGCGGGCACCTGGCCCGGGACGGGCAGAGCGGGCGCCTGCTCCTGCGCGAATCCGCCCAATGCCCCCCCGACGAACTCCGGGATTTCCAGGACATCCGGAAATACACCCTCTTCAACACCAACAACCTCTGGCTTGACCTCGAAGCCCTGCGTGACATGCTCCGGGCAAGTGAGGGCCGCCCCCGCCTCCCGCTCATCGTCAACCGCAAGACCATCGATCCCGCCCGGCCCGAAACCCCGGCCGTGGTGCAGCTGGAAGCCGCCATGGGGGCCGCCATCGCCTGTTTCGAAAAAGCCGAGGCCCTGGTGGTGCCCCGTTTCCGCTTCGCCCCCGTCAAGACCACCAACGACCTGCTGGCCATTCGTTCCGACCTCTACACCCTGGGGGTGGAGCATCAGGTTGCGCTCCATCCCCAGCGCTTCACCCCGCCGCCAGACATTCTCCTCGACCCGCGCTTCTATCGGAACATCGCCGACTTCGAAAAACGATTCGCCCAGGGCCCGCCGTCACTGCTTCAATGCGATTCCCTGAAGATCGACGGCGACATCCATTTTGGCCGGAACGTGCGCATCGAAGGCGACGTGCACCTGCGCAATCCCACGGACAAGCCCGCGCGCATTGCGGACGGGGCCCGCCTCCACACCCCGGCCGGGGCGTGACCCCGGCGGCCCGGGCCGGTCAGTATTTCACGCGCACTTTGCGCAGCAGCACTTCCCCGTCGTAGGCATTGAAGATCAGTTCCTTGCCGTTGGGGGCTTCATTGACATTCCACGTCACGGTTTCCCAGTCGCCGTGGCGCAGATAAACCCGCCGGCCGCCTTCGAACGTCTGGCTTTCGCGGCCAAAGCGCGCATTGATGAAGGTATTGTTGTCGCCGCGGACCCGCTTGATTTCCACGGTAATGGTCTTGACCATCCGTTCCTGCACCGATACCCGCCACTGCCCCAGGGACGCATTCGGCTCGAACGTCTGGCTGGATTTTTCCTTGGCCGCCGCCGCCAGCGGAAACGCCGCCATCATGACCAGGCCCGCCAGCGCCAGAACCAACCCTCCGGATTTCTTGTTCATGTTTTCAATCTCCTTTGGGGGAAATCATACCCGTTTGCCTCACGGCTGGGAAGCCCCCTCCGACGGCTTTTGGCGGAATTTCCGCGCCGGAATTTGTCAATTCCGCCGGCAGGGGGTAGTGTTCATGAGACAAAAAGCAGGCCTCGGCATCATGAACACGAATCCCATCGCCCAGAGCACCGACGTCCCGGTCATCGAGGCCTGGATGCAGACGCATTTGATCCACCTGGTGCCCGAGTTTGAAATCCGCCTCAAGGCCGAGCTGGCGGCGCAAATCAACCGGCTCAAGCAGGAGCGCGATGCGGTCATCCTGGGCCACAACTACATGGAACCGGCCCTCTACCATGCCGTCGCCGATATCCGCGGCGATTCACTGGAGCTGTGCCGCCAGGCTACTGCGACCGACCGTCGCGTCCTTGTTTTCTGCGGCGTGGAATTCATGGCGGAAACCGCCAAGATCATCAATCCCGACCGCACGGTCCTGATCCCCTCGCAAAAGGCCGGCTGTTCGCTGGCCGCGAGCATCACGGTGGAGGATGTCCGCGAACTCAAGCGCCGCTATCCGGGCGTTCCGGTGGTGGCCTACATCAACACCTATGCCGCCGTGAAGGCCGAAGCCGACGTCTGCTGCACCTCCAGCAGCGCCGCCAGGATCGTGGCGTCGCTCAACCGCGACACGGTCATTTTCATCCCGGACGAATACCTCGCCCGCAACGTTGCCCGGGAAACCGGCAAGACCGTGATCTTCCCGGGCCAGGCCGCCGCCGGCTGTCCCGGGGCGAAGACCTTCATCGCCTGGCACGGCAAGTGCGAAGTGCACGAACTCTTCGGTGTGCAGGATATTGAAGACGTCCGGCGGCAATTCCCTGAAGCCGTGGTCCTGGCGCATCCCGAATGCCCGCCCGCGGTGGTCGAAGCGGCCGACTTCTCCGGCAGCACCTCCGCTATGATCCGCTACGTGCAGGAACATCCCGCCCGGCAGTACTTCCTGCTGACCGAATGCGCCATGGCCGACAACATCATCGCCGAGAATCCGGAAAAGGAAGTCTTGCGGATGTGCAGCCACCGCTGTCCCCACATGGCACAAATCACACTCGAAGATACCCGCGCGGCACTGGACAAAATGCAGTACGAGGTGCACGTCCCCGAGAACATCCGCCTCCGCGCCAAGGCCTCCATCGACCGCATGCTCGCAGCCCGGTAGAAACCCCTGCAAAAGCAAAAACAGGAAAAGGGGTCAGAACAGGGGTCAGTCCCGTAATATCGTAATCCAGCAGAACGCGTCCGGTCTTGACGCTCAGCGCAGGCGGGCCTGACGGAAGGCGGCGGGCAGGCAGCGGGCGATATCGCCGGCCTTCATGGCGGCCTGGGTCTTTTGCAGGGCGGCGATATCGCCGGCGGTGCCATGGAGCCAGACAGCAGCGCAGGCGGCCTGCAGAGGATCGAGTTTCTGGGCGAGGAGCCCCGCCAGCAGGCCGGCGAGCACATCGCCGCTGCCCCCGCAGGCCATACCGGGATTGCCATTGAGATTGATCCAGACCGGCTGTCCCGTTTTCGCCACGAGGGTGCCGGCGCCCTTCAGCACTACGATCGCTCCGGTGAGTTCAGCGGCCTTCTGCGCGGCGGTAAGCCGGTCGCGTTGGATGGCCGCCGCATCCGTTCCGAGGAGGCGGGCGAGTTCGCCGGGATGCGGCGTCAGGACGACCGGATGCGCGCAGTTTTTGACAACCTCGGGCTTGCCTTCGAGAACGGCAATGGCATCCGCATCGAGGACGAGCGGGCCCGGGGTTTCATGGAGGAGGCGCGCGACCAGCCGGCGCGCTTCGGGATCGCGCCCCAGCCCCGGGCCGGCCAGGATGGCATCCGTCCCCGCCAGCGGAAAATCCGGGGAGAGGTCGGCGCCAATGATGGCCTCCGGCACGCGCACGACTACCGCGGACGCAGCGGATTCCACGGTCGCCACGCGCACAAGCCCCGCCCCGGAGCGAGCGGCGCCTTCCGCCGCCAGCACGATGGCGCCGGGATAGGCCGGCGAGCCGCCCAGCAGGAGCGCCCGGCCATAGGTGCCCTTGTGGGAATCGCGCCGGCGGCGCGGCAGGATCCGGCGCACATCCGCTTCCGAAATCCATTGCAGGCCGGGCCGGGCGTCGGGTATGGCATCAGCAAATTCACCCGGCAGGCCAATGGAAACCGACCGCAGTGACCCAAGGGCCTCCGCGGCGGCCGGCGCAGCCATGCCGGCCTTGGGAAAACCCATGGTAACGGTATAATCCGCCTGGACAACGGGCCCCGCGGCGGCACCGGTGTCGGCGTTCATGCCGGAGGGAATGTCGGCGGAAATGACCAGGCATTCGCGGCTCTTGACGTTCAGGTACTCGATGGCAGCGCGGATGATGCCGGTGGGGGCGCCCTGGCCACCGGTACCGAGCAGGCCATCCACCAGGATCGGCGGGGGGGCCACATCCCGGACCGGATCCCAATCTTCCGCCGCAAGCAATTCATGCCAGGGAATCTCCTCCGCGGCCGCTTCATCGAAGAAATGCCGGGCGGCGCCTTTGATCTTTTCAACGGGGCAGGCAATCCAGATTTCGGGCGCGAAGCCCATGTCGGCGAGGAACAAGGCGGCGGCGAAAACATCGCCGCCGTTGTTACCCGGTCCGGCCAAAAGGCGGATGCCGGGATCGGGATGGTCCAGATGCGTAGCCATTTCAGCGATTACCCCGGCCAGGCCGCGCCCGGCGTGATCCATCAGGGTTTGATCGAGCGCCGGCGTGCGCAGGATGGCCCGTCCCTCCCCTTCTCGCATGTTTTGGGCCGAGACAAATTTCATCAGGAGCACCTGCTAGATGGCTGGTCGATGGTGGATGGCATATGGTCGACCAACCACCACTACCCAAAGGCTCAACTCATCAAGGGGACAGTCCGGACGGCGCGACTCGGCGTCCCTGCCTGTAAATCCCGCGCCGGTCATTGGATCAGATCCTTCATTTCGCGCACGGCACGCGCCATGCCGACCATGACGGCGCGGGCCACGATGCTGTGGCCGATGTTCAAGGTGTCCAGATGCGGAACCGTGTTCAGGAACTCCGGCAGGTTCTCGTAGTTGAGCCCGTGGCCGGCATTGATTTGCAGACCGATCTGGTGTCCGTGCCTGGCCGCGCCGACGATCCGGAGCAATTCGACTTCGCGGGCTTCCCCGCTCAGGTTACAGTACCGGCCAGTGTGCAGTTCAACCACGGGCGCTCCAAGCTTGACCGCAGCCTCCAACTGACGGATCGAGGGCTCGATGAACAGGCTGACGCGGATGCCGGCATCCTTCAGGCGTGCCACCGTCGGCTGCAAAGCCTCCTGTTGACCGGCCACCTCCAGTCCGCCTTCGGTGGTGAGTTCCTGCCGGCGCTCAGGCACCAGGCAGACTTCGTCGGGGCGAGTCGCCACCGCGATGTCCACAATCCCGGGACTGTTCGCCATTTCCAGGTTCAGGGGAATCTGCAGCGCCTGGCGCAGCCCGTGCAGGTCGGCGTCCTGGATGTGCCGGCGGTCTTCACGCAGGTGGATGGTGATGCCGTCGGCTCCGGCCTGCTCGCACAGGGCGGCCGCCTCCAGCGGCGAGGGATACTCGGTGCCGCGCTGCTGTCGCAGCGTGGCGACGTGGTCGATGTTAACCCCCAGTTTCACGGCTTGGGGGACGCCTCCGGTCGGCGGCCGGCCGCTGATTCCGCCTTGAACAACAGGGTCAGCAGGGTGAGCACCGCGTACGCGAACACCGTCACGGCAAGGGATTGGAGAAATTCACTGAGGGCCAGGGTCATGGGTGGGGGTGATGGTTGATGGTGGGTGGCCGCTTATTTGGCGTTCTTTGTGAGCAATGGATTGGGACGGTCATCCTACAGCAGGGACTTTTCTTCCGGGCCGCCGAAGAAATGGATTTTGGCCGTGTCCAGCACGACTTCGACGGGATCGCCGATCTGCTTGCGGCAGGCGGAATCCACACGGGCGGTAAAGCTGGTTTTGCCGGTGGTGGCATAGAGGTAGACCTCGGACCCCATCATTTCGACCACTTCGACGGTGGCCTGGAGTACGCGCGCGGGCTCGGCTTCGGGCCGGGCCGAGCGCTCATCGATGTTCTCGGGACGGATGCCCATGACCACATCCTGGCCGTCATAGGCCGCCATTTTCTCGGCGGTGCGCCCCTCCAGCGGGATACGGAACCGGCCTTCCTCGAAGACCACGGCGTTGGCCTGACGGTGAATCCGGCCCGGGAAGAAGTTCATGGGGGGGCTGCCGATGAAACCGGCGACGAACTGGTTGGCGGGATGGTTGTAGATGTTCAGCGGCGTATCCACCTGGTGGATCCAGCCGTCCTTCATCACCACGATCCGGTCGCCCATCGTCATGGCCTCGATCTGGTCGTGGGTCACATAGATCATGGTGCTCTTGAGGCGCACGTGCAGCTTGCTGATTTCGGCGCGCATCTGGACCCGCATCTTGGCGTCGAGGTTGGACAGCGGCTCGTCGAAGAGGAAGGCCTTGGGCTTGCGGACGATGGCGCGACCAACGGCGACGCGCTGGCGCTGGCCTCCGGAGAGCGCCTTGGGCTTGCGCTCGAGGTAGTCGGTGATGCCCAGGATGTCCGCGGCCTCCATCACGCGCTTGTGGATCTCGGCCTTGGGATACTTGCGCAGCTTCAGGCCGAACGCCATGTTGTTGTACACGCTCATGTGGGGATACAGCGCGTAGTTCTGGAAGACCATCGCGATGTCGCGGTCCTTGGGCGGGATGTCGTTGACTTTCTTGCCGTCGATGTAGATGGCGCCCTTGCTGATGTCCTCGAGGCCGGCCACCATGCGCAGGGTGGTGGATTTGCCGCAGCCGGAAGGGCCGACGAGCACCACGAACTCCTGGTCCTGGATTTCCAGGCAGGCGTCGTGGACGGCGGTGACGTTGCCGGGATAGATCTTGAACACGTTTTCGAGAACGACCTTCGCCATGGAAAAACTCCTCCGGCGGGCGCCCGACAGGCCGCCCACGTGGCCCGCTTGTAGCATCCCGCAAAAGGCCCTGTCAAAACAAACCCCGCTTAAAATGGCGCCATATCTAGTGGCTCGCAACTGCTAGACGATTTCCGTAAACAGAGTATATTCAATGTGCAGCGGGCGGGTTTCGGCGGGGGCAGCCTGACTGTGTCAGCAGTAGCCTTGGCGAAGCACGACCAATCCCCTGGAGCGGATCAACCGGGAGATCCGGCGCCGGACCCGCGTGGTGGGCGCCTTCCCAGATGGGAATGCAGCGGTTCTATTGGTGGCTGCCCGGCTACAGCACATTGCCGGGACCCGCTGGGGCACAAAAATGTATATGGACGTGAAACGGCTGGAAAATCGAAATGAACCCGCTACCTGACCCGCAGTAAACTGCGAAAAAGAATGAAAAGGGTCTGAAAGACGGGAAGTAAGAGCAAATAACGGTTAAGATGTCGTGCGGCATCTGCCATGTTCTTTTCATGAGCATAGCCACAGCAGACATTCGCCGGCGCGCGATCGCGGCCTACCGGAACGGCAAGGGCACCCAAGCCGGAATCGCGCATTCTTACAACGTGGACATCCGAACGTTCCAGCGTTGGTTGGCGCGGTTCGCCACCACGAGAGAGTCGGCGCCCCGTCCCCGCGGACATCGGCTGGCCCTATTCCGCGGAGAACGGCTGGCGGCCTTGGATCAACTGGTGCAAGACCACCCGGACGCCACGCTCGACGAGCTCCGGGTTGCGAGCAACGTGAACGGCTCCATCATGTCGGTGAAGCGGGCGCTGGATCGCCTGGGCTACCGGTATAAAAAAAACGCTTCACGCCAGCGAACAAGACCGCGAAGACGTCCGGCGGCGGCGCGCGCAATGGCTTGAAGCACTCCCCGGTCTTACCCCTTCCGTCTGGTGTTCCTCGACGAATCTGGGGCCAAGACCAACATGACCCGGCAGCGGGGCCGGGCCAAGGAGGGCCAGCGGCTTTTCGCCAAGGCCCCTCATGGGCACTGGGGCACGACCACGATGATTTCATCCGTTCGGTTGGATGGCACCACCGCCGCCATGGAAATCGTCGGGCCCACCGATTCGGCGGTCTTCCGCGAGTATGTCGGGCGGATCCTGGTGCCCACCCTTTCGCCGGGAGACATCGTGGTGATGGACAATCTTCGCACTCATTACGACGCGGCCGCGCTTGCGCTGATTGAAGCGCGGGGGGCCTTGGTGAAGTTCCTGCCCCCCTCTACAACCCCGATTACAATCCGATCGAGAAGATGTGGAGCAAGATCAAAGCCCTGCTGCGCGGACTAGCCGCCCGTACCCAGCAGGAGTTGTCCGCCGCAATCACGCGGGCTTTTGATGCGGTCACTCCCGCCGATGTCCGGGGCTGGTTTTTTTCGTGCCACATTACGGCATCTCTATCGTGATATGCTTTGGACTCTTTTTATGAAACCGGACGAAAAGGAATTGAAGGCCGAATACCGGCGCCTGCGCGCGCGGCTGGGCAAAACGGGGTGGATCAGCCACGGCTACGTGCAAGATCGCGGGCCGGGAGCCGGCGGACCCTGCTATCAGTGGACGCGCAAGGAACGGGGCAAAACCGTTTCTGTCGCGCTTTCGAAAGAACAGTACGAGCAGATGCGCGAGGCCATCGCCGCCTGGCGCGAAGTCCAAGACGCCCTCAAGCGCATGGAGCAGATAAGCCGCACCTTGATCTTCAAAAACACGCCCGGCCCTCCGCGGCGCAAGCCTTTGACCCGAAAAGTATTAGGCCTTAACTAAGCGCCATTCGGGACTGTCCTCTTTTGGATGCGGACATGCTCTCACAGAGCCGCGACCGGGTTCAAGAATATTACCATTTTACGGAACTGACCCTTTTTCTTTTTCCCTTTTTCTTTTTGGCTGGGTCCGCCCTCGCTGCCCGTCGTGGCCAACGAAATCTGCTCGTCGGATGGAATCCACTTCTCGGGCTGGAACTGCTTCCAAGTCAGGTAGCCGCCCGACAGGTTGGCCGCGTTGTAGCCCAGTTGTTTCAGGATGCGCTCGGCGATGTAGCCGCGCAAGCCGACTTGGCAGAACACGACGATCTGGCGGTCCTTGGGCAGCTCGAACGCGCGCGAGCGCACTTTGTGCAGCGGCACGTTCACGACGCCTTTGAGCGTGCCCTGGGTGACCTCGGCCGGCTCGCGCACATCGAGCAGCAGGGCGTCTTCTGGCAGCGCGTCGGCGTGCGCCAGGGTCGTGACGCCGTCGAGCGCGTTCGTGGCGATCATGCCTGCCACGGTGATGGGGTCCTTGGCCGAGCTGAACGGCGGCGCGTAGCACAGCTCCAGCTCCGCGAGCTGGCGCACGTCCATGCCCGCGCGCATGGCCGTCGCCAGCACGTCGGCGCGCTTGTCCGCGCCCTCGGCCCCGATGACCTGCCCACCGTAGATTTTCCCGTCGTTGCCGAAAAGCAGTTTGATATGCAGCGTCGTCGCGCCGGGATAGTAGCCCGCGTGCGATCCGGCATGCAGGTAGACCTTTTGGTATTTCTTGCCCATCGATTTCAGCTTGGCTTCCGTGTGGCCGCAGCTCGCGGCCGTCAGCTTGCCGACCTTCACCACCGAGGCGCCGAAGGTGCCTTCGTAGCGCCGGCCGCGCCCGAGGACGTTGTCCGCCGCGATGCGCCCCTGCCGGTTCGCCGGGCCCGCCAGCGGCACCGCCGTCGTCCCGCCGAAGACCGGATCAACCACTTCCACGACGTCGCCCACGGCGAAAATGTCCGGATCAGCCGTCCGCATCTGCGCGTCGACGACGACATGCCCCTTGGATCCCGTCTCCAGCCCCGCCGCCTGCGCCAGCGCGGAGTTCGGCTTCACGCCCACGCACAGCGCCACCACGCCCGCCGTCCACGAACGGCCGTCCTTGACGGTCGCCGTCATGCCGCCGCCGTCGGCCGGCGCGAACGCCGACACCGTCGCGCCCAGTTCGACGACGATCCCCGCCAGCCGCAGCTCCTCGGCCAGCAGCGAGCTCATTTCTTCGTCCATCGTCGGCAGCAGTTGACGGCCCATTTCCAAAAGCGTCACCGCCAACCCGCGGTGCCGGAGGCTCTCGGCCAGTTCCATGCCCACGAACCCGCCGCCGACCACGATGACGCTCTTTGCGCCCGCGTCGAGCTTCTGGGCGATGCGGTCCATGTCCTCCAGCGTCCACAGCGGCAGCACTTCTGGCAGATCGATCCCCGGCAGCTTGAGCTGGATCGGCGACGAGCCCGTCGCGATGACCAGCTTGTCGTAGCGCTCCTCGGTTTCCGTCCCCGTCTGCCGGTTCAGCACCTTGACGGTCTTCTTAGCGCGGTCAATGGCGGTCACTTCGTGGTTCACGCGCACATCCACGTTGAAGCGCTTGCGGAAATTCTCCGGTGTCATCACCAGCAGCCAGCTGCGCTCGGGGATGATCTTGCCAAGGTGGTACGGCAGCCCGCAGTTCGCGTACGAAATGTGCGGCCCCTTCTCCAGCAGCACGATTTCGGCTTTCTCGTCCAGCCGCCGCAACCGCGCCGCCGCACTCGCTCCGCCCGCCACGCCGCCGATGATGATGGTTTTCATGTTGAAATTCCTTCTTCTAAATCGCCGGCCAACCTAACACGCACCCGCCCCAAGTGCCAATCCGGCCCTGCCGCCGGCTGCGGCGGCCCGCTCGACAGCCGCGGCGGAGTGGTGTAATTTGCCGCACCATCTGCGAAAGGTCGTCATGAAACGAAACACAAGCGTCCCCGGATTCGATTCCAAGGAATTCGCGAACAAGTTCCATTATGCCGGCCAGGATCTCGGCGCCCGGCCTTCCCGGACCGCGACGTCGTTCCGCGTCTGGGCGCCCACCGCCCGATCCGTCGAGCTGCTGCTCTTCCGCACCGGCCACCGGCCCGAAACGCCGCGCGTGGTCCCCATGGCTCCGGGCGCGAAAGGCACGTGGACGGCGACGGTGAAGGGCGACCTGCGCAACCGCTACTACCGCTACCGCCTCGTCCATCCCGGCCAGGCCGCGCCCGTCGAAGCCGTCGATCCCTACGCCGTCGCCACCGGCGCCAACGGCGAGCGCGCCATGATCCTTGACCTGCGCACGACTGATCCGGCCGGTTGGGCCCGCGACGTCAAGCCGCCCTTCGGCGATCCCGTGGATGCCGTTGTCTACGAACTCCACGTCCGCGACTTCACCATCCATCCCTCCGCCGGCAGCCGCTTCCCCGGCACCTATCTCGGCGTGGCCGAACGCGGCACGAAGGGCCCCGGCGGCGTCCGCACGGGCGTCGACCATCTCCGCGAACTCGGCATCACCCACGTGCACCTCCTGCCCGTCGCCGACTACGGCGGCGTGGACGAAACCAAGTCGGGCCGGTCGTACAACTGGGGCTACAATCCCGAAAACTACAACGTTCCCGAAGGTTCCTACGCCACCGACCCCTGCGACGGCCGCGTCCGCGTGCGCGAATTCAAGCGGATGGTGCAGGGCCTGCACCGGGCCGGGCTGCGCGTGGTGCTCGACGTCGTCTACAACCACACCTACCGCGGCGGCGATTCCCACTTCCACCGTCTCGTGCCGGGCTACTACCACCGGCAGAACGCCGCGGGCGGTTTTTCCAACGGCTCCGGCTGCGGCAACGAAGTCGCCTCCGACCGCTCCATGGTCCGCAAGATGATGCTCGATTCCCTCGTTTACTGGGCCACCGAGTACCACGTCGACGGCTTCCGCTTCGATCTCATGGGTCTGCACGACCTGGAAACCATGCGCCGGATCCGCCGGGCCATGGACCGGATCGATCCTTCGATCCTCCTGTACGGCGAAGGCTGGACCGGCGGCGACAGCCCCCTGCCCGCCGACCGACGCGCCATGAAAACCAACGTCGCGCGCCTGCCCCGCGTCGCCGCCTTCAACGACACGATCCGCGACGCCATCAAGGGCCCTGTCTCCGAACACCACCAGGGCGGTTTCGTCCAAGGCGCGCCCGGCTTCGAAGAACGCCTCAAGACCGGGATCGCGGCATCCGTCCGGCATCCGCAGATCGCCTATCCCGCGGGCGATCTTTGGAACGGCCCCTGGGCCAAGCAGCCGCACCATTGCGTCAGCTACGATTCCTGCCACGACAACCACGCCCTGTGGGACAAGCTCGCGCTGACGACCAAAGGCTTGAAGAACGCCGACCGCCTCGCCATGAACCGCCTGGCCGCCGCCATCGTCCTGACCAGCCAGGGCATCGCCTTCCTGCACGCCGGCGAAGAAATGGCCCGCTCCAAGAAGGGCCATGAAAACACCTACAACCTGCCCGACTCCGTCAACGCGATGGATTGGCGCCGCAAAGAAAAATACGCCGGCCTCGTCGCCTACTACCGCGGCCTGATCGCCCTGCGCAAGGCGCATCCCGCCTTCCGCCTCAAAACCGCCACCGACATCCGCCGCGGATTGGCCTTCCTGAACATGCCCGCCCCCGGGATGGTCGGCTACATCCTCCAAAGCCCCGCCGGCGGCAACCTGTTCGCCGTTGTCTTCAATGCCACCGCCCGGCGCCGAACCGTGAAACTGCCCGCCGCCGGCTGGCGCGTGCTCGTCGATGGCCGCAAAGCCGGAGTCAAAACCCTCCGCCGCCTCCCCGGCGATTCCTGTGCCGTCGTCCCCAGCTCCGCTCTCGTTCTCGCCAAAACCTGAGCCCCCCACCGGTTGGCCCCCCGTTGCACCGGGGCATGCCCGAACAGAATCACCCGCGGGAGGTGATCGAGCTCAAAACCTCTCGTAAAACGATGGCATGATTGCAGTCCAGGCTTTTTGCCGCGAAAAGCAGGACCAGTTTCCGCCGCCGGGCGATCTGCCGCAGGCGCTCCAATTCATCCGGGTGCGCCGCCAGTTCCCCGCGATACCGGGCCCGGAATTCCTCCCATCGAGCGGGATCGTGTCCAAACCATTTGCGCAACCCGGCGCTGGGCGCCAGATGCCGGGGCCATTCATCCAATCGCGCCGCCGCCTTGGATACGCCGCGCGGCCACAGGCGATCGACCAGAACGCGATACCCCTCCACCGGCGAATCGTAGATCCGCCGGATTTCGATTTTCGGCTCAGAGCGCGGCATGCTTGGCCCGGATGGCGTCGGCCAGGGCATCCAACTCGGCGAAGGTTGCCGCGCGGGGCAGGCCCCGGCACAGCACGGTGCCCAGCACCTCGACTTTCAGGTTGGGAATCAGGCCGGAAATCCGTTCGACCACCTGGGTGCTCCAGCCATAGGAGCCAATGATCGCGGCGTATTTCAGCTTGGGCCGCAGGGCATTGGCCAGATGGGTGGCCGAAAAAACGGCCGGGTGGGGCCCCATGTGCACGGTTGGCGCACCGATCACAATGGTCGCGGCATCCACCAGCGCCATGGCCAGTTTGCCGATGTCCGTGGTAGTCAGCTCGAATTTCTGGACCGCGACGCCCCGCTCGGCCAAAGCGGCGACCAGGTGATCCACCATGAGCTCGGTGCTCCCGTGCATGGAAACGTAGGGCAGCACCACGCGGTTTTCCACGCGGTCGGACGACCAGTCTTCATAGGCCGCAAGGATCCGTTCGGGCTTGTCATAGATCTGCCCATGGCTCGGGGCAATCAGGTCGAACTGCAGCTCGCGGATTTTCTTGAGGTTGCTGCGCACCATGGAGCGGAAAGGCATCATGATTTCGGCATAGTAGCGCTTGGCGGCCTCGATCACGTAGGTGTCGTCGCCGGCGAAGAGTTCCGAGGAGGCAATGTGCGCGCCCAGGAAATCGCAGGTGAACACGATGCGGTCCTCGGCGAGGTAGGTGCTCATGGTTTCGGGCCAGTGCACCCACGGGGTGTGGATGAACTTCAACGTCTTGCCGCCCAGGGAGAGGCTTTCGCCGTCCGCGACCGTTCGGATTTTGTTTTCCGGCACATCCAGGTGGGTGATGAGCAGGTCCTTGGCCTTCGGCGAGCAGATTACGATGGCTTCGGGATATTTCTCCATGACGAACGGGATGCCGCCGGCGTGGTCCTGCTCGGCATGTTGCGCGATGATGTAGTCCACGCGGTCCACGTGGGCCAGATGCCGTTTCAGGATCTCCAGCATGGCTGGATCGACCGCATCGATCAGGGCCGTTTTTCCCGTGCCCCGGACCAGATAGGCGTTGTAACTGGTGCCGTCCGGCAACGGGATCAGCGAATCAAACAGTCGCCGGTTCCAATCCACGGCACCCATCCATTGGACACCGTCGCGTAGTTGTCTCGGTTTCATCTGGTTCTCCTTGCCTCTTTCAGATTTTTAATCCTACCACAGGCCCCCCCCGGTTGCCAAACCATGCCCTCGGCGCTGAACGCCATTGACACCGGCCGCCGCGCCCCGATAGCCTAGTTCTTCGAGTGCTTCAGTCGATGATCAACGAGAGAAGAAATCCATGCGTATTTCCAAAAAATGCCGTCACGGCGTACGGGTCATGCTCACGCTGGCCGCCCTGCCGGCCGCAAAAACGCTGACCCTGCGCGAACTGGCCGCGACCGAATCGGCCTCGGAGAAATATTTGTGGCAGGTCATGAACGCCCTGACCTCCGCGGGGCTGGTCCGGGCGGCGCGGGGCGCCCAAGGGGGATATCGCCTGGCGCACGCCAGCCGCGCCATCACCCTCAAGGACATCGTGTTCGCCCTCGACGGCCCCTGCAAACTGGTGGCCCATTCCCGGATGAACAATTCCAGCCGCAGCGAAGAACGGGTCGAAAGCGAAATCTGGGCCGATATGGAACGCAAGATTTCCACCTATCTGGCTTCTTCCACCCTGCGCGATCTGCGCGAGCGCTGTGACCGGCAAAACCAAATGCCCGACTATGTCATTTGAACCCGCCCTGAATCCTGCCCGCCAAAAAAAAATCAAAATTCAATTTGACGAGTGCGGTAGATGTCGTAATATTCAATATATTCCATAGTATTACTAGACATTTAAAAGAACCCTACAAAAACGGATGTAAAAAGCAATTCCCCCCCCGAGGGTGAAAAGGAGCCATGGCCATGCCGAAACCCGGAATCCATACATTGTCCCTGCATGCCGGACAGAAGCCGGATCCATCGACCGGTGCCCGCGCGGTGCCGATCTACCAGACCTCGTCTTATGTCTTCCGCGACACGGACCACGCGGCCAACCTATTCGCCCTGAAAGAGTTCGGAAACATATACACGCGGCTGATGAACCCAACCACCGATGTGTTCGAGCAGCGGGTGGCTGCGCTCGAAGGCGGCACCGGAGCCCTCGGCGTGGCCTCGGGCATGGCGGCCATCACCTACGCCCTGCTGGCCATCACCCGGCTGGGCGACGAAATCGTGGCGGCGAACAACCTCTACGGAGGCACCTATCAACTCTTCCACCATACGTTCCCGAAACTGGGACGCACGGTGAAGTTCGTCGATTCGCGCGATCCGGCGGCGTTCCGCAAGGCGATCACCCCCAAGACTCGCGCGGTCTACGTCGAAACCATCGGCAATCCCAAGCTGGACGTGCCCGACTTCGAAGCCATCGCCAAGATCGCGCACGAAAACGGCATCCCGCTGATCGCCGACAACACCGTGGGCATCGGCCTGGTGCGGCCGTTCGACTACGGCGCCGACATCATCGTGGCGTCGGCCACCAAGTACATCGGCGGCCACGGCACTTCGATCGGCGGCGTGATTGTCGACTCGGGCAAGTTCCGCTGGAACAACGGCAAATTCCCGGAGTTCACCGAACCGGATCCCAGCTACCACGGCATCCAATATTGGGACGCCCTCGGCAACGTGCCCGGCATGGGCAATGTGGCGTTCATCCTGAAAGTCCGGCTGACGCTCCTGCGCGATCTCGGCGCGGCGCTAAGCCCCTTCAACGCCCACGAGCTGCTGCTGGGGCTCGAAACCCTGCCGCTGCGCCAAAAACGCCATTCGGAAAATGCGCTGGCGCTCGCCCAATGGCTCCGGAAGCACCCCCGCGTCAGTTGGGTGACCTATCCCGGACTGGAAGACGACCCCGGCCACGCGCTGGCCTCCATGTACCTCAAGCAGGGCTACGGCGGCCTGGTCGGCTTCGGCCTCAAGGGCGGCCTGGAGGCCGGCAAGACGTTCATCAACAACGTCAAGCTGCTCTCGCACCTGGCCAACATCGGCGATGCCAAGACGCTGGTGATCCATCCGGCCTCGACCACGCACCAGCAGCTCACCGAAGAAGAACAACGGGAAACCGGCGTCACCGCCGACTACATCCGCCTGTCCGTCGGACTGGAAGATCTCGCCGATCTTCAGGCCGACATCGACCAGGCCCTGCAGAAAACGGAATCGTAAGGAGAACGCCATGGGCCGCATCTACGCCGACAACGCCGAATCCATCGGCAACACCCCCCTCGTCCGCCTGAACCGGATCACGGCCGGTGCCAAGGCCACGGTCCTGGGCAAGGTGGAAGGCCGGAACCCGGCCTACTCCGTCAAGTGCCGCATCGGCGCCGCGATGGTCTGGGACGCCGAAAAACGAGGCGTCCTCAAGCCCGGGATGGAAATCATCGAACCCACCAGCGGCAACACCGGCATCGCGCTGGCGTTCGTCGCCGCCGCACGCGGCTACCCGCTCACCCTGACCATGCCCGAGACGATGAGCCTCGAGCGCCGCCGCGTGCTGGCCGCGTTCGGCGCAAACCTCGTGCTCACGCCCGGCCCCGAAGGCATGAAAGGCGCGATCCAAAAGGCCGAGGCCCTCGTCGCCGCCAATCCCGAAAAATACTTCCTGCCCCAGCAGTTCAACAATCCGGCCAATCCCGCCATCCACGAGGCCACCACCGGCCCCGAAATCTGGAACGACACCGGCGGCACCATTGACGTGCTCGTCGCCGGCGTCGGCACTGGCGGAACCCTCACCGGAATTTCCCGCTACATCAAGAAAACCATGGGCAAGCCCATCGTGTCCGTCGCAGTGGAACCGCAGGAAAGCCCGGTGATTTCACAACAGCTGGCCGGCCAGGAACTCAAGCCCGGCCCGCACAAAATCCAGGGCCTCGGAGCAGGATTCATTCCAAACAACCTCGACCTGTCGCTCGTGGACCGCGTCGAACAGGTCAACGCCCCCGAGGCCGTCGAAACCAGCCGCCGGCTGGCGCGCGAAGAAGGCCTGCTGGTCGGCATCTCCTGCGGCGCGGCCACCGCCGCCGCCCTGCGCCTGGCGCACGAAGATGCCTTCGCCGGCAAAACCATCGTCGTCATCCTGCCCGACGCCGGCGAGCGCTACCTCTCGACCGTCCTCTTCGAAGGCATCGGCTGACCGGATCACGAAACGGTCCGGCGGAAAATCCGGTCTTTTCGTTTGCGTTTTGCCTATATTCAGGTATACTGATACCAGAATTAAGGAGGTTCCCATGAGAAAAACATCGATCATCTTCGTATATGCCTTGGTTGCAGCCCTTGCGGCCGGCTCCGTCTTCGCGCACTGCGACACCGCCAACGGCCCGGTCATTCCCGAAGCCAAGGCGGCCCTCGCGGCCGGCGACGCGACCCCGATTCTCAAATGGGTCATGCCGGCGGATGAAGAAGCGGTCAAAACCGCCTTCGCCAAGGCCGTCGCGGTCCGTACCCAGAGTCCGGAGGCGCAAGAACTGGCCGATCAGTACTTCCTTGAAACCCTCGTCCGTTTGCACCGCGCGGGCGAAGGTGCTCCCTACACCGGCATCAAGGACGAACCGGTCGAACCCATCGTTGCCCTGGCCGACGGGGCGTTGGCCGCCGGTTCGGCGGACGAGATGATCGGCAAGATCACCGGCCACGTCGGCCAGGCCGTCCGCGAAAAATTCGACCGGGCGCTGCAAGCCCGGAAGCACAAGGACGACAGCGTCGAAGCCGGCCGCGAATACGTGGCGGCCTATGTGGCCTACGTGCACTTCGTCGAAGGCGTCCATGCCGCCGTCATGTCGGCCGGCAGTCACGCCCATGCTCCGGCCACCGCCATCCACGAAGCCCACGCGGAATAAGGATCACCCGTGCCCGGACTCCTGAACGTCCCCGAATCGATGTCCATCGCGATCCACACCTGTCTGTGGCTCGCCGACACCGGCGACTGTCCCTTCCGCCCCTCCCCGGGAATCGCCAAGAACCTTGGCTTTTCCTACAACCACTTCGCCAAGGTCGTCCAGCGCCTCGTCCACGCCGGCCTGCTCGAAACCGAACGCGGCCCCAAGGGCGGCATCCGCCTCGCCCGCGACCCTAAATCCATCACGCTGCTCGACGTCTACAACGCCGCCGGCGGCGAACCCCTGCGCCCCCACCGCTGCCTGCTCGATCCCAAGATTTGCGCCGGCCGCACCTGCGCCTTCGGCCGCTTGATCGAGTCCGAAAACGACCGCCTGCACAAGACCATGAAACACACCACCCTCGCGGGCCTCGCCCGCACCTTCGACAGATCCAAGCTGGAAACCGCATGAAGCGCAAGATCATCTCGATCGATGAAGCCCGCTGCAACGGCTGCGGCCTGTGCGTCAGCGCCTGCCACGAAGGCGCCATCCAACTCGTCAACGGCAAGGCCAAGCTGATTTCCGACAGCTATTGCGACGGCCTCGGCGACTGCCTGCCCGCCTGCCCGGTCAACGCGATCCGGATTATCGAGCGCGAAGCGGCCGACTACGACGAAGCGGCCGTTGCCGCGCGCAAAACCGTGTCCCCACCGCCCCTCCCCTGCGGCTGCCCCGGCCAGATGGCCAAGACCATCGTTCCCAAGGCACCCGTCGCCGCAACTCCCATCTCCGGGGATGCCCCCGCATCGCAACTGACCAACTGGCCCGTCCAGATCAAACTGGTCAACCCCCGCGCACCCTACCTCCAGAACGCCGCGCTGCTCATCGCCGCCGACTGCACCGCTTTCGCCTATCCCGACATCCACCGCATGTTCATGCGCAACAAGGTCACCCTCATCGGCTGCCCCAAACTCGACGAAGGCGACTACGCCGAAAAACTCGCCGCCATCTTCCAGGCCAACGACATCAAGAGCGTCGTCGTCCTGCGCATGGAAGTGCCCTGCTGCGCCGGCATCGCAAACGCCACCATGCGCGCGCTCCAGGCCTCCGGCAAAATGATCCCCTGGCAGGTCGTGACGATTTCCACCGAAGGAGAAATCCTTGAGAAATAGGAAAAGTATTCAGAATTCAGGAGTCAGGAGTCAGAATGAAACCCACGCCCAATTGTAGCCGCGCCCGCTGGGCGCGGGGCTGTTCATTCAGGAACCGGCCCCACCGGGGCTGGCTACAACTCCTTCTGAATTCTGAACCCTGAACTCTGAACCCTGAACCCAACCCCTATAAAAAGAAAACCAACCAGGAGCCCCCCCATGAGCATGTTCTGTTTCCAATGCGAACAAACCGCCGGCGGCAAAGGCTGCACCCGGCAAGGCGTCTGCGGCAAATCGCCCGAAGTCGCCAACCTCCAGGATGAAATCACCGCGGCGATGATCACCCTCGCCCGCGCGGTGGACGGCCAGCCCGCCGACCCCAAGACCGAGGCGCTCTTCATGGACGCGCTGTTCATGTGCGTCACCAACGTCAACTTCGATCCCAAGGATCTGGCCGCGATGCGCGATCGCATCCTGCATGCGGCCGCCGCCGCCGGCGGCGCCAACACCTACCGGCCCGAAGACCTGTTCCACGGCGACACCGACGTCGTCTCCCTGCGTTCCACGCTGCTGTTCGGCCTGCGGGGCATGGCGGCCTACGCCCACCACGCGCGCGTCCTCGGCCAGACCGATCCCAAGGTCTCCGCCTGGTTTCAGAAGGGCATGAAGGCCCTCGGCAACGACCACTCCGTCGAGGAATGGCTCGGCCTGATCATGGAATTCGGCCAGATCAACCTCGCCTGCATGGCCCTGCTCGACGCCGCCAATACCAGCGCCTACGGGCATCCTGAACCCACCCCTGTATCCATTACCCGCCACCACGGCCCGTTCATCATCGTGACCGGCCACGACTTGCTTGACCTGAAGATGCTGCTCGAACAAACCGAGGGCAAGGGCGTCAACGTCTACACCCACGGCGAAATGCTGCCGGCCCACGGGTATCCCGGGCTCAAAAAACACAAGCACCTCAAGGGCCACTTCGGCACCGCGTGGCAGAACCAGCAGAAGGAATTTGCCGATCTGCCCGGCATCGTGCTGTTCACTACCAACTGCATCATGCCGCCGCGTCCCAGCTACATCCAGCACCTCGCCACCACGGCCGAGGTCGGCTGGCCCGGCGTCCAACACATCGCCGCGGATGAGCAGGGCCGCAAGGACTTCTCCGGCATCATCCAGCAAGCCATCGCCCTTGGCGGCTGGAAGGAAGAATCGCCCGGCGCCTACGAACTGATGACCGGCTTCGCCCACAACACCGTCCTCTCCGTCGCCGACAAGGTCGTGGACGCCGTCAAGAGCGGCGCCCTCAAGCACATCTACCTCGTCGGCGGCTGCGACGGCGCCAAGCTCGGCCGCGACTACTACACCGAGTTCGTCGAGAAGACCCCCAAGGACACCCTCGTCCTGACGCTCGCCTGCGGCAAGTTCCGCTTCAACCACCTGCAGAACCAACTCGGCGACATCGGCGGCATCCCGCGCCTGCTCGACATGGGCCAGTGCAACGACGCCTACTCCGCCATCCAGGTGGCCGTCGCGCTCGCCAAGGTCTTCAACTGCGGCGTGAACGATCTGCCCCTCTCGCTGGTGCTCTCCTGGTACGAGCAGAAGGCCGTCTGCATCCTGCTGACGCTCCTCTCCCTCGGCATCAAGAACATCCGCCTCGGCCCCTCCCTCCCCGCGTTCGTCTCCCCGACGGTCCTGAACGTCCTGGTCGAAAAATTCGGCCTCGCCCCCATCACCACCCCCGACGCCGACCTCAAGGCCCTCGCCGGGTGATCGGAACTCACAAACCCAACCAAAACGGCCGCGCCCTAAAAGAGCGCGGCCGTTTTTCTGGCCTCCAGGCGTTTAATTGCGCCTTCTCCCCCGCTTTTCATTTTACTAGATTACGGAACTGACCCCTATTTAGGCCATGGCATAGGCTTGTACTTCTTGCTCTAGCCGGTCACCGAGCCTGTCCTGTTCCTGTTCCAGGTCAAAATGAGCCTGTAGGTTCAGCCAGAACTGCGGCGAGACACCGAAATACCGCCCAAGCCGCAGGGCGGTATCCGCAGTCACGCTGCGGGTGCCATGCACAATCTCATTGATTCGCCGGGGCGGGACGCTGATGTCGCGCGACAGGCGATATTGGGAAATACCCATGGGGGTCAAAAATTCCTCCATGAGAATCTCGCCGGGATGGACGGGGGGCATTTTCTTGGTTCTCATGTCCGTTCTCCTAATGATAATCCACAATCTCTACGTCATGCGCGTTGCCTTCTCTCCATCGAAAGCAAATGCGCCACTGGTCATTGATCCGAATGCTGTGCTGTCCCGCTCGGCTGCCGGCCAGAGCTTCCAACCGGTTCCCGGGCGGGACCCGCAGCGACATCAAATCCGGCGCCGCATCAATCATCCATAGTTTCCGCAACGCCGTCCGCTGGATGTCATGGGGTAGTTTCCGCACAACTTCCCGCCGGAATATCTTGTCAGCCTCCGGGCCTCTGAATGACTTGATCATAAAAAGAACATAACGCGACGCGATAATACCGTCAAGCGTTAATAGTCGGAATTCTACTGCCCAACGTCAGGGGTTTGGATCGGCCAACGGATTGTACCCGATAGTGTTGCAACGAGCGGAGGCCGATGC
This sequence comes from Lentisphaerota bacterium, assembly GCA_012514035.1. GTDB lineage: Bacteria > Verrucomicrobiota > Kiritimatiellia > CAIQIC01 > Lenti-01 > Lenti-01. The sequence continues at coordinate 2,702 of JAAZBB010000012.1, read as the reverse complement.
CAAGCGATAACTTGTGGGCGCAGCCAAGCCCCCCTTGTTCGGGTCGGTTATCAATACCAGATTTCCCCTTTGTGATCGCCTTTGTTTAGTCTATCGCAAAGTTCATCCGCCTCTTTTTTGTTTCGACATGGGATGATTATTTGGCTTTTACCCGTTTTATCGTTGATCACGATATAATTTCCCGCTCGAGCGATTGCCACGCGAAATATCCCCGTATGTTTTGGGAGGGTAATATGCGGCATATATTTCTTAATCTATTTTTTTACCCGAATAGTATTTATTCTACTGACTTATATTCCGTATATCCAAGCATACGTCAGGGGGGGTGTCGTCTCAATAATAGGAAATCCGGTCGGGGAAACCAATGGCGGATTACCGGGGCGGCAGATAGTTAGTGAACTGGAGTTCAGTTTCAACTTGCGGGTGGAGTCTGGTTTATGCAGGATGCTTGGCAGATGCAAAACGCCGGCTTAGCGGAAGTTGATCCATGGACAAGCAGATGGTGGAATTTGAAGACTGAAAAGGATTCAGCATGCAGGCCGCCGCATAATCCATTCCGCTCATTGCCCCGCCCAACTCCGGCGAGGTCATGCCCGTGGCTTCCCTGGCCAGTTTCAGAGACCGCCACTTACCCCAATCCCCGTGCTGATGCAACTACTGGTCCTCCGGCTTCCCGCGCGCCTCCGCCACCGCCTTCACCACCAGAGCACGAAACTTATCAGCAAAGCACGCTATATGTTATATGTTTAGACGTGACCCCTACTCTTTCCTTCCCCATTCGCGCCATTCGCGTGATTCGTAGTTGAACCGGCTGTTACGGCATAGGTTTCCCACATAACATCTTCAACGGAAACGAGCTGCAACGGACCGCGCAGGTTACAAATGGTCAAAAACCGCCTGAAAACGCCGTTTTGGGCCCAAATCCACCACGGATTGCACCGATGGCACGGATAAGCGGGCAAAAGGGCGGAACAGCCGGCACTACGAATGAAACGAATCTCGCGAATGGGAAACGGAAGCCAGTCTCTGGATTTTTCCGGAAGACTCGCCATCCGTGGTCGTCCTCCTTCCCCATTCGCGCCATTCGCGTGATTCGTAGTTGAACGGCCTTTTCCGGATTTTCGGCCCCAAAGCCACCACGGATTTCACCGATGGCACGGATGGAAGAATTTTTCGGGAAAAATCCGTGTTCTCCGTGTCATCCGTGGTCGTTTTTCTCCGTCTGTCCGCTGAAAATCACCGGATAATGGCCTCTTTCTTGCCGGGCTGCCGGTCGAAATACTCTTTTACCGCCGGGCGTTGTCGATAGTTCGCATTAAGCGACCATTTCGCCGCTCCGGCGATGATCGGATTCCGGACCGAAGCCGCATCCGTCAAGCGATCCAGATATTTTTCCTCGCCCGTCGCGAAAAATGCCGCCCATAAAGCATCGAGGTCTTCAGGGGAACGGATTTTTTCCTTCGATACCGATTTCACGATGCCGTTCATTTCCTTTTCCGGAAACGGGGATCCGGCATAGCCGCCTTGCTTCCAGGCGAACGACACGAAAGTCCGGAACAAACGATCCATGTGCTCCACTCTGTCCGGCGAGATGTTCTCGCGGGCCCATTGCATGAAGCCGTTTTGGGCGGCGACGATTTCCGCGAAGGTCTCCTGCGATGGATTCTCATAAAACCCCATCTGCTTTTCCGTCACGGCCACGAGTTCGGGCGGGGGTTCTTGCGCAAGCGCCGGCGCAAGCAAACAGCCATAAACCAGTCCGAAGATCAAAAACAGCGATTTTCTTTTCATGCATTCCCCTATGTCGCGGACGTCTCGCTCGAATGGCCCTGTATAAAACTCGCGCTTTGTCGTTTCGAGGGTACGCTTCCGACAAAAAATCTTCAACGGAAACGAGCCGCAACGGACCGCGCAGGTGAAAAATGGTCCAAAACCGCCTGAAAACGCCATTTTGGGCCCAAATCCACCACGGATTGCACCGATGGCACGGATAAGCGGGGAAAAGGACAGAACAGCCTGCACTACGAATGAAACGAATATCGCGAATGGGAAACGGAAGCCAGACTCTTGATTTTTCCGGAAGACTCGCCATCTGTGGTCGGCCTCCTTCCCCATTCGCGCCATTCGCGTGATTCGTAGTTGAACCGGCTGTTACGGCATAGGTTTCCGACATAAAATCTTCAACAGAAACGAGCCGCAACGGACCGCGCAGGTTAAAAATGGTGAAAAACCGCCTGAAAACGCCGTTTTCGGGCCATTTCGGGCCCCAAAATCGCGATTTTCGGCCTGAAAACCGGCTTTTTTCGTGTTTTTGGCCCGTTTTTCGGAGAAATTTTCACGCAAAGAGCGCCAAGTGGCCGGCGGTCGTCCTTCTGTAGCTCCTTCGCGTCTTCGCGTCTTTGGCGAGAGACGGCTGTTGGATCGTCCCAGGTCCCGGCGCGGGCGGCGCAGGATCAAACCAAAGCGGCAAACACGGAATCGCTGACAAACAGCGCCTCTTCCGCGAGACGGATCCGGCCGGGTTCGACGACGAGCAAGCCTTGCTGCTCCAGTTCGGCGATTTCCTTCCCCCGCAGGGCAGTGTAATCGAAACCCGTCGCGTTCCGGAATTCGTCCCGGCCCCAGCCGGCTATCCGCCGCAAGCCCATCACCAGGGTTTCACGCGCCTTGGCTTCGGGCGCCAAGTGTTCCTCGAATTCCCG
>JAAZBB010000067.1 GCA_012514035.1 Lentisphaerota bacterium | reverse complement strand
TGACGGTGAAATAGTTCACGGCGGCCAGAACCAGGTTGTCATCGGTCCAGTCGTCCATGGCATAATAGGAATAGGTGCCGTCGTTGAACCGACCGGCGTAATAGTAATTGCCCGTATCGGTGAACTGGAACTCGCTCTGGTCGGAAGTCCAATACACGTCACTGTTGTTGTTCGACGCATAGGTGCCGCCGTTCCAGGTCCAGCTCGAGCCGTCGGTGGACTTGCCCAAGCCGTAGTCCACGGTCCAACCGGTAGTGTCGGTATTGATCGCGTATTGGAACTGATACAGCAGTTCATCGCCCAGGTAGTAGGTGTAGACGGGGGTGCCTTGATGGACCAGGGTCGTCCAGCGTACCGGCGCGCCGGATTCCTCGGTCGTGCCGCTGCCGGTGTCGCCGAACGCAGTTTCGACGTTGGCGCCGTTGCGCGCCTTGACCTGGAAGTAATAGGTCGTGGCCGGCGTCAGATCGCCGGCGGTGATGGTGTCCCAGTTGTTTGTGGTCTGCCAGACCGCCGTATCGCCCCACGTGCCGTCGTCCTGCAGGTACTTGCTGTCGCTGGTGCGTTGGATGGCATATTCCGTCCCGGCCGGATTGCTGTCCGCATCCAGCGTGATGTCCAGCGAGGTCTCGGTGGGATTGCCCACGATCGGGGCTTCCGGCACCGCCGCCAGCGTCCAGAAATCCAGTTCGCTGCCCAGCGTCGCGCCCACGGTATTCGTGGCATAGGCCCGGAAGTAATAATGCGTGTTGACCGACAGGCTGCCGATGCTCTGGCCGAACTCGCCGGTACCCGAGCCGATCTGGGTCTTGTTGTCGCTGATCGTGACCCCGGAGCCGGCCTTATAGACCACACCGCGGTCGGTGACCGCATCGCCGCCGTCGGAGGTCACGTTGCCGCCCAGCGTGGCGGATGTGGCCCCGATGGAACTGGCATCCGCCGTCGTGACCGACGGGGCCGAGGCCGATTCCGCCAGCGTCTCCACGCTGCCCGTGGATGAATTCGCGCTGGTCGCGGTCCCGTCCGTCGCCCGCACGCGGAAGTAGTAGGTCGTTTCCGGATCCAGGCCTTCGACTATCTGGCTGGTCCCGGAAGCCACTTCGTAGTCCTCGTAGCTCCCAACGAACGAAGGCGTGCAGCCGCCGGCCGTCGTGCCCACGAAGAAGTTGTCGAGGTACATGGAGGCGCCGTTATAGGCCCGAATTTCATAGAACAAGACGTTATCGCCGCTTTGCGGCACAACGGTGTACGTCATCTTGGTCCATTCGGAGGCGGCATCGTTGTAGGAAGAAGGTTGCAGACTGTCGCCGGAAACCTGGCCGCCCGTCGTCCAGGCGGCCCAGATGCGGAGATTCCCGGTGCCTTTGTACCAATAGCTGATTTCGTACTCCGTAACCCCATCGCCGGTGATACTGACATTTTGCGTCAAATCGCGCGTGGCCGTAGCAGTCACCGCTACGTGGTAAGTACCTTCCTGCGGATCGGTGGTTACCACGGAATACTCAGTCTCGAACTTGTCCCAATCCGTGCCGTCGCCGGTCTCAAAGCCCGCATTGCTCATCAGGTTTTCAGGAGTGCCGCCGGTGGTGCAGAACTCCTCGTATTCGCTGACATCGAGGCGGTAGCCGCTGGCGCCGGAGACGGCCGACCAGGATGCGGTGAAGTCCGTGGCATTGGTTTCGCTGGCCACAACGCCTGTCGGCGCGGCCAGGCCCACGGTGCCCGAGACCGCCTTGGTCTTTTCGGCGGCATCGGTGCTGGTGGCGGAGACGTTGCCGGAGAACGCCCCGGTGGCGGCGCCCGTCAGGCGCACATATACGGTCGTCTCGCTCACGGTGCCGCCGCTTGGTGTCAACGAGACCGAACTGCCATACCCCGACCCGCTGGAGAGGGACACATTGTAGCCCGACGGAGCCGTCACCGTGATGTTGGCGGTCAGGTCCGAGCCGGCCACGGTGAACGACTGGGCGGCGGAAGCAATGCCATAGGTCGTGCTGAATGCCGAAAGATCGCCCGAGGAAAGCGTGATGGTGGGCGTGCTGCCGCCGGAATAATCCCCGATGGAGGCATCATCAATCAGAATACGCTCGCCCGCGGTTTGCTGGATGCGGACGATGATGTTATCGCTGGCGTTGTTGAGGTCATAGGTAAATTCCGTGTAGGTCAGGGTTGGGCTGATTTCCGAGGAGATGTCGGTGAATCCGGCCCCGTTGATGTCGACCTGAACCTTGAACTTCTCCTGGGGGTTATTATCCCATCCACGATACCAGTAAGGAGATGGTGCCCACGCCGCCATCCTTCCCGTTGCCATCGGCCCCCTCATACTGGAGGTAGTTGGCGGATCCCGCGGACGCCAAGCGGGCGCAGGACCCGGAGCGCGAGGAACTGCTGCGCAAACCGCTGTTGATGCGCCAGCCGTTACCGGTTTGGTTTGCATACGACGTGCTGAATATGGTGTCGAAGTTTTCATTGACCGCCGCTTCGGTTGCCAAGACCCCGAAGCCGAACAGCAATGCCATCGCCGCGCCGAGGATTTGATTCGTTGTTTTCATGGCTTATTTTTTCCCTTTTTCGAACTGGTCGCATTCATCGTTGCATTAATGCTTGAAACTCCGGCCGGTCACGCACAGGCGCAAAATCCAGATCATTCCGGGCATTCGCCTGCAGGCCTTTATCCCGTTCCAGCGCCTTGGACAGTGACTCCAAGGCAGCATCATGTTTTCCAACATGGGCGAGGATACACGCCCGGTTATAAAAGACAATCCCTAATTTGCGTTCAAAGTTCTTTTCTTCGATGCTTGAAATCGGGCCTGGACCACTGGATGCCGCCCGCGCCCGCCGCCAGCAATCCAGGGCGGCCCCGAAATGGGTGATGATCAAATCGTATTCCTTCAAGGCGCGGTCCCGGTCTGAAAACCAGAGGTGGATTTCCTGCGAGAAATTGTAGACATCGGCGAAGAAATCGATGCCGGCCGCCAACAGGCGGGTCATCTGGTTCTGGCGCAACCACTCCGGATCGTTTTGGGCCAGGAAGCGGCCCAAGGCGGCTTGTTTGGGGGGCATCAGAGCTTGGGCCTGTTCCAGGCAGAGGATGGCCTTGGGCTCTTCGGCGATGTGCAGGGCTTCCCAGGCCATTTTGTAGTAGTACCAATAGGCGGGCGACGTAATCTCGACATAGGCGCTCAGCGCCAGGATGGCCCCGCGGTGGTCGCCGGCCAGGCTGAGCAGCTTGGCCTTCAGGTCGGCTCCCATCAGCGGGGAAAGCCCCTTGGCTTCGGCCGCTTCGAGATAGCGGTGGGCCGTCGCCAGGTCTCCCTGGCGGTACGCCAGCCGGGCGCGCAAGGCCAGGGTTTCCACAGAGTCAGGATCGACCTCAAGCGATCGCGCCAGATACGTCGCGGCCTCATCCAAGCGGGAGGCATTCAGATGGGCAAATGCCTTCCCGTTCAGCGCCACGAAGGCATCGGGCGCGCGCCGGAGTACGGCATCCCACAGTGTTTCGCTGTTCCGCCAAACCCGGCTCTGGGCAAAAGACAGCCCGGCCCAGAAAAGGATCAACGCCGCCGCGCCGGCGATCCCTGCCACTCGTCCGCGTGGCGATGACCGGATGCACTGGACAAATCCATGAGCCATCAACAGCAGGAACCCGATGCCGGGAAGGTAGAAAAACCGGTCGGCCACCATGTAGCGGATGCCGATGGGCACTAGGCGGGACATCGGCAGGAAGGCCACCATGAAAAAGAACACCCCGAAGGGCAGCAGGCGCAGGCCGCGCCGCCAGGCACCCCACCCCAGCCCGGCCACCAGCGCGAGCACGCCCAGAAAAGCCAATCCGTAGGACACGGCGGTGGCCGGGGTATCCGGCG
>JAAZBB010000066.1 GCA_012514035.1 Lentisphaerota bacterium | reverse complement strand
TGGTGCTGATCGGGGTGGCGTGCGCGCTGCTTTCGCGTCAAATCGAGACGTTGGCGCGGCAGTTCGAGGCCGAAGGTGGATTTACGGAACGGCTCTACCGCGTGCGCCAGCAGCGGCGGAACGAGCCAAAAGCAGGAAAGACCAAACCATGACTGCCCCCCAGCAACTCGTCCAAAAGCTCTGGAACTACTGCAACGTCCTGCGGGATGACGGGCTGTCGTACGGGGATTACGTCGAGCAGTTGACGTTCCTGCTGTTCCTGAAGATGGCGGAGGAGCAGGCGCAGTTGCACAAGAAGCCGTCGTCCATGCCCAAGGGCTACGACTGGCCGAGCCTTTTGGCCAAGGACGGCGACGAACTGGAGGCGCATTACCGGCACGTGCTGGACACGCTGGGCAAGAAGCCGGGAATGCTGGGGCTGATTTTCCGGAAGGCGCAGAACAAGATCCAGGACCCGGCCAAGCTGCGGCGGCTGATTGTGGACCTGATCGACAAGGAGCAGTGGTCGAGCCTGTCGGCCGACGTGAAGGGCGACGCCTACGAGGGCCTGCTGCAAAAGAACGCCGAAGACGTGAAGGGCGGTGCGGGGCAGTACTTCACCCCGCGCGTGCTCATCGCTGCGATGGTGGAAGTGGTGGCCCCGCAGCCGGGCGAGACGATCTGCGACCCGGCGTGCGGCACGGGCGGGTTTCTGCTGGCGGCGCATGACTACCTGGCCAAGCACCACAAACTGGACCGGGCGCAGAAGAAGCAGCTCAAAGCCGGCACATTCTACGGCATCGAGCTGGTGGACAGCGTGACGCGCCTGTGCGCGATGAACCTGCTGCTGCACGGCATCGGCGGGGAGTCCGAGGAAGACCTGCCGGTGACGACGAAGGACGCGCTGGCGGGCAAGCACGGCGAATACGAGGTGGTGCTGGCGAATCCGCCGTTCGGCAAGAAGAGCAGCGTGACGATCGTGAACGAGGCGGGCGAGTCGTCCAAGGAGTCGCTGGTCATCAACCGCGACGATTTCTGGGCGAGCACCAGCAACAAGCAGCTCAATTTCTTGCAGCACATCTTCACGATCCTGAAGCAGCACGGGCGGGCGGCGGTGGTGCTGCCGGACAACGTGCTGTTCGAGGGCGGGGCGGGCGAGACGATCCGTCGCGAACTGCTCAAGCAGGCGGACGTGCACACCTTGTTGCGCCTGCCGACGGGCATCTTCTATGCGCAGGGCGTGAAGGCCAACGTCCTGTTTTTCGACCGCAAGCCGGCGCAGGAAAAGCCGTGGACGCAGAAGCTGTGGATCTACGACCTGCGCACGAACCAGCACTTCACGCTCAAGGAAAACACCCTGAAGCGGAGCGATCTGGACGACTTCGTGAAGTGCTACCGCCCGAAGAACCGCCACGAACGCAAGGAAACCGAGCGGTTCAAGGCGTTCGGCTACGACGAGCTGACCAAGCGCGACAAAGTGAACCTGGACATCTTCTGGCTGAAGGACGACGCCCTGGAGGAATCCGCCAACTTGCCCGCGCCCGAAGTCATCGCGCAGGAGATCGCGGAAGACCTCGAAGCCGCCCTGGAGCAGTTCAGCACGATCGCCGAAGACCTGAAATAACCGTTTGGCCGATTCGCCGCCGAAAAGATATTGTCTTTTGGGCGCGAGCGGGCACAATAAGAGGGCAATTCTGGAGGAATGGAAAATGCGTGGAATTCTTGCAGGTTTGACGAGTATGGTGTTGCTGGCGGCGGTGGCGGGGGCGTTCGGGCAGGATGCAGCGGCCTTCGATGCGAAGCACAACGCGGTGCTGAGCAAGCTGCAAAGCATGGGTCATGGCTATTATTCCGAAAAGGAGTGGGCCGAGATCGATCAGTCCGTGCAGGAGCTGGTGTCGGACGCGGCCGCGCGCAACGACGGTGATGCGATCGTCAAGGCCGCAGTGATCCGGGCCATGGTGTTGAGCGACATGCGCCGGCGCCACGGCGAAGCCCTGGAGGCCCTGGCTGCGGCCCGCCAGAAGGTGGCCGGGATGGAAGGCGTGGATGCCTCCAAGTTGTTTGTCAAAGAGGCTGAGGTGCAGGCGGAAGCCGGCAACCCCGCGGCGGTTGCCGATGTGATTGCCGCCTACAAGGCCAGCCGGTATTACGACCCCAAGCCGTATGCCTGGTCCGGCCTGACCGGCCCCGGGGATCCGCTGGTGATGGCGCGGCCCAACGCGACGGAAGGGGATTCGCTTCCGTTGACCATCATGGAAAAAGCCCTGGTTCGCGCGAAAAGCGCCCCGGGCGTTTCGTTCCCGGAGGCGACGCTGACGGACATCCGCGGCCGCACCTTTGCGCTGTCCAGCCTGCGCGGGCGGGTAGTGCTGGTGGATTTCTTTGCGCGGGGCTGGAAAATCTGGGAGGAGAGCCTGCCGGCGACGACGGAACTCTGGAGGCGCTACAGCGACGCCGGGCTGGAAATCGTCAGTATTTGCCTCGAACCGAATGCCACCGGGCTGGATGCCCTGGGCCTGCCGTGGTCGGTCGTGGCGGGTGCACCGGATTTGACCCGGGCACTGGGCATTTTCGGGGAAACCACGAATTACCTGCTGGATTCCAACGGCATGGTGATCGCCCGCGACCTGCGCGGCCAGGACCTGGTCTTCGCGGTGCGCCGCGCCCTGGGCCGTTAGCCGCCCTTGGCGTTGCATGGCCTCGCCGGTGTTCCACGGATTGGTGGGGGCCGGATTGGCGGCCGTCATGGCGGGCGGGGCCGGACACCCGCTGGCTTCCTTTCTGCGCCGCACGAGCAAGACCCTGGCCGCCGCCGCCGTGCTCGCCTGCCTGCCCGATATCGACTATCTACCGGGTTTATGGCGCGGCAGTCTGAACACGACGCATCAGCAAGCCACGCACAGCGTGGCCTGGGTGTTGCTGGTGGCGGTGGGGATTTGGCTGGTGGGCCGGGCCTTCCGGCCGGTGCAGTTCGGCCGGCGGGCACTGCTGTTTCTGCTGATCGTGATCGGCAGCCATTTGGCCATTGATCTGGTGACCCAGGACCGGTCCGCGCCCTACGGAATTCCACTGTGGGCGCCGGTATCGACCACGCCGGTGCGGGCGCTGGTCGCGCTGCTGCCCGCCTGGGACAAAGCCACGCTGGGGGAACTGGCGGGCAGCGGGCGCAATCTCCGCGTGTTGGGGATCGAACTCGGAGCGGGAGTGGTGTTTCTTGCCGCGGGTGCGGGCGGAATGAATATTCTGTCAAAACGTGGCCGGCCTGGCCGGCCATCCCTGCCCGGCGGCCAGCATTCGGCCTGAAAGGCAGGAACCCCGCGCTGCCGGCGTCCGGAATTCGATGGGAAAGAGAGGCTGGACGCGATGGCGGGCCGCGCTATGATGCCGGTCATGAGTTCGTTGTCGCCCGTGGAAATTCCCGCCGCCTTGGGGCTGATCGCCGGAGGCGGCTCCTATCCCTGGCAACTGGCCCGCTCGGCCCGCGCCCAGGGTGTCCGCCGCGTGGTGGCGTTTGCCTTCAAAGGGCATACGGAACGGGTCATCCAGAAATACGCCGATGAAACCATTTGGCTGCGCATGGGCCAGGTGGAGGTGCTGAAAGAGGCGATCCGGAATGCCGACGTGCGCCAGATGGTGATGGCCGGACGCATCCGGCCGACGGTCCTTTTCCATTTGCGGCCGGATGCCCGCGCGCTGGCGATTCTCAACAGTCTGCCGACCAAGAATGCCCATACACTGTTTGGCGCCCTGGCGGAGGAACTCAAGGGGGTGGGGGTGGACTTTTTGCCGGCCTGCGCGTTCATGGAAACCGAAATGGCGGCGGCGGGTCCGTTGGCCAGCCGCGTACCGACGCCGAGGGAAGCGGCGGATATCCAGCTCGGGGCGCAGGTGGCGAAAGTGACCAGCGGCCTGGACATCGGCCAGACTGTGGTGATCAAGAACGGAACGGTTTTGGCGGTGGAAGGTTTTGAAGGCACGGATGAAACGATCCGGCGCGCGGGCCGGCTGGGGGGGGCGGGGGCAGTGGTGGTCAAGGTGGCCAAGCGCGGTCACGACATGCGCTTCGACATACCGGTCATTGGCCCGCAGACCTTCCGGGTGCTGAAAAAGGCCCGGATATCCTGCCTGGCGGTGGAAGCCGGGCGGACGATTCTACTGGAACGGGAGAAATTGGCGGCGGCCGCCGATCGGCTGGGGCTTGCATTTCTCGCCTTTGACACTCCCCGGGAGGAGTCAGGCTGAAGCCCCGCCGCCGGAGACCGCCATGTCCGCAGCACGCAAAAAAATCATGATTGTCGCCGGCGAAATGTCCGGCGACCAGCACGCCGCGCGGCTGCTGCGGGATTTGCGCGAGCGGCGGTCCGACGTGGACGTGTTCGGCATCGGCGGCGACGAGCTGCGCGCGGCGGGGGTGCAAACGGTCGTGGATGCGCGCGAAATGGCGGTGATGGGATTTGGGGAAGTGGTGGCCCGCTATCCGTTCTTCCGCCGCGTGTTCAAGCGCATGGAGGCGCTGCTGCGGCTGGAGAAGCCCGACGCCCTGCTGCTCGTCGATTATCCCGGCTTCAACCTGCGCCTGGCGGCCCGGGCCCACGCGCTGGGCATTCCCGTATTCTACTACATCTGTCCGATGGTGTGGGCCTGGCACCGGGGCCGGATTCCCCGCATGGCGAAAATCCTGGATCTGCTGATGGTGATTTTCCCGTTCGAAGTCGACGTCTTCAAGGGCACCGGCTTGCGGACCGTGTTTGTGGGGCATCCGCTGGTGGAATCGGTCCGGCGCACGCTGGCGACGTCGTTGCCCGCGCTGCCCTGGCCCGCGGGTGGGCCGCGGGTGGCCCTGTTGCCCGGCAGCCGGCCGCAGGAGATCGCACGTATTCTGCCGGTGATGCTGGACACGGCTCGCGAGCTGCGCCGCCGCGCGCCCGCCACGGTGTTTATGATCCCGGCCGCCAGCGAAGAGATCCGCAAACGGATCGAGGCCCAGTTGGCGGCGCGCCCGGCGGAGGAACAGGCCGCCATCGGGCTGGTGACGGGCCGCATGCACGACGTGGTGCGGCAGGCGCGGGCCGCGATGGTCTGTTCCGGGACCGCCACGCTGGAAACGGCTCTCCTGGGATGTCCGCAGATCGTGGTCTATCGCACCACCTGGATCACGTATGGGATCGGACGGCTCCTGATCCAGGTGCAGTGGATCGGAATGGTCAACCTGGTGGCGAACCGCACTCTCTGTCCCGAATTCATTCAGCACCGGGCCCGGCCCGTGGCGATGGCGGATGCGCTGCAGGCCCTGCTGGCGGATACGCCGGAGCGCGCGGCGCAACTGGAGGGTCTCCAGGAAATCGCCCGCGCCCTGGCCGGCGAGGGCCCCATCAAGTCCGCAGGTCAACAGGTCGCGGAAGCCTTGGAAAGCTGAATCGCGGCCGTTCGGTTGGCTCACCCGGCAAGAAGAATTCTCATCGGCTCGAAGCCGCGGGTATGGATGTCGAGCAGGCCGCGGGGGTCCCGGCCGGCCGCAGCGGCACGTCGAGGATAAGATCGTCGTTGGCCGACATGTAATTGAACGGGTAGTCCGGCCAGGTGACGGTGGACAAGTAGGCGGCGATGTCGGCGGGATTTTTGACATCGATCCGGAGGAAGGGGCCGCGGCCGCCTGTCTGTTCAAGGTAAAGGCCGCCCGTCTCCCGCTTGAGCAGCACCCCCATGTGATCGGTCACGACCAGATGGTAGCGGGGGCTCGCGCGGTGGAGCATGACGAGCGAAACATGGGTGGGAAACCGGATGCCGCAGCGTTTCCAATGGCGGCGCAGGGCGGCTTGCGTTTCGGCGGCAACCGTGTTCGGCGATGTGTCCAAGGGCAGCGCCTGGTACTGGTAGAGGGCCGCCACAAGCGATCGGTGTTTTTCGGTGAACGACAGGCCAAACCGGTTTTCCATGAACTGCCCGTACCAGGCCGGATGGGCAGTGGCGTAGACGTCAGCCAGCGAGGCAACGGGCATGAGCCATTCGCTGAAGTTGGTGGTGACCTGAACGGCGAGGTAAGGGCCGTTGGGCGCGTTCAGGTCTGCCGAAAGGCTCATGCCCTGCGCGGCCAGGAGCAAGGCCGTGTCGAAGCAATTCAGCTCAAAGGGATGGTCGAGATAGGATAGCTGGTTGGTACCGAGGGCGGAGAGGAAATCGCCGATGGAGGCGAATTCATAAAAACCGTTGTCGGCCGGTGGGAACAAAGAGGTGTCGCAGGCCGGCGGCTCCCGGTAGTAGTGAACAATCGCATCTCGGAGGGCATCCAGGTTTGCGGAATCGCATCCGGCCTCGGCGAAGGCGCGGAGGGTGTCTTCGCGCGCGGGATCGGTGTCGAGAAACGACACACGGACAGGGGCTCCCCAGGCGCAGGACGCCCAGACCATGGCGAGGGTGGAGACCAACAGAAAAAAGGGCTTCATGGTTTGGCTTTATCGGTATTTCTCATCGGCTCGAATCCGCGGGCGTGGATGTCGAGCAGGCCGCGGGGGAGGCTTTCGGCGAACCAGAGGGGGGTATAGGCTTTTTCGAGTTCGTCGAGCAGCGGGCGCGTTTGCGAAGCAGGCGCGCCGGAGGCGACGAGGGCGCCGAATTGAAGAAACCGGCAGGCGAGCGCGAGCTGCGCGTGATCGGTTTCATCGGCCCACTCGGTGGGCATCAGTTTGGAAAAACCGTCGGCCCAGGCCGGGGCTTGGTCCGCAAGCTCGCGCAGCGGGGCGGGATCGGTCGGGGCCGGGATGTTTTTCAACGGCGCGAAGGGCCACGCGGCGGCGGTTTCAGGGACGGATCCGGCCCGCGAGAACAATTCGGCGGGGTCGGACTCGTCCGCGCCGAAAATGATTTTGGAAAAAGCGCGGTCAAAACCGGGGCCGGCGTCATTCGCCGGATTCCACGCCAGTTGGGCGCCGAGGGCGAGGCCGTGGAGGGCGCCGGGGGGCATGTTGAAATGGCCGTAGTCGCCCCAATCGGTGTTCAGCAGGCCGCGGGCGCCGTTTTTCTTGCCGGTGCGGGCATAGGCGGCGATGACGGTGCGGGCTTCCTCGACGGCGGGGAAGAGGCGGCCGAAGCCGCGGACCGAGGGGCAAACGGTGGTGGGCAGGCCGCGCGAGATGAATTCGCCGCACTTCTCGAAGTTGTTCGAGGGATAATAGGCCCAGTCGAGGATTTCGCAGCCGGGGGGCAGATCGGAAATGGCGGCGGGGTGGTGCAGGAGCATGTCGCCCCAGAGCATCAGCGACTTGCCGTGGCGGGCGGCCTCTTGGTGGAGGAAGCGGATATGGTCCGTGTACTGCCGGGCGCGGTCGGCGGGGGTGGCGGCGGGGTTGCGTTTGCCGAGGTCATAGGTTTCGTCGCCGCAGAGGTTGAATCGGGCCGAAGAAAAACAGGGCAGGAATTCGCCCAGGATGCGGCGCAGGATGTCCTGCGCGCGCGGGTCGCGGGAGTTGAGGGTGGCGCCGTGCAGGCGCTGGCGCCAGGTGGCGGCCTCCCAGGAGGGGGCCGGGAATTCGACTTCGGCCAGGTCGCGGTACGGCGGCAGGGAGAGCAGGCGGCCGAGGTGGCCAAAGCAGGTGAAGGAGGGCACGAGTTCGATGAAATGCTCGCGGCAGCAGGCGTCGAGGGCGCGGAGGTCGTCCGCGTCATAGGCGTCGCCGTTGCCGGCGATGTCGGGATCGAAGCGGAATCGGAAGGGGTGCTCGAAATAGAGCTGGAGCTGGTTGATCTTGAGGGCGGCAAGCAGGCGAATGCGGCGGCGCAGCTGCTCGAGGCGCGGAATGCGGCCGCGGCTGATGTCGAGATAGAAGCCGCGCGACGCAAAAACGGGGGCATCGGTGATGCGCAGGCAGGGGAGGGCGCGTCCGGTTTGGGCGCGGATGTGCCGGAGGGTTTGGAGTCCGTAGAAGAAGCCGGGGGCATCGGGCGCGGCGAGAAGGATGGCGTCGGGGGCGATCTCGAGGGCATAGGATTCGGCCGGGCCGGGCTTGACGACCAGGCGCAGATCGGGCTGGCGCTGGCGGCAGGCGATGCGGTGCATGCCCGGAAACAGTTCATGCAGGGCCTTGGCCACGCGCGGATCGAGCGGGTCCGGGATGCGGACGGCCGGCGCGGCGGGCGGGACATGCGAACCGGCCCGGAGAACCAGTGCGGCCGGCGCTGGAATCAGGTGCAGCATCGGGAGGGATTTTTCCACACCGTGGAAAAAATCGGCGTTTTTTTCCACACAATGGAAAAATATTTTGCGTTTTTTCCACACAATGGAAAAAATTTTCGGGGTGTGTTTGTATGGGTGCGCGCCGGACGGACGGGGGGCGGGGGGGGCATTCCGGAGGAGCGGACCGGGAAATTCATGCGGACAGCATAGCAGGGCGCCGGGGGGAGCCGGAAAGAAAAAAGCGCCCTGCGGGGCGGGCGCGGGGGGGAAGCCTCAAGGCTGGGCGTGCAGGAGCGGGTCCTGAATTGCTTGCGTGGCCTGGGCCAGCAGGCCTTTGATGAAGGCCAGTTCAAAGGGCTTGGCCAGGAACGCCATGATGCCTTTGCCTTGCATCTTGGCGGCGAGTTCTTCCGATGGTTCGCCGGTGATGAGAATCAAGGGGCGATCCTGGGTTTTCGCCTTGAGCCGGTCGATCCAGTTATCGAGTCCGAAACTGTCGGGCAGGTAGATATCGGAGATGATAATCTGAATGGAGGGGTCCGCCATGGCCGCGAGGCCTTCGGCGCAGGTGGCGGCTTGGACCGGTTCGTGATTCAGACGGCGAACCAGCGTGGCGAGGTATTGACGAACAGCAATGTCATCATCGATGATCAGTACTCGTGCCATGATAAACCTCTTTTAATCGACTTCACCTTAAAGTGCAAGGTTAATTCCTGTCAATAGATACATCGTTTTTTTTTGATTAGACGCCGGTTCCGAATGAATAAGTGTTCTGCTAAATCCGAAGGGAACCCAACAGGAAATGAATTCCGGTGAATGCGGGCGGAGCGGATATATCCAGTTTTGATGAAGCGGGAAAGAGAGGATTCGGGAGGGCGAAATTCGGGTTTTTCGGACCTGGCGGGCCGGCAACTGGATCGGGTGGCGCAGCCCGTGAACCTGGTTGGCTATTGAGGCGTGCGGAGACAAGATGCCTGGCGGCGTGGCGCTCGCCGGGCCTCGCTTCCCGCCGCACTGCAAATTTGGCCGATCGTTGTCCATGAAACAGGGAAGCGCCCCCGGCGGCCCGGAGGCAGGATGCGGGGTTGATTTGGGCGCGATTTTTTGAGTACATATCCAGCCATGTGTGCGGCCGGGGAGCGCCCGGTCCGCGCGAGGAGCGATTGTGTATCTGAAAGCACTCGAGATGGTCGGGTTCAAAAGCTTTGCCGAACGGACAAAGCTGGTGTTTGAACCCGGATTGATGGCGATCGTGGGCCCGAATGGCTGCGGCAAAAGCAACGTGTCGGACGCGATCCGCTGGGTGCTGGGCGAGCAAAGCCCGAAAGCCCTGCGCGGCGGGGCCATGATCGATGTGATTTTCAACGGCACGGATCAGGCCAAGGCGCAGGCGATGGCCGAGGTCAGCCTGACCCTGGCGGACTGCGAGTCCGTGCTGGGGATGGAATACAACGAGGTGACGGTGACGCGCCGCGTCTTCCGGTCCGGCGAGGGACAGTACTTCATCAACAAGGCCGCCTGTCGCCTCAAGGATATCCAGCGGCTGTTCATGGATACGGGGCTGGGCACCAATTCCTACAGCGTGATGGAACAGGGCCGGATCGATCAGATCCTCAGTTCCCGGCCCGACGACCGCCGGGAAGTGTTCGAAGAAGCCAGCGGGATCAGCAAGTACAAAGCCGACAAAAAGGAGGCCCTGCGCAAGCTGGAGCATACGGAGGCGAACCTGCTGCGCCTGGGGGACATCATCAAGGAGGTCAAGCGGCAGATCATCTCGCTGCAACGGCAGGTGGGCAAGGCCCGGCGCTACAAGACGCTGCAGGAACAGTTGCGCGCCTGCGATGTCTGGCTGGCCAAGGGCCGTCTGCAGGAATTGGATGCCTCGCTCGCCGCGCTGGAAGCCGATCTGAAAACCTACGCGGCCCGGGAAGAGCAGTTGCGCACGGAGGTGGCGGACGCCGAATCCGGCGCCAATATGCTGCGCCGGGAATTGGCGGACCTGGAAGGCCGGATTGCGGCGGCCATGGATGCTGCGGCCGAGGCATCCGGGGCGCTGGAACGCACGAAGGAACTCATCCGGGTGAACCGGGAGCGGGCGGAAGAGCTGGCCACACTCTCCCAGCGGGATTCGCGCGATGCGGAAAGCGCACGCGGCAGCCTCGCGGGCCATGCGGCGGAGCTGGACGCCCTCAAAAAGGATTTGATCGCCGCGACGGCTGCGCATGAATCGGCGCGCCGGGAACTGGACGAGCGCCAGGCCACCCTGGCGGCCCATGACCGCGAAACCACCACCGGACGCCAGCGGCTCGAGGACTTGCGGACAGAAGCCCTCGACATCGAGGCGCGGCTAGTCCGCATCCAAAACGACTGGAATGAAATCGATGCCCGGGAACGGACGGACCTGATCCGCCGGGAGCGGTTCGCGGCGGAACAGGCCGAGGCCCAGCGCGCGGTGGAATCGTACGAGGAACGCCTGGGCCTCATGGCCGCCCGGCGGCTCGAAAAACAGACCGGCGTCGAGGGCGCCCAGCGAGAACTGGAAGAACTGCGCCAGGCCCAGGTCGATTGCGCCGGACGCAAGACCATCCTGCAACGCGAGCAGGCCGAGCGGCATTCCGCGCTGGCGGCCCGCGAAGCCCAGGTGAATCTGCTGACCCGCAGCCGCGCCGAGGCGCGGGGATTTCCGGCCGGCGCCAAGAAACTTCTGGAAGAAGCCCCGGTGCCCGGCGTGGATGCCCGGGATATTTTGGGCTCCCTGGCCGAAAAAGTGCGCACCGACAAGGCCCATCAGGGCGTGCTGGAAGCAGTGTTGCGCTCCTGGCTGGATGCCATTCTGGTCAAGGATGCCCGGCGCGCACGGGAGATCGCCCAATGCCTGCAGGCGGCGCAAGGCGGTTCGGTGCGCCTGCTGTCCGCGGCCGGCGGCCCCAAACCCTCCCTGCCGGAGGGGCCGGGTGAGCCCTTGCTGGACCGGGTCAAGGCCCCGGCCGCGCTGGCCCCTCTGTTGGGACAATTGCTCGGCGCCACGCGTGTCGTGGACACGGCTGCCGACGTGCCGGCGGAAATCCCGCCGGGGTTGACCTACGCGACCCGCGACGGCCTGGTGGTGCGGGGCGATGGCAGCGTGGAGTTCTGGGCGCCCGGTGAACAAGAGGGCAATCCGCTGGCCCGCGAGCACCAATTGGCCGAATGGCAGGAAGACCTCGCGCGCCTGCACCGGGAAACGGCCGAGCAGGATGCCCATTTGGAAATGCTTCGCACGGATGAAGTGGCCCGGGGCAAGGCCCTGGAGGATGCCCAGGCCCGGCTCGATGAGCAGCGCCGGGAACTGGCCCTGGCCGAGGGGGAAATCCGCATGGTGGAGCAGGAAACCCGGCTGGCCCGCGAGCGCGCGGAAACCATCGCTTGGGAACTGCAGGCGCTGGTGGACAAAACCGGCGCGGGCACCCAGCGCCGGACGGAGATGGCGAGTGAACTGGAGTCCTTGCGCAACCGGCAGGCCGAGGTGCGCGCACAGAACACCACCTTGGCCGAACAGGTGCATCAACTGGAGGCGCGCCGCAATGTGCTGCTGGAAGAGGTGACGGAATGCCGGGTGGCGTTGGCGGGCTACAAGCAGCAGGTGGACGGCCTGCGGGCCCGCGGCGAACCCCTGGAGGCGCGGATCCGCGAGCTGGAAGCCCTGATCCGGGAACGCGGCGCCGGCATGGATTCGTACCGGGACCGCATCGCGGCCCTGGAACAGGCGATCCGCGAGGCGGAAGCGCGGATCGACCCGCTGGAGCAGGAGCTGGCGGACCGCCAGAGCGAGCTCAAGGAGGCCCGGTCCCTGCGGGAACGGCGCAGCACGGAGCTGGCCCAGGGCGATGCGGCGCTCCACGCCAGCCGGGCCGCGCTGGATGCCACGCGCGAGGAGCGCAACGGGGTGGACATCCAGTTGGCCCGCCAGCGGCTCCACCGTCAGAATTTGATGGAGCGCATGAGCGCCGACTACAATTTGCAGCCGACAGAGGTGCTGGCGGCCTCGGAACCCTCATGGGAGGCCGATGCGGCAACTCCCGACCGGGAGGCGCTGGAAACCATGGTGGCCGAACTGCGCACCAAGATCCAGAGCATGGGGCCGGTCAACCTGGTGGCGATCGAGGAACACCAGGAGCTGGAGGAGCGCTTTGCGTTCCTCAACCAGCAGAACGACGACCTGGTCAATGCCAAGCAGCAGCTGCTGGACCTGATCCGCAAGATCAACGACACAACCACGGCGCTGTTCACAGAAACGTTCAATCAGGTGAACGAATACTTCAAAGATCTGTTCAAGCAGCTTTTTGGCGGGGGCAGCGCCAAACTGGTGCTGGTGGACGAGGAGAACGTGCTGGAGTCGGGCATCGAAATCATCGCGAGCCCGCCGGGCAAGAAGATGCAGGGTGTCTCGCTGCTTTCCGGCGGCGAGCGAACGCTGACGGCCGTGGCGCTGCTGTTCGCGCTGTTCAAGGTCAAACCCAGCCCCTTCTGCCTGACGGACGAACTCGATGCGGCGCTCGACGACAGCAACATCGCCCGTTACCTCCAGATGCTGAAGGGCTTCTTGACTCAGACCCAGTTCATCGTCATTACCCACAACCGGCAGACGATCAGTGCGGCAGACACGTTGTACGGCATTACGATGGAAAAGCGCGGTATTTCCAAGGTTGTGTCGGTGCGGTTTTCGGACGTGCCGAAGACATCGCTGCCGGCCTCGACCCCGGCGTAATCCGGTGGGGGGGGCCGGCCCGAACCGGCTCTAATACAGGGACGGGCGCAGCGGTCCAGCGGGCCAGGGGGGCGCGGGGCGAGACGTGCCCCAGAGCTGGGTGTAGAAACCGGGCCGGGTGCCGGGGAATTTCCACAAGGCCGGGCCGAGGTGCCGTTCCAAGGCGGCGATCAACGCCCAGGCGGCGGCGGCGGGGCAAAAGGCCGACGGATCTCTCACCTCGAAGGCGAGGCCCCGGAGAATGGCGCCGTGGCGATCAGGATACTCGCAGGGGCTGACATGCAGGCCGGGGAACGGCGGCAGGTCGAGTTGCGACAGGTCGGCGTGGACCGAGCCGATGCGCCGGAAGGCCAGCGGGGTGCCCCGGGCGTGGTCGATCAGGGGCAGGGCTTCGAACAGGACCGTGAGCGGGAAGCAAAGGGCGTTTTCAAGCGCGAGGATGGCCGGGGAGGGCGCGGTCCAGGACGGGAATATGCTCCGCAGATCAAGGCGTCGCGAAAGGCCGGGGCAAGGCGCCACGCGCAGATCAAGCGCATCGAGGGACAACGCATGGCGCATATGGATGGCGGTTTCGGCAGCGGTCATGCCGTAGCAGAAGGGGGCGGGAACGAGGCCGACAAACGAGGCGCAGGCGGGCTCCAGCATGGGGCCATCGGGCGGAGTGAGCATGAGGGGATCGGGGCGATCTGCCACGACGAGGGTTTTGCCATGGGCGGCGCAGGCTTCCATCAGGAGACGCAAGGTGGATCCATAGGTATAGGCGCGGCAGGCGATGGTCTGCAGATCGAAGATGACGACGTCCAGGCGATCGAGCATGGCGGGCGTGGGGGCACGGGTGGCCCCGTAGAGCGAGAAGATGGGCAGGTGCCAATCCGCATGGGAGACATCTGCGATCTGTTCGCCGGCGCCGCCGCGGCCGAAGAAGCCGTGTTCCGGGCCGAAGAGAGCGACGAGTTGGACGCCCGAATCCCGCAGGCAGGTCGCGGAATGGCGGCCCGCGGAGGTCAAGCTGGCAGGATGAGCCACGAGGCCCACCCGCTGGCCCGCGAGCCATTCGGCAGGAATGGCCTCGATGCCGGGACGGATGGCGGGCGGAGCGTTCACGAGGGACATCCTAGCAGACCACGGCCGCAGGCAGGAGATTTTTAGACAGAATGCAGCAGATGTGGCAGAATGATGTCTTAGACCGCCGGGCCGGCAACCCGCAAAACGGAAACGCCGGAAACACCGGAAATCAAGGAAAAAGCCAACCGCCGTGGAGATCAAAACCAGCCAAACAATGGAAGACATTCTGCGCGCGGCAGCGGAAAAGATCCGCGCCGCGAAGTACCTGACGGCGTTCACCGGCGCGGGGATTTCGGTCGAGAGCGGAATCCCCCCCTTCCGGGGTCCGGGCGGGATTTGGAACAAATACGACCCGTCGATCCTGGATTTGGATACCTTCCGGCGGCAACCCGGACGTTCCTGGCCGGCGATCCGTGAAATGTTCGCGAACTTGCTTGGGGCCGCCGGCCGACCGGCGGTGCAGCCGAACACCGCGCACCGGGTCTTGGCAAAATGGGAAGCCGAGGGGCGCATCCAGGCGGTGATTACCCAGAACATCGACGGGCTGCATGCCGCCGCCGGCAGCCGCCGTCTGGTGGAATTCCACGGACATTGCCGCGGCGTGACCTGCCTGGAATGCGGACGGGAACGGCCATGGGACGCGGCGACAGCCGAGGCCGAGGTGCCCCGCTGCCCCTGCGGCGGGCTGTTCAAGCCGGGGTTTGTGTTTTTCGGGGAAGGGATTCCCCCGGCGGCACTGGCCCAGGCCGAGGAAGCGGCGCGGCGGACGGATTGCATGATCCTGGTCGGCACGTCGGGCGTGGTCTATCCGGCGGCCGCGCTGCCGATGCTGGCGCGGCGGGGCGGGGCGACGCTGATCGAAGTCAACCCGGAGCCGTCGGATTATACCGGCAAGATCGTCGATTTGTTCATCCCGTTGCCGGCGGGAGACGCCTTCGGGCGTCTGGAGCGGCACGTGGCGGCCGTCCGTCCGCCGCGAGGGTAAGAGGCCCTGCGGGCGGGGCGGATGGATCAAGGCCGGATTTGGCCGTTGCCCTGGATGATGTACTTGTAGGTGGTGAGCTCCTCCAGCGCCATAGGGCCGCGGGCATGGAGCTTGTCCGTGGAGATGCCGATTTCGGCCCCCATGCCGAATTCGCCGCCATCGGTAAAGCGGGTGGAAGCGTTGGCATAGACGCAGGCGGAATCGACCTGCGCCAGAAAGACGTCCTGGGCCTTCTTGCTTTCAGCGAGGATGGTGTCGGAATGATGCGAGCCATGCCGGTTGATATGCGCAATGGCGGCATCCAGCGAGGGCACCAGGCCGACCGTCAAGGTCAAATCGAGGTATTCCTGGTCCCAGTCCGCGGGCTGGGCGGGCGCCAATTCCGGCGCGAGCACGCGGGCCGCTTCATCGCCGCGCAGTTCCACGCGGCGGCCGGCAAGGCGCTCGATCAGGCGGGGCAGAAATTCCGGCGCGATCTTCTGGTGGATCAGTACCTTTTCCAAGGCGTTGCAGACGCCGGGCCGGCTGCATTTGCCGTTTTCGATGATATCGAGCGCCTTGGCCGGATCGGCGGATTCGTCCACATAGGCATGGCAAATGCCTTTGTAATGCTTGATGACGGGGACGCGGGCCTGTTCGGTGACGGCACGGATCAGGGCTTCGCCGCCGCGGGGAATGACGAGATCCACGCGGCCCTCCAACTGAACGAGCTCGCGCACGGCCTCGTGATCCGTGGTGGCGATGAACTGGATGGAGTGGGGGGGCAGTCCCTTGCGCAGGCCGCCCGACTGGAGGATATCGGCCAGGGCGAGATTGGATTCCAGCGCCTCCTTCCCGCCCCGGAGGATTACGGCATTGGACGCCTTGAAACAGAGGGCGGCGGCATCCACGGTCACGTTCGGACGCGACTCGTAAATGATGCCGATGACGCCGATAGGCACCCGGATTTTCTGGATCACGAGTCCATTGGGGCGGATCCAGCGGGAGATTTTCTGTCCCACGGGATCTTTGAGGCCGATCAAGGCCCGCACGCCGTTGATCATGGAATCGATGCGTTTGTCGGTCAGCAGCAGGCGATCGAGCATGGCGTCGGTGAGGGCGGCGGCGCGGCCGGCGGCCATGTCGCGCGAATTGGCCTCCTTGATGCGGTCGCGGTTGGCCTCCAGCGCCTCGGCCATGGCCTCCAGAATCAGGTTTTTACGCCGGGTGCCCAGGGTGGCCAGTTGGCGTTCGGCCGCTACGGCCCGGTCGCCCATTTCCATCAGGGTTTCATGCAGGGTCATGGTGCATTCCTCCAGGCGGGCACGACCAGGTTGTCCCGATGGATCAATTCACCGGGGGCTTCGGTGCCCAGCAACTCACGGATCCGGTCGGTTTTCAAGCCCTTCAGCAGCCGGATCTCAGCGCTGGAATATTCGGAAAGGCCTTGGGCCACGGGTTGACCGGCAAGATCCACGATATCGACGAGGTCGCCGGGGGAGAAATCGCCGGAAACCTCCCGGATACCGACAGGCAGGAGACTTCTGCCGCGCTTAAGCAGGGCCTCGCGGGCGCCGTCGTCGATGGTCAGCCGTCCCTGGGCGTGGTGGAAGAAGGCCACCCAGCGTCGGCGATGGCTCAATCCGCCGTTGGGCTTGGCGGGGCTGGCGGGAATGAGGGTGCCGACGTTGGCGCCGGCCAGTATCCGCGGCAGGATGCCGGTCTGGCGCCCGTTGGCGATGACGACCGTCGTGCCCATGCGGGCGGCCTCGGCGGCGGAGGTCAGCTTGCTGGCCATGCCGCCGGTGGAAAAAAAGCTGCCCTTGCCCGTCGCGTGGGAGAGGGTCTCGGCGGTGACATCGGTCAGGAAATCCACCCGCCGCCGGCGCCCCCGGGCATCCACGGCGTGAAAGCCGTTCACCGTGGTTAACAGCACCAGCAGGTCGGCCTGCACCAGCATGGCGGTGCGCGAGGCCAGCGCGTCGTTGTCGCCAAACTTGATTTCATCCACGGAAACCACGTCGTTTTCATTGACGACCGGCACGACCCCGTGTTCGAGCAATTTGAGCATGCTATTACGGGCGTTGAGATGCCGCCGGCGGTGTTCGAGGTCGTCATGGGTCAGCAAAACCTGTCCAATGCGGCATTTCCGGCGGGCGAACAGCCGGTCATAGGCTGCCATGAGACGCGATTGGCCCACGGCGGCGGCCATCTGGAGGGTGGGCAGATCCGTGGGTTTCTTTTTCATGCCCAGGGCCTGCAGGCCGCAGGCGATGGCCCCGGAGGATACCACGATGACGTCGCGGCCCTCGCGCCGCAGGGCCGCCAGGCCCGCGACCAGCTCCGCCATGCGGCGGGTGTCGGGACGGCCGTTGCGCTGCACGAGCACACGGCTCCCGATCTTCACGACGACGCGCCGGGAAGAGGTCAGTTGTTTCCGTGCCGTTGGATGGGGCATGACGCAAGACAGTCTGCCAAATGAGGCCGGGAATGAAAAGCGGGGAATGGTCGCGCGGGAGGCGTAGAACGCAAGCTCTGGTCATGTTCGGGGGGGTATGAGACGTTCAAGGGAACATTGTACCGGAATCAAGACGTCTCGAATGCTCACCAATGGCCAGCCTGCTGATCCATACCGTGATCCCTTGACATGCCCGGCATATTCCGGGCCGGATTAAACCCCTAGAATTGCGTATTCACCCCTATCGGTTGAATGATTCAATTATCGGCGGGGGACAGGTGATACTGTTTTATAAAACAGGTGCAAGTGCAGCTTATGGCCGAATCGTCTATTTTTCATAAAAACGGCGAATCGGCTGCATTCTGGCCCCGCCATGGCGAAGACAAGGCCGAGATCCCTCGACCAGCTCGGAGTGATTGATATCCATGCCTGCATTAGATCCCAGCTCGGATTGCGCCTGATGAATTGCAGATGTGCCTGGAAGCGGTGGAAAACGGAACACGTCCGGCTTATGCTTGCCGTAACATCCCGAGGGGTGATGCCCGGTTCGGGATTTGACAGCAAAGGCGCGGGGTAGGAGAGTTGGGGGCAGGCAGATGGAAGACAAGTTCAAATATTTGTTTGGCCCGGTGCCGTCGCGGCGGCTGGGCCGGTCATTGGGCGTAGACCTGAATCCGGTCAAGGTCTGCACCGAGAATTGCGTATTCTGCCAGATCGGGCGGACAACGGAGCTGACCCTGGAACGCAGGGAATGGGTGCCGACGGCGGATGTCCTGGCGGAATTTGACCGATGGGTGGCGGCGGGGGGGCAGGCGGATCATGTGACCTTGTCCGGGTCGGGCGAACCGACGATGCATGTGGGATTTGGCGCGGTGTTGCGGCATGTGAAGCAAGCCGGGCCATTCCGGACCGCGCTGCTCAGCAACGGGTCGCTGATGTGGCAGCCGGAGGTGCGCCGGGACGCGGCGGCGGCGGATGTGATCAAGGTGACCCTGAGCGCATGGGACGAGGACTCATTTCAGCGCATTCACCGGCCGGCTCCGGGCCTGAGCTTTGCCCGGCTGCTGGAGGGAGAACAAGCCCTGCGCCGGGAGTTTGCCGGCCGGCTTTGGGTCGAAGTGATGTTGTTGCCGGGCTACAACGATGAGCCACAACAGGTCCAGGCAATCGCCGATCTGGTCAAGACCCTGGCCGCGGATGCCGTGCATCTCAACACGACCAGCCGCCCGGCCATGGCCGGCGTCCGCCTGCCGCCCGTGCCGGAGGCCTGGCTGCGCACGGTCGCGGCGGCATTCTCGCCGGTGGCGGAAGTCCCGGCCTTTTTGGAACGGATGAAATCGCCGGCGGAGATGTCCGACGAGTCGTTGTTCAATCTGCTGGCCCGTCACCCCATTGCGCTGACGGCCCTGGCAGCCTCGGCCGGGATGGAGGTGGTTGCGCTGGAACAGCGACTGGCGCCCCTGGTCGCGGCGGGCCGGCTGGTGGTGGAAGATCATCACGGCGTGCGGATGCTGCGGGCAAGGAGTGCATGAACTCCACCTGGCGGCAGGTCCGGGTGCGCTACGAGGGGGAAGTGCAGGGGGTGGGCTTTCGGTATGCCGTCCGTCGTATCGCCAACGGGCTGGACGTGACCGGCGGGGTTGAAAACCTGCCAGATGGGTCGGTGCAATTGGTGGCGGAGGGTCCGGAGGAAGTGCTGAAGCGGCTGCTGCTCCAGATCCGGGTATCGCCCCTTGGCCCGAATATCGCCGACGAACAGATTCGCTGGGGCGAGGCCGGGGGATTGACCGGATTCTACTACCGGTAGTCCACGGTTCCCCGGAACGAGTGTTCGGCGGGACCGGTCAGGGTCAGCGGGGATAATGCCACTTCCAGGGTATCGCCGCCGGCCGTCTGGACCTGAACCGGGCCGCGCACGAGCCCGAGGCGCTCGGCGATCAGGGCCGCCGCCGCGATGCCGGTGCCGCAGGCGAGGGTCTCGGCTTCAACGCCCCGCTCGTAGGTGCGGATCGCGAGAGCATCAGGTCCCGCAAGCTGAATGAAGTCGGCGTTGGTGCCCGCCGGGGCAAAAAGCGCATGGCGGCGGATCAAGGCCCCCAAGGGGGCCACATCCACACCGGCAAGGTCATCCACGACGCAAATGGCGTGGGGTACGCCGGTGTTGACCGAATGCACCGTCAGATTGGAACCCTGCCAGGCGATGGAAAGGTTCATTCGCCAATCCTTGGGCGGCGGCAGATGGAGCCGGACGAGCGGCGGGAGAACTTCGGCACGAACCACGCCGGCCGGCGTTTCGATGCGCATACCGGCAGGAGCTGCGCCGATTTCATGGGCCAGGCGGGCGATGCAACGCGCCCCGTTTCCGCACATATCGGCTTCGCCGCCGTCGGGATTGAAGAAACGCATGCGAAAATCGGCGGATGAAGAAGGCTGGATGAGCAATAGTCCTTCGGCCCCGATGCCCCGGCGGCGATCGCACAGCCGGGCAATGAAAGCGGTATCATGGGCGGGAAAGGTCAGGGCCCGGTCATCCACCAGGATAAAATCGTTGCCCGCGCCATGCATTTTCCAGAAAGGGATCGACATGAGTGGAACTATGCCATGCCCAGGGGAAACGAGGCAACAGAAGAGCCCCTGCCAGGATAAATGAGTTCCCGGACGGACAGGGGGACGGCTAATCGACGACGAGGGTGTCGGCGTAGCGGTCGTGGGAGGCGTTGAGGAATTCGCCGGAGAGGGCGAGGCAGTTCTTGGGGCAGGCTTCGGTGCACTGTCCGCACTGGATGCACTGGGAGACGAAAATCCGGATTTTCTTGGCGGCGGGAATGGCGTCGATGGCGTGGGCGGGGCAGACCTTGATGCAGAGGTTGCAGCCGATGCAGGCTTCGCGGTTGTAGGTCATCTTGCCGCGGAGTTTCTCGGGGACGGGGACGGGGGGATTGAGGGTGGCTTCGCCGCGGCCAACTTGTTCGAGCAGCCCGGTTACGGTGGGGGGGAGCTGGGCGGCGGGGAATGGGTTGGTGTTGGGCTTTTTGAAGAGCCAGGAGAGCAGTTCGGGAACCATCGGGAAGGGCATGGCGGTCTCCTTTAGATTCGGGCGTCAACCATGACGAGAATCAGGCCGACGATGGAGAGGGCGCCCAGGACTTTCCAGTAGACGTCCACGACCTGCGTGATCCGGAAACGGGCGACGGATATCCGGATGAGGGTGACGGAGAAGAACAGCACGACGAAGAGCTTGAGAAGAAAGAATAGGATGTTGGCGCCGGCGGCGAGGAACGGGCAGCAGGTGATGGCAACGATGTCGGTGAAGTTCCAGGGGAAAAAGAGGCCGACAATGAGGGCGGTGACGACGATGGTCTTGACGGCGAGGGAGAGGGAAAAGAGGGCGAGGTTGCGGCCGGAATATTCGACGAGCAAGCCGCCGGCGATTTCGGTTTCGGCCTCGGGCGCGTCGAAGGGGATGCGGCCGAGTTCGCCGGGGGCGACGAGGATCATGGTGGCGAGGAGGAGGAGGAGGCCCATGAAGCCGACGGGCCCGACGAGCGTCCAGATGGGGGTGGCGGCGACGCTGGCGAGGGAGAAGGGGGTGGCGACGTCCAGTTGCGCGAGTTTCCAGGCGAAGGCAATGATGGTGGAGGCGAGCGGCAGCTCGTAGGCGATCATGGTGACCATTTCGCGCTGGGCGCCGATGGTGGCATAGGGGGAGCCGGAGGAGAGGCCGCCGGCGACCATGGCGAGGCCGGGGATCAGGAGCAGGTACATGATGAGGACGAGATCGCCGTGGAGGTTCAGGACGGGCAGGCCGGGCAGCGCGGCCATGGGGATGTAGAGCAGAATAGTGATGGCGGAGGCGAGGGCGAGCAGCGGCGCGCCGTTGAAGAGCCACGGGATGGCATTGGCGGGGACGACGTTCTGCTTGACCATGAGCTTGGCCATGTCGATGAACGGCTGGCGGATGGGCGGGCCGATGCGGGCCTGCATGCGGGCGGCGAGGACGCGGTCAATGCCCATGAACCACAGGCCGGCGAGGAGGCCGAAGATGGCCAGGCCGAGGGTTCCGGTGGCGGTCAGCAGAAGGGTGGTGGCGTTCATGGCGGTCCTACTTCGCGAGCGAGGCCTGGATGCGGCGGGTTTTTTCCACCGACAGGCGGTGCAGTTCTTCCTTGGTCAAGACTTCGCGCGTGTCCTGGCGGACGAGGGCGACGCGGTCGGTACAGGAAATGCAAGGATCAATGGAGGCGGCGATGATGGGGATGTCGGCGATCTGCGCGCCTTCCATCATGGGGATCCAGGAAAGGTAGTTGGAGTAGGAGGAGGCCTTGACCTTCCAGGCGACGGGCTCGTCCTTGCCGGCTTCGAGGCGGACATAGTGCATGACTTCGCCGCGGGGGGCTTCGTGGCGGCCGACGGCTTCGCCGGCGGCGCCCTTGAGCTTGGCGAGAAGCACGGCGGGCTTGGGGATGGCGAGCAAGGGGCCGTCGGGCAGCATCGAGATCAGTTGCCGGACGAGGTCGACGGACTGCTTGACTTCGAGCAGGCGGGTGATGATGCGGTCATAGACGTCGCCGCGGACTTCGCCGGTGAGGACGTCGGGGGTCATGTAATCGATCTCGAGGTCGGCGTAAGCGGCGTAGGGGTGGTCAATGCGCACGTCCTTCTTGATGCCGGAGGCACGGGCGGTGGGGCCGACGGGGCAGAGCTGGCGGGCTTCGTCGTAGGTCAGCACGCCGCAATCGCGGCAGCGCATCTGGACGGTGGTGTCGTCGAGGAAGACGGCGGCGAGCTTGTCGTAGGCCTCCTCGAAAAACTTCATGGATTCCTCGATGTGCGGGAACTGGTCAGGGACGATGTCGCGGCGGACGCCGCCGATCTGGATCATGGCGTAGTGGATGCGGTTGCCGGTCAGGTATTCCAGGAGGTCGAGGACATTTTCGCGGCAGCGCCAGGCCATGTAGAAGGCGGAATCAAAGCCAAGCTCGTGGGCGGCGACGCCGGCCCAGAGGAGGTGGGAGTGGATGCGTTCGAGCTCGCCGACGATGGCGCGGATGTAGTGGGCGCGGTTCGGGACCTGGATTTGCGCGATCTGCTCGACGGCGCGGGCGAAGGAAATGGAGTGGGTGATGCCGCAGATGCCGCAGATGCGCTCGGCGAGGTACAGGACCTGGATGCAGTTGCGGCGCATGCCCATCCACTCGATGCCGCGATGGGCCATGCCGGGAACGAAGTCCACTTTTTTGATCTGCTCGCCCTCGATGTCGAGGGTGAACATGACGGGTTCCTTCAGCGCGGGGTGCGCCGGGCCGATCTGGGTGGTGTAGGCGGAAGGCTTTTTGACTTCGATGGTTTTCATGAATCCAAATCCTTTTTAAACAGGATTGACAGGATTGGAAGCCGGAGGGGGCGGATTGTCTTGGAATTTCAGATTCTCTCGGCCGGTGGCCCAGAGGTCCTTGACCATGTCGGCCGGGATGCCGGTTTCGTCCTTGCGCCAGGGGAAGACGCCTTGGGGAAAATCCTCGGGCAGGAAGAGACGGCGGCCGTCGGGGATGCCGACGACTTCGATACCGAGCATTTCCTGCTTTTCTCGCTCGCTGGTGAGGGCACCGGGAATGATGCCGGTGATGGTGGGAACCTTGAGGTCGGTCTTGTCGAGGGCGACGGTCAGGGTGACGAGGATTTCCTCGCGGGGCACGCCCCAGTAGATGTGGAAATGGTACACCAGCTCGACCTGCGCGCCGGTGTCGCAGAAGGCGATGACCGAGACGTGGGGGTAGTGGATTTCGACGAGGCGTTGAAGGGTCTGGATCAGGGCCTCGCGGGCGATCTTAAGCCAGACCTGGCGGCTCTTCCGGCCCTTGATACCTTCGGCCCACTCCGTGCAGCGGGCGGAGACGAAACCGGCGCCGGCGGCGGCCTGGAGGGCATCGGCGATTTCCTGGGGGGCGAGGAGGTTCATGATGCGGCGTTCTCCTTGGCTTCGAGGCGGGCGAGGACCTTGACAACGCCATCGATGATGGCTTCGGGACGGGGGGGGCAGCCGGGGACGTACATGTCCACCGGGACGACCTGGTCCACCGGGCCGACGAGGGTGTAGGAATCGTAGAATGCGCCGCCGGAGGTCCCGCAGGTGCCAACGCAAACGACGATGCGTGGCTCGGGCATCTGCTCATAGACGCGGCGGAGGCGGGGAGCCATCTTGCGCGTGACGGGGCCGCTGATCAGGAGGACGTCGGCATGCCGCGGAGAACCGACCACTTTCATGCCGAAGCGTTCGATGTCGTAGCGGGGCGTGGCGCAGGCCACGGACTCGATTTCGCATCCGTTGCAGGAGCCGGAATTGAACAGGAAGGCCCAGAGGGATTTGCCGAGGGTTTGGGAAAGTTTCATGTTGCGAGTCCAATGATAAGCATGAGGGCCATGATGCCGAGGAGCCAGGCGACGTAATCGGTGGGGACGCCGGTGTGGACGGGCACAAGGCGGCCGTAGTAGGACTTCATGGATTCAAGGAAGCCCCAGTAGATGTTGGAGGCGGGGATGTGGCCGCCGCCTTGTTCGGGTTCCTTGTTGCCCGAGATGAACGGGGCGCGGCCTTCGCCTTCGCGGAAATCCTTGCGGCCGCGCGAGCGGATGACGAGGGCGACGGCGAGGCCGACGACCAGCGCCAGCAGCCAGAGCAGCGGGCTCCAATAGCCGGAGCCGGTGGCGAGGGTTTGGGTGGGATCCATGTCAGCGTCCTCCGAGAATGGCGGCGATGTAGCCCGCGCGGTCCACGAGGGCGTCCACGGCGGGATTGATCATGTGTTCGATGAACGGCTGGGGCGCCAGGCCGGCGACAACGACGAACAGCGCGAGGATGGCCATGCCGATGAACATGGGGGCGGGGACTTCGCGGGCGGCGGCGAATTCAGCGCGGGGCGGGCCCATGAACATCGAGTGGAAGACCTTTACGAACGAGGCCAGCGTCAGGATGCTGACGATCATCGCGATGATGGAGAGGAAGGGGGAGAAGCGGAAGACGGATTCGTAGATGAGCAGCTTGGAGGCGAAGCCGTTGAATGGCGGGACGCCGGCGATGGCGAGCGCGCCGATCATGAAAAACACCATCGTCCACGGCATGGTGTGGCCGAGGCCGCCGAGCTTGTTGAGGTTGCGGGTGCCGCAGCGGTAGAAGACCGCGCCGGCGGTAAGGAACAGCAGGCCCTTGTACATCGCGTGATTGATGATGTGGAACAGGCCGCCGGCCATCGCGGTCTTGCCGTATTTCGCCAGTGCATCGGCGTTGCCGAGGACGGCGAGGCCAACGCCGACGCCGAGCAGCATGTAGCCGGTCTGCGAGACGGCGTGGTAGGCCATCAGGCGCTTCACGTCCTTCTGGGGGATAGCCATGGTGACGCCGATGAACATCGAGAGAATGCCGAGGACGATCAGGAACCAGCCGAAAGTGGCCCAACTGAACTGGAGCAGATCGCCGTAAAGCGTGTAGAGGATGCGGAAGAGCCCGTAGAGGCTGGCTTGGCTGGAGACGACGAGGAAGGCGGTGACGGAGGAGGGCGCGGTGGTGTAGGTGTCGGGTGTCCAGAAGTGCATCGGGACGGCGCCGCATTTCATCGCCAGCGGAACAGCCAGAAGCACCAGTGCGACCTTGTCGAGCGCCGTGAACTGCAGGCGGGAGGCCAGGGTGGCCATATTGAGCGCGTTGTACTGGGCGAACAACATGCCGATGGCGGTCAGCACCGCGAGCGCGCCGACGGTGCTCAGCAGCGCGTACTTGAGGCCCGCCTCAACGGCGACGCCGTCGTCAATACGATACGCCACGAGGGCCGCGCCCGCCAGCGAGCTGATTTCCAGGAAGATGAAGAAATTGAACAAGTCGCCGGTGACCACCATGCCCAGGACGCCCGCGATCAGCAGGAACAGCATCGCGTAGAAAGTCTCGAGGCCGGATTGCTTCGATTCGGCGGAGAGCGAATAGATCGTGATGCCGAGGGCGGAGAGCGAGGCAATGACGGCCATCAGCGCGCTCATGGCATCCACCTGGAACATGATGCGGATGGGGAAGGCGGCATCCGGCGGCAGGGTCTGCTGCGGGGTGGCGGCTCCGAAGACGTAGAGCACAGTGCCGGTGGTCCAGACCTTCCAGGCCAGCGTCAGGCCGATAGCCGCGGTGAGCAGGGCGCCCAGGAAGGCCCAGGCGTTGCGGGCCGTGCGGCCGGCGGTGCCGACCAACGGCATCAGGAAGGCCGCGAACAGGGGAGTGGCAATCAACAGCGCCGGTAAATGCCGCATGACGAAGGTATCCATCCTCAACCTTTGAGTTTTTTGACTTTTTCGGCATTCACGGTGCCGTACTTCTTGTAAATGACCATGGCGAACGACAGCATCATGGCCGAGGTGGCCACACCGATGACGATCGAGGTCAGCGTGAGCGCCTGCACGGTCGGCAGCGTCATGTGGAGGGAGGGCGCGTTGGTGTAGATCGGCGCGACGCCGTCCGTGCGGTAGCCCGTGACGATCAGAAACAGGTTGACCGCCGACTCCAGCAGCGAGAGGCCCATCAGGATCTTGATGAGGTTCTTCTTGAACACCATGGCGGCCAGGCCCAGCAGCGTCAGGACGACGACAGTGAAATAGGGGAGCTTCAGCAGGAGATAGGACATCATGGCTTCTTCTCCGCGTGGATGCCCGAGAGCATGTAGAGCAGGATGATGGTCAGTCCGCCGAGCACCTCGATGCCCACGCCGATGTTCAGCAGGGGCAGGAGGCCGGCGGTGTTGAGGTCGCCGGGGTTGGGGCCGTGGGCGACGGGATGGCTGAACCATTTGCCGGTGAAGGCCATCCAGTTGCCCATGAACGGGCGTTCGAACAGGAGGCCGCTCAGGCCCGCAAAGAGAAACATCATCAGGCCGATGGCTTCGAGGATCTTCATGGCCGTTTTGCGCAGCCGACCGGTGATGTCTTCATAGGCGTGCGCCACGAGGAGCAGCGCAGCGCCCGTGGCCATGACCGCGCCGCCCTGGAATCCGCCGCCGGGCGTCAAGTGGCCGTGCATCACCACGTAGAGGCCGAAGACGAGGCAGAAGGGATAGAACACGTCGGCGGTGGTCCGCACGATCTTAGTCATTTTCATATTCCTCCCCCTCCTTCATCTTGCGGAACATCATGCCGACGCCAAGGACGGCGGTGAAGAGGACGGTCGCCTCGCCGAGGGTGTCGAATCCGCGGAAGTCGAACACGATACTGGTGACGATGTTGTTGGCGCCGGTCTGCTCCTGGCCGTTTTTGATGAAGTAGTCATCCATGTCGGACTGCAGCGGCGCGCCGAAGGGCAGGTCGGCGGCGAGGTACATCAGCCCGCCGAAGAGAACCAGCAGGATGGCGCTGTACAGGGCGATTTTCATCATTCCTTCTCCTCGAAGCGCTTGGTGCCGCGGATGGCGATGATGAAGATGGCGGTGGTCAGGCCTGCGCCGATGCCGGCTTCCGCGATGGCGACGTCGGGGGCCTGGAGGATGTAGAATTCAATGGCGAGCAGGAGGCTGAAGGCCGCGAAGGCGATGGCGGCGGCCAGAAGGTCCTTGAAGGCGACGACCAAGGCGCCGGTGATGATCAGCCCCAGCAGGATCAGGGCTTGCAGCAGCAGGAAAGGTGTCATGGCTGGTTGTGCTCCTCCAGGCGGTCGCAGACAGCCTGCACGGGCTTGTGGCCGCGGCGGTGGGCGGCGCGGGCGATGGCGTGGGCGGCCGTAGCGTTGGTGATGGCCAGCACCACGACGGCAATGATCGCGTGCAAGGCCAGCGTTGCGTATTGACCGTCCTGCGTCTTGAAGTAGTGGGCGGCGGCGTAGAGGATCACTGCCAGGGAGGTGAAGATGGAGCCGAAAGTCGTGGCTTTCGTGTCCGCATGCAGGCGGGTGTAGACGTCGGGAAAGCGCAAAATGCCGACGACCCCGAGGGTGTTGAAGAACAGGCCGATGCCAATGGCCGTCCAGATGAGGATATTCAGGATCACAGTTCGCCTCCGAGGTATTTGGCGATGAACAGCGCGCCCACGTAGGACAGCAGGGCATAGACGATGGCCACGTCCACAAAGACCACCTGCCGGAAGGCCGCGGCCAGGACGATCATGGAGGCCACCACCAGCGTATTGATGGAATCCAGCGCCACCAGGCGGTCGGCCGAAGTCGGGCCCTTGACCATCCGGACCATGGCCAGCAGCATCAAGGCGGCCATAATGGAGGCCGTGAAAATCCAGGGACTCATTCCGCAATCCTCCTGATCCGGGCCGGGCAGTCGAACAGGCCGAAGAGCTCGCTCGCCTCGAGGGATTCGCGGGACTCGATGCCTGCCGAAACATTGATCATGTGCACGTACAAATCATTGGTTTCCTCGTCAATCCCCACCGTCAGAGTGCCGGGGGTCAGCGTGATGGAATTGGCCAGCATCAGCGTGCCGAAGTCCGTCTTCATGCCTGACTTGACGCGGACGATGCCGGGGCGAATGCGGCCGGTGATCACGCGGCAGGCGACGTCAATGTTCGCCTTGGCCATTTCCAGGAAGAACGGGCCGAGGGCATAGCCGATGGCCCGCAGCCAGCGCACCGGGTTGAGAACTGCGCTTTGGCGCGCGCGGGTGAAATAGCCGCGGGCAGCAAATCCAACCACCACAGCCACGATGGCGGCGATCAGCAACTCCTGGGAAGACCAAAAGCGCAGGATGGAGCCGGACCCTGCTGTCAGCAGCAGGTAAACCGCGCCCGAA
The DNA here is from genome assembly GCA_012514035.1 of Lentisphaerota bacterium. Classification (GTDB taxonomy): domain Bacteria; phylum Verrucomicrobiota; class Kiritimatiellia; order CAIQIC01; family Lenti-01; genus Lenti-01. Next base: position 47,851 of record JAAZBB010000066.1, on the reverse strand, counting down.
AACAGAGCCGTAACGACGAAAGAGAGCATGGTAATCCTCTTCTGGGCATAAATCGGGATACAGTTAGCACGGAAACTGGCGTTATGACCAGCAAAACTTCATACCGCGATTGAGAAGCAAGTGAAGATAAATCGTTTTACATGGAGAAACAAGTGTTTGGGCAGAACGGCACGGGGACCGAGATGATCAATCCCAGACCTGCGGCTGTCCGGTGGCGGCGATCACGGCATGCCAGAGGTCGCTCTCCGGATCGACCTTCTTGCGGCTGGCCGTGGCCAGGGGAATCGGCACGTGTACATACACGCTGTACCAGTCGCCGATGATCAGGTCCGTCTTGCCCGCCATGGCGGCGTGGACCGCGTGGCGGGCGAAACCGTCGCACAGCCGGGCGTCCTGCGAATTGGCCGGCACGGATCGGATGACATAGGAGGGGTCGATGTACTTCAAATTGACCTCGGTGCCTTTGTCCTTGAAGTCAGCCGCGATGCGGTCGCGCAGGTAGATGCCGATGTCGGCCTTCTTGCGGTTGCCTGACTTGTCCACTCCGTTGTCCGCTTCGAGCAGGTCTTGTCCGGCGCCCTCGGCCACCACAATCACGGCGTGGTGACGGCGGGTGATCCGCTCATGCAGGGCGGCCAGGAAGCCCTTGGGGCCATCCAGGCGCAGCGGCACTTCGGGTACAAGAACGAAATTGACCTCCTGCGAGGCGACGGCCGCGCCGGCGGCGATGAACCCGGAGTCGCGGCCCATCAGTTTGACCAGTCCGATGCCGTTGGGCGCGCCCTTGGATTCGCAGTGGGCGCCGTCGAGAATCGCGCGGGCGGATTCGATGGCGGAATAGAATCCGAATGTCTGCCGCACGTACTGGATGTCGTTGTCGATCGTCTTGGGAATGCCCACCACCGCGATCGGCAGTTTGCGCCGTGTAATTTCCTGCGCGAGATCGTGCGCGCCTCGCTGAGTGCCGTCGCCGCCCACGCACAGCAAGACATCAATGCGCCGGTCCGTCAAATAATCCACCATTTCCGCGACGGATTGCTGTCCGCGCGATGACGACAGGATTGTGCCGCCGTCGCGGTGGATGTGATCGACCATTTCCGGGGTCAGCACGAGCGGCGGTTCGGACTGGAAGGTCAGGCCCTGATAGCCGTGGCGGATGCCCAGTACTTCGGGCACGCCGTAGTTGTGGTGCAGTTCGAGGAAGGCCGAGCGGATGACGTTGTTCAGGCCGGGGCACAGGCCGCCGCACGTGACAAGGGCTGCACGTGTCCGGCGCGGTTCGAAGAACAGCTTCTGCCGCGGCCCGGCTTTCTCGAAAAAGGTCTCGTCATCCACCGGGACGCCCGGGGTGATTTCGACCTGGTGACGCACGCGGGTTTTCTCCGACACGAAATTGCCGATGCGGTCCCCACGGACGGTGTTCAGATCCAGCGGGGATGGAAATCGGCCGGGGCCGAGGGTTTGAATGGCAGTGTCAACACTGGGGGGCATGGCAGACCTCCGGAAGGGCTACGGGCGGCGGGCAACCAGCCGCAGCCGGTAGGTGATGGTTTGGGTGGCATGAGGCGCAAGGGTCAGGTCAAAGTTCAGGGCGCTGGTGGTCACCGCGCAGGGGATGGATGAACGGACCAGGCTCCAGCCCCGGGGCGTTTCGGGGCGTTCCCGGACCTGGATCTGGACGGGCGAGGACAGGTGGTTGACCAGTGTGATGGCATGTTCCGACTGCCATCCCCCTTCCGGCAATGGGGTTTCCTCGAGCAGCCGCCGGCTGGCGCGAACGGTATCCACCGGTCCCATGTCGAGCTGCAAGGTGCCCGGAAACGGCGTGTGCTGCACCCGGCCGGACTGGAACGGCGCGCCGCGCACGGCGCCCAGGAAAAGATCGGCCTGCCCCGGGGGTAACGGGAACCCCAGCCCCATGGCGGGGGTATTCGGAATCAGCAGGATGCGCCGCAAGGGCAATCCGCCGCTGGGGGTCGGCGCGGGAATGGCGGTGGAATCGCACCGGTGGCTGATTTGCGCGGGTTTGCGGCTGACCCCGGCGAACCGGATTTCCGCCTGGCCGTGGGCGGGGATGTCGGCCTCGGTCTGCAGAGGATAGGCAACCGGGATCAGCGGCTTCGGTGCGGCGGGGGCCAGCCACAGATCCGTCAGGGCGGTATCGGGATTCAGATCCAGAAGCCCGAAGGGCTTGGGCGGGGGTCGGAGTAACTCATCCGTTCCGACCAGGGAAAGGCGCGCATCCGGATAGCGGGCCGAGGTACCGTTGAAGATGCGCAGGATGCCGGCAAGATCGACCTGGACGGCGTCAATCGACTCCGGTCCGATGCCGCGGACGGTGACGTGGTAAAAAGCCTTCCAGTTGAAATCCGGCAGGCGGTAGGTCAAGGAATGGCCCATACGGTGCGAGAGGGGTTCGGCCAGGAGGATCTCCAGCCGCGCGTGGGCCGGGGGGACAGGCGGTTCCGGAACGGGATGCCAGCTCAGCGGCTGATCCGGAACGGACGCCGCGGGGAGGGCCGAGGCCAGCCAGCGCCATTCCCGGATGGGCCATGGGCGGCGGACATTCCAAATCTGCAGGGTGTCGAGTTCGAGCGGCACCGGAGGATTGGTCCAGACCAGGCGGTTGATATCCTGGTCGCCGGAAGGCGGAAAGAATTCGCGCACCCAGGCCCAGCCCTGGCCCACGGTCAACTGGGCCGGTTCCGCCTGGATGGCCGTGGCGCGGGCCAGCCAGGCGGCCGCCAGAACCCCGCCGCGTATCCAGGAATGGCGCCATGCATTCATCGCGGCCGGAAGCATAGGCGGGCCGGCCCGCCGCCGCAAGATGAGATTCCCCGCCCGGGTTTGGGCGGGCGTCTCCTTGTTTCATTGATCGACCGGATATGAAACATCTTGCCCCCGGCGGACAGTTTTTGGGAGGGCGCGGGCATGACCGCGCTGGCCCGGGCCGCGACATGTCGCGGCCCCAAAGCGGCCTCAGGCCGCCGCACTCCAAATCAAGTACCTGAATCCAGCCGGATCAAGTCAGTGAATCGGGGATGCGCCCGGTTTGGGCCGGATGACGGAACGGTCGCCGAAGGAATCAATCTCCACCCGGAGGCGGGATTACGGAAGCACCTGGCAGAGGGTGTTGCGCAATCCCTCCAAGGTATACGGCTTGGGCAGGAAGCCGTCCAACTTCAACCCGGCGAAACGTTCCATGACAACCGATTCGCTGTGCCCGCTGGACACGATCACCGGAACATTGGCACGAATGGCCCGAAACTCGGTCAGGGCATGGGCACCGTCGATGTGCGGCAACGTCAGGTCGAGGATGATGCCCGCGATGTTCGCGGCCTGCGCCCGGAACAGGTGAATGGCATGCTGGCCATCGGAGGCGCACAGCACCTTGAATCCGAGTCCGCTCAGCAATTTGGCGCCGGTATCCAGGACGGTGGGATCGTCCTCCACGAGCAGCATCAGGCGCCCCCCGCCGCTCCAATCAACAGGCGCGGGACCGGGCGTAGCCGGTCGCGCCGCTTGGGCCGGCAAATGGGCTTCCGGGAAAAACACCCGGAACGTGGTGCCGTGCCCGGGAAGGCTCTCCACCTGGATGGCGCCCTTGTGTGAACGCATGATGCCCAGAACGACGGGCAGGCCCAGGCCGCGGCCGATGAACTTGGTGGTATAGAAAGGATCAAAGATCCGGTCGCGGATCTCCGCCGGGATGCCCGGTCCCGTGTCGGTGACTTCGATGAAGACGTAGGGGCCCGGTGGCAGGGTTTCGTTGGGATAGAGCGGGGCGGGGGGAATGTTCTGACTGTCCAGGATCCCGGTGGTGATGTCGATCGTGCCGGGGCGGTTTTGCAGGGATTCCGAGGCATTGATGACCAGGTTCATGATGACCTGGCGAATCTGGGTGGCATCGGTGTCAATCCGCGGCAGCGTTTCCGCCAAATGCGTGTGCACGCGAATGTTCGGGGCAATCGAGACATGCATAAACTGCATGGAATCGCGGATAATGACCGAAATATCCACCGGTTCGACCAGGAATCGGCCTTTGCCGGCGTAGTCAAGCATCTGCTGGACGAGGTCGGCGGCCCCCTTGGTGGAAAGGATGGCGGCCTGGATGTCCTCGCGGGCGATGGAATCTTCCGGCAAAGCCATCATGGCTAGTTCCATGTTGCCGAGAATCGCGGCCAGCAGGTTGTTGAAATCATGGGCCAGGCCGCCGGCCAGCAGTCCCAGGCTTTCCAGCCGCTGGGTTTCCTGAAGCCGCCGCTCAAACCGCTGGCGCTCCTGCTCGGCCTGCTTGCGTTCGTGGATGTCTCGGACCGTGACAATCAGGCGTCCGGCGGTCCCAAGGTAGACATGCTGGATTTGGATTTCCAGGCAGAGAATATGGCCGTCGGCATGCTTCATCTGCCATTCATATACCTGCGGCCCATCGGATTTCGCCTTCCGGCACCATTCCGAGACTTGGGCCATCGAATAGGGCGGGGAAAGCAGCAAGGCGCTGAAATCGGCGCTCAGGACGGCTTCACGGGAGGGGAAGCCGAACATCTCGGCGGTGCGTGCGTTGGCATTCAGCAGGGCGAAGGTGTCTGCGTCAAGGACCAGAATGGCATCATTGAGGATATTGAAGATGTTGGCGAAATATTCCCGGGAAGCTTTCAACTCCTCGGCGGTCTTCTGTCGTTCCAGAAGACTGTGCCGGAGGTTTTCAATGGCCCGATGCAGTTCGGTGGTGCGGACGCGGATCTGGTGGCGCAGGACGACATTGCCGGCGGCCAGGATGGAGATGATGCCGGCAATTGCAAACAACACGGGCAGCCAGTTCCGGAAAGTATCGCGCACCCGGAAGGGCGTACCCATCCATTTGCGGTCGATGGCATGGTACTCCCGCGGCGTGATCTGGTTGAATCCGGACTGCACGAGTTGCAGCACGGCGGGGTTGTCCTTCGCCACCGCGCGATGCATCTGACCGGTGTAGATCACGAACGACTGCCGGAATGCGGAGGCGATTCCGTTCTTGTGGAGGTAGTAGATGGCAGACGGCTCATCCTCGGTGAAGACTTTGATCTCGTCGGCCTTGGCCGCGCGGACAATGGCCTCGTAGCTGGGATATTCCTTGATGCTCTCGATGCCGTGGGCGCGCAGCCGGTCGATGACGGCATCGCCGGCCTTGGCGCCGATGGTGAATCCCTTGAGCGTGGTTGCGTCTGTCAGTCCGCTCAGCGACTCATGGGCGAAGATCGGGACCTCGATGGTGGCATAGGGCGGAGTGAAGTTGTATAAAGCCTCGAGCTCGGGGGTGCGGAAAATCGTGTCAAGGACATCGCCCTCCCGGGCCTGCATGGCCTGCTGGGCCAAGGCCCATTCCATGCCCTTGAACTCCACCCGCACGCCGGTCTTCGCCTGCCATAGCGCCCATTGATCGGGCAGGATGCCCTGCAACCGGCCGTTGTCGTCCCGGAAGCTGTAGGGCGGATAGTTGTCATCGCTGAGCACCACGATGGATTCGGGGGCCCCGGGCGGGGCGGCCTGGGCGACCTGGGCGCGGGCCGGCTCGCCGGAGGCCGCCAGCAGCAGCGCCAGGACCGGCACGGCCCGGAGTTCCTTGCTCAGATGGAGGGCGTAGGGCACGGGGTTATTCCAGTCGGGCCAGGCCGTCTTTCAGAATCTGCGCGGAACGTTCCAGCTCTTGCTGTTCACTGGCGGTCAAGGGCGCTTCGATGACTTCGGCAATGCCGTTGGCGTCGAGGACGCAGGGCACGCCTAGAGTCACGTCGTTCAAGCCGTATTCACCCGTCAGCGCGGCGGAGACGGTCATGACCCGGCGCTCGTTGCGCAGGATGGCGCGGACGATCTGCGTCATGGCCATGGCAACGCCAAAGCTGGTCGAGCCCTTGTAGCCGATGATGTGGTAGGCCGAGCGGCGGACCTGTTCGACAATCTGGGGCCGGCGCTGCAGAAAATCACATTTGCGGCAGATGGAACAGTAATCGTTCATGGGCAGTCCGCCCACGTGCACAAGCGACCAGGCCGCGAACTCGCTGTCCCCGTGCTCCCCAAGGATCGACGCGTGCACATTCTGGGGCGAAATTCCGCAGTGTTCCGCCAGCAGCCAGCGGAACCGCGCCGAGTCCAGCACGGTCCCTGACCCCAGGATCCGCCCGCGCGGCCAATGGGTCCGGATGCGCGCGACGTGGGTCACGATGTCCACCGGATTGGTTGCCACCAGCACAATGGCATTGGGATTCACCGCCTGAATGTCCGCGATAATCGACGTCACGATCCGGGCGTTGATCTGCATGAGGTCCAGACGGCTCTGGTCGGGTCCCGCCTGCGCCTTGCCGGCCGTGACCACGACGACCGCCGCGTTGCGGTAGGCCGTGGGCGCCGTGTCGGCATGAATGTGAACGGGTCGGTAGAAGGGCGCGCCATGGGCGAGGTCCAGCGCCTGGCCTTTGGCCAGGTCCGCATTGACATCCACCAGCGCGATTTCCTCGGCGATGCCCGCCTGGGCCAGGGCAAAGGCGAACCCGGACCCCACGGCTCCCGCGCCGACAATGACTACCTTGCGTGATATCAGGTTTGTCATGGGCAAGTCCGTATCTTCGTTTCTATATTAAAATCCATAGCATATTTCCCGTTTTCGGGGAAAGCAAAAATGTCTTCAGATGCCAAGCGTTTGTCAAAATGGGCACTGAGGCCAACCGGTGCATTTTTCGGCGCGCGGGTGGTTCGGGGGGGCCTGGCTTCGGCAATCGGGATTTTCGCCGCACGGAATCGCCGCTGCCACCGCTTGAACAGCCTGCGGTTTGGATGGGGCCTCAAGAGCGGTCCGGTCGGCCCCAGCGGTTCAACCGCGCGGACAGGACATAGCCGGCGCCCAGCAGGAGCAGGCAGCGCCAGCCGGATGCGGCCCCGGGCCAGCCGGGATAGACCAGCCACAGCGAGCCGGCCGCAAGGCCCAGCACACCCCGGATGGCAATGCCTTCCGCGTGGCGGAACAGCCAATCGGCAACGCGGGCAAAGGCAAAAATCGCGATTCCCGCCCCGATCACCACGGGCACGAGGATGCCGGCATCCAGGCGGCCCACGACATCCAGCAAGGGTTGGTACAGATCGAATGCGATCAGGATGAAGGCCACGCTGGCGCCCGGGATCATGCTGCCCAGGCCGATTCCCGCCCCGGCGAGTGCCCATACCTCCCACCGGTCTTGCATCCCCCCGGCGCGCGGATCCAACCGGTCGCGGCCGATGTCCAGCGCCAGACAGGCCAGAAACAGAACGACAAAAGCGATCCAGCCGCCGGTGTTTCCCTTGGCCTGGCGGGCCTGTGCAAACAAATCCGGCAGGGCCCCCAGCATGAACCCCATGAACAAGAACAGGGTGGCGGTTTCATGGCGGGCGAAAACAGCGGCCAGCACGCGGCTGCCCACCAGCAGCCCGGCGCCGGCCGCCAGAAAAAACGGACCGAAACGGAGCCATTTCTGGCGGAATCCGGAGCAGGGATGTGCCAGGGCGGCGGTCAGGGGCCGATAGATGCCAAAGAGCACCAGCAGGGTGCTGCCGCACAGCCCGGGCAGCAGGCCCGCCAACCCGACCAGAAAACCATGGATCAACTGGAGGGGGAGAGGCGGCACGCCGGGTGCTTACAGCGCCCCGCCGCCGGGCAGGTCGTGAATCACCGTGTCCCGGCACATGCTGACGGCAAGGTAGGGGTAGTCCAGGGTATAGTGCAGGCCGCGGCTTTCCCGCCGCAGCATGGCCGACCGGATCACCAGTTCAGCCACGGCCGCGATGTTGCGCAGCTCCAGCAGGTCGGCCGTGACCAGGTAATCGCGATAATACGCGCGGATTTCATGCCGCAAGGTCGTGATGCGTCGCAGGGCGCGCGCGAGCCGGCGGTTGGTGCGCACGATGCCGACATAGTCCCACATGACCCGGCGGACTTCGTTCCAGTTGTGGGTGACTACGACCGCCTCGTCGGAAGGCACGGCATCCCCAATCTTCCAGTCGGGGATGCGGATTTTGCGGGGCCGGCGGCGCGGAGCATCGAGGATGTCGCGGGCGGCGGCATGGCCGCACACCAGGGCCTCCAGCAGGGAATTGCTGGCAAGGCGGTTGGCGCCATGCAGGCCGGTGCAGGCCACCTCGCCCGCGGCGTGGAGGCCGGCCATGCCCGTGCGCCCGCGGGTGTCGGTGGCGAGGCCGCCGCAGAAATAGTGGGCGGCGGGCACCACGGGAATGAGGTCGCGGGCCATGTGGAAGCCGTATTTCCGGCAGGTGGCGAAAATATTGGGGAACCGGCGCCGCAGGAACGCCTCGCTCTTGTGGGTGATGTCCAGATAGACGCATTCATCGCCGCGGGTCTTCATTTCATGGTCGATGGCCCGGGCCACGATATCGCGCGGCGCCAATTCCGCGCGCGCATCGTAGCGCTTCATGAAAGGGCGGCCCGCTTTGTTCAGCAGGCGCGCTCCTTCGCCCCGGACAGCTTCGCTGATCAGAAACGACTTGGCCTCGGGGTGGAAGAGACAGGTGGGATGGAACTGCACGAACTCCATGTTGCGGATCGGCAGGCCGGCGCGCCACGCCATGGCCAGCCCGTCGCCGGTGGCGATGTCGGGATTGCTGGTGTAGAGATAGACCTTGCCCGCGCCGCCGGTGGCCAGTACCGTTTCGGGGGCGCGCACCGCCAGGATTTTATTCGTCTGCCGGTCGATGAAGTAGGCGCCGATGCAAGCGTCATCGCCCGCCACTTTCAGCCAGCCGGTGGTGATCAAATCGATCGCCATGCAGTTTTCCAGCACCTGGATGTGCGGCTGCCGGCGGACGCGTGCCGCCAGGACCTTGATGATCGCCGCACCGGTGAAATCCCCGCTGTGCAGAATGCGCCGGACGGAATGGCCTCCCTCGCGCCCCAAATCGTATTCCGCATCCGCCTCCCGCGGGTGTCGCGGCTTGCGCTCGAAGCGCACACCCCAGCTTTCCAGGGCCCCAATGCGCGCCACGCCGGCGGTAATGATGGCGCGCGCGGGGTCCGCCTGGGTCAGCCCGGCGCCGGCCACGAGCGTATCCTGCAGGTGCGCCTCGATGGTGTCGTCCTGCGCGATGGGCACGGCAATCCCGCCCTGGGCATGGGAAGAGTTGCTCTCGTCCAGGGTCCGCTTGGCACAGAGAATCACCTGTCCATGCGGAGCGAGTTCCAGCGCGGCGGATAACCCGGCCAGGCCCGCCCCAATGACCAGAAAATCGCAATCAAGCGTTTTCATCATGCGACCAGCGTAGCACGCCGGCTCGCGGTCGGCAAGGGAACACACCGGCCGGGAATACGTCGAGGCGCATCCCTGTTTCCGTGACAACGATCGGCCAAATTTGGAGTGCGGCGGGAAGCGAGGCTCAGAGAGCGCCACGCCGCTTTTTTGGGGGCAGCCGAACGGTCAGCCTGAACAGCCCAAACAGCCAAAGCAGGGCCGCGGCGCCAAGCTCCTTGTCCCCGCATTCCAAAATTGCCAGCCAAGGGAGACGGCGGTTCGATTCCGGTCGGTCAATGAAACGAGGATGCGCTCAACCCGTCCGGGTGTATCTGCGATTGTGCCGTGCACGACCCCGCGATACAGCGGGCCATGGGCGGGAGCATGCTGAAGCGTGTATGACATACGGCTCCGGTTCGTCGTCCCGCCTTCAGATTGAATTCCGGCACCCCATCCCAGATGCGCCCATTACGTCCCGCCGCCGTCCCTGGACAGCGGCGGACAACCCGGAACGGTCAGAAAGGGCCGGACTTCAACCGCCCCCCCACGCCTCGCCGAGTTTCTCATGATTAATTAACCATGGGATACACATCAGGTCGGTAATCATGAATATCGCGGGAATATTCACTCCATGGAATCTCATCATTAATTAATAATGAAATATTATCCGGCCGGAGGCCCGTTGTGGTCACGCCGTGTGCCGCGGACGGAGTGTACATCCGTTTTGGCACGTTGCGCTGGCGTACGTCTTCAGCAATGGATGGGCATGTGTTCGGCGGATGGATGCCCGGCTCATATTTGACGGAACAGCCGTATGACGCGGTTTTGGCGGTTGGCAACGATTCGCCGGCCAGCACGGCATCCAGGGCCGCAAGGAGGTGGTTGCGGGCGCCGGGAATATCAGCGGGATCAACGGACGGCTTGTCATCGATGGCCCCGTCGTAGACGAGCGTGCCGCCGGCATCGATCACGAACAGGTGCGGCGGGATGCGAGGCTTGGCGAGCGATACGCCGCTTTTTGGGGGCAGCCGAACGACCATCCCAAACAGCCGAAGCGGGGCCGCGGCGCCAAGCACCTTGTTCCCGCGCGTCTATATAGCCAACCAAGGGAGACGGCGGTTCGATTCTAGTCAATCAATGAAACGGGGGCGCCCTACTCTGTGGAAAAATCGCGAAAAGATTTTCCATGGTGTGGAAAAACGGCCATACTGGGCGCATGCGGAAAGGCTGGGCATTTTCCTTCGTGGCGCTGGGGCTGTTTTCCCTGCTGGGGCAGGTTGTGCTTTTGCGCGAGATCCTCGGAGTCCTTTACGGCAACGAGTTTTTCATCGGCTGGACCCTGTTTGCATGGCTGTTGTGGACGGGCTTGGGCGCGTGGGCGGGCGGGCGGGGGGGGGGCGGGGTGGGACAGGCGCCGGTGTGGGCGGCGCGCTGTCCGATTGGCGCGGCCGTGTTGCTGCCGGCGGTGATGGCCCTGGTTCGTGCCGGCCGCCTGCTGCCGGGCCGGGTGCCGGGCGCGATCCCGGACATGCTGCCGGCCCTGTTTCTTTCGGGGGTGGTCCTGGCCCCCGTCTGTGTCGTGCTCGGCGTCCAGTTTGTTCTGTCCGTCCGGGCCTGCCAGGCGACGGATGCCGGTCGAACGCTCGGCCGCGCCTATGCGTTGGAAACCGCGGGTTTCGTCATCGGCGGTCTTCTGTACTCCTTTGTGCTGGTCCGCGTGAACGGATTCCGGGTGGCGGCCGGGCTCGGGGCCCTGAATGTCCTGGCGTCGGCCGCCATGGCCGCCGCGGCTGACATCCCGCGCCGGACATTGCGTCTGGCCTTGCCCGTGCTGGGGGGTGCCAGCGTGCTGCTGGCGGTGTTGGGCGGGCGGCTGGAGCACGTCACGTCCGCCTGGCGATATCCCGGCCAGGAACTGCTGAAGGTGCACAATTCGCTTTACGGCAACCTGGCCGTCACCCGCATTGGCGCCCAGGTCAATTTTCATGAAAACGGCTTTCTTCTCGGCGCGGCCGAGGAGCCGTTGGCGGCCGAGCAACTGGTGCATTACCCCATGTTGTGGCATCCCGCGCCCCGCCGGGTGCTTTTGATCGGCGGCGGATTCAACGGGGCGCTGGCGGAAATCCTCAAGCACGACCCGGAGCAGGTGGACTACCTGGAACTGGATCCCGCCCTGGTCGGCTTGGCCCGCCGCCATTTGTCGTCCGCCGGCCGGGCCGCGCTGGACGATCCGCGCGTGTGCACGGTGTTCGCCGATGGCCGCTTCCATCTGCACGAGACGGTCGCCGCCGGCAACTCCGGCCGCTATGATGCCGTGATCGTCAACCTGCCCAATCCCGGCACCGTGTTGATCAACCGGTTCTACAGCCTGGAGTTTTTCCGCGAAGTGCGCCGGCACCTGGCGCCGGGCGGCGTTCTGGGCATGCGCCTGGCCTTTGCTCCGGATTACCTGAGCCGCGAACTGGAGGACCTCGGCGCCTCGATCCATCGGACCCTGCGGAGCGTCTTCGCCGCGGTGTCCATCCTGCCCGAATACGAGATCCTGTATCTGGCGACTGCGGAACCGGTGCCGCCGCCGGCCGCCGCCGAGTTGATTCACCGCTACCAGGTCCGCAGCCTGCAGACGGACTTTGTGATTCCGCCGGCGATCGAATACCGGTTGAGCAGCGACCGCATTCGGAGCGTGCGCGCGGCCTTCGATGCCAATCCCCGCGCCCGGCTCAACCGGGATGCCCGGCCCATTGCCTGCTACTATCAGTTTGTCCAGTGGCTTAGTTCGTTCCATCCGCGCCTGGCGGCCCTGGCGGGCCATGCGGGCCGGCCTTCGTGGAGATGCGCGATTTCCCCGGTCGTGCTGCTGGCATTTGTCCTGGTATCAGCCCGCCGTCGGGCGCACCGTCTGGGGGCCTGGGCCATGGGCATCGGCAGCTTCTCGCTTATGACCTGCGAACTGGCCATCCTGCTGGCCTTTCAGGTTTTTCGCGGCTACCTTTACTATAAGATGGCCCTGGTCATTGCCGCCTTGATGCTTGGCATGGCGCTGGGCACGGCGGCGGGAACCCGCCGCCTCGCGCGCGCGACGCCTCGCCGGCTGGCGGGCATTCATGTTCTGCTGGCGGGCTATGCCGCGGGCCTGCTGCTGTTCATCCGCGAACTTGCGCCCGGCTGGATCGGACAATCCCTGTGGCTGGAATGGGCCTTTCTGCTGCTGGCGGCGGCCATCGGCGCCTTGGTGGGCTATGAATTCCCGGTGGCCAATCGGATTTATCTCGGGCCGGAAGGCGGGCCGCGGAGAAATCCCGGAACCATCTACGCGCTGGACCTGGTTGGCTCCTGCGTGGCCGCGCTGCTGGCAGGTCTCTGGCTGCTGCCGGTGCTCGGCATGATCGGCACACTCGGCGTCCTGGTCGGATTGAATGCCGCCCTGGCGCTACTCTGTCTGGGAAGAAACTGAAATCTATCTCTCGCCAAGCACGCGAAGCTCGCAAAGCGGGCCCCAGATTTTTCCCGTCCGAATCCTGGCGGCTTTGCGGCTTGGCGTGAGACAGTTTTGGATTTATGGCTCTGTTTGCTCTGCGGGAGAAAAATGTCTTCGGCTTTTCTTCCGATCACATTTTCCGCAGGGCCAGCCGGCAGACGAGTCCGAGGAAGCCCACCTCGCCGGTGGCAAAAAGCGAGCCTTCCGCTAACTGACGAAGTCCGTCTGTCCGATAGAACGGCTCCTCGAAGCCGTGCAGCCACATGAAGAGCACCCGCCATCGGCCCAGGATGTCGGCGGTTTTCTGCCACTCCGCCTTGGGCGTGTCGCGGACGAGGTCGTAGAGCAGGGCCTGGCCGCCGGGCTTGAGGACACGGTAAATCTCGTTCAGAGAAGCCACTGGTGCCTTCCAATGGTGCAAAGAGCCGCTGCTGATGACGGCATCGAAGGCGCCATCCGGGAACGGCAAGTGGCTGGCGTTGGCGGTCACAAGTTCGATCTGTTCCCCCACGCCGGCTGCCGCGAGGATTTCGCGCGCCCGTGCGACCATCTCGGGTGAGACATCCACTCCGGTGAGGTGCATGGCCGGGGCCAGAGCGCGGATTTTCAGCAGCAGGCGCGCCGGACCGGTGCCGATGTCGAGGACGCGGCCCGCCGGCACGCGCGCCAGGATGTCGCGGGCAATCAATTCGTAGAATTTTTCAAAGGGGCGAGTCGCGCTCAACCGCGTGTAAAGCCGCGCAAAGCCCCACCGGATGCCTTCCGGATGCAGTTTCTTCAACAGCCGGCGCGGCAGGGAACCCGGGGTGTTCATTGCCAGAGGCCCGGAATCCGTTCGCCATCGGGGGCGACGCCGTCCTGGAGGTCGTTGCGAAGCACGAAATAGCCCTTGCGTTCGATGACGATCTGCCCGCTGCGGGGGGACCGGGTGGAATCGCCATCCGCCGCGGGGATGTTGCCGGTGTAGACGTATTTCAGGCCTTCTGCGAGGGCGATGCGCCGCGCGCGCAGGACGGTTTCGACGGGCGTTGGCGGCAGGTTCTGGAGCTTGTGCATGGGATGAAAGCGCGAGAAGTGCAGGGGCACGTCGTCGCCGAGGTTCTCCTTGACCCAGCGGGCGAGCTGGCGCACCTCGTCTTCGCTGTCGTTCTGTCCGGTGACAAGGAGATTGACGATTTCGAGCCAGACGCCGCTGGCGCGGATGATTTTCATGGCCTCCAGGACCGGATCGCGGCTGCCGCCGGTCAGGTTGGTGTAGAACTCCGGGTTGAAGGCCTTGAAATCCACCTTGTAGGCATCGATGAAGGGCAGCAGGGCCTTCAAGGGCTCGGGGTTGATGTAGCCGGCGCTGACCACGAGGGTCTTCAGGCCCTTTTCCCGGGCCAGTTTGGCGATGTCGAGCATGTACTCGTAGAAGATGGTGGGTTCGCTGTAGGTGAAGGCGATGGACTGGCTGCCGCTGCGGACGGCGTCCGCGACCACGTCTTGCGGGGAAGCCGATGTGGTGCGGACCTGCCACGGGAATGCCTGCGAAATTTCCCAGTTCTGGCAGAAAAGGCAGCGCAGGTTGCAGCCGGGCGTGGCGATGGAATAGGCACGGCTGCCGGGCAGGACATGATAGAAGGGTTTTTTCTCGACGGGATCGACATGGGCGGCGGCCAAAGCGCCGTAGGACAGGGCATACAACTTGCCGCCGATGTTCTTGCGCACGCGGCACAGGCCGATCTGGCCGTCGGGCAGGCGGCAGTTGTTCGGACAGAGCGTGCAATGAACGAGGTCGCCGGCGAGCCGCTCGTACCACATGGCTTCATGGAGCCCCGCCGCCGCATCCGGATTCGAGGGGCTGGACGGGACAGGGGCGGCGGCCTGGGAGGGGCCCTCGCGCGACCAGATCAGCAGCGCCCCCAGGCCGACGATAGCCAGCATGAACAGGAATGCCAGGGCTTTTTTCACCACTTCAGTATACCATAGAAAAGGAAGAGCGCGCCAACCGCCAGGGCGCTGGCCCGGGCGGCCAGGCGGAATTCCCGCATGTGCCCCAGCCAGCCGATGAACAGGAGCGGGATGAAGTAGACGCTGGTGGCGCAGAAGAAGACGAGAAAATAGATGATGCCCTTGCCCATGCTGTGCAGCGTGAAGACATAGGCCAGCGACATGAGGAATGGCGGGCAGGCATTGGCGCCCAGCAGAAAGCCCAGTAGCGCCGGCGCAGCCCGGCCGCGGCGGGTTCCGGCCGCGCAGAGCGACCAGGCGGGCTTGGCGAATCCAATGGCATAGAACACCAGCAGGGCGGCCATGAGCATCATGGCGACCGTCGACAGGCGGTCCAGGGCGGTTCCCCCGTAACGCTCCCCGAGCCAGCCGATCGCCGCGCCGAAAAGCACATAACCGGCCAACCGGCCGCCCAGGACCTGCAGCCAAATTCCCCAGGTGCCTCGCGTGCTGCGCGCCTCCGCCGCAAAAACCGGGGCCAGAAACGGGAAGCAGGACACGCAGCAAAAAAGCCCCGTCGACAGTCCCGCCAGCAGAGGTTCCATGAAGATGGAGTGCATCATGTCCGCCATTTCCTCGGTCGGGGCCCGTTCTTCCCATTTATTCTAAGTTGGGGGGAACCGGATGGTCAACCCTGATTGGATTGCCCGGCGGAGCGCACAATGATCTCGTTTGCGCCGGTAAAACGGTATGAAATATATTTTTTGATTGATGTCGACGGGTCATGGTCGCGCGCTCTATCATTATACCCGAAAGGGCGCTCTGCGGCGTACGATATAATCCGCGGAGATCCATATAAGAGGCAGCGCAATGAAGACTGGCCGATGGATCGGAGGGGGCGGGGGCATGGGATCGAGCGGATGGAGGGCGGCCTTGGCCTGCGGATGCCTGGCCCTGATGAGTCTGGCGGTCGGATCCGCACAGGCTCAAACCGCTCGCATCCAGCAGGTGGAACTCGTTCCCGGCTGGAACGCCATCTACCTGGAAGTGGACCCCACGGTGTCGGATCCGGCCCGGTTATTCGCCGGCACGCCGGTATCAATTGCGGCGGCCCACACCATGCCGGACAGCGGGGCGCAATTTGTGGGGAATCCTTCCGCGGATCTGCTGCAGGCGTATGGCTGGTCCGTCTGGTATGCGCCCGAGCGTCCGGATGCTTTTCTGACGACGCTTTTCGGCATCAGCGGGGCGGCTTCCTATCTGCTCTTCGCCGAGACGAACGCCACGCTGGCGATTTCCGGGACGGTGGTGGCGGGGAGCCCGCGCTGGACACCGAATGCCTTTCATTTCACCGGATTTGCAGTGGCAGACTCCGGCGCCCCGACCTTCCAGCAGTTTTTCGCGGGTTCGCCCGCCCACAATCACAACCGGCTGTATCGGCTGGTGGACGGCACCTGGCGGCAGGTTCTCGATCCCGGTGCGGCGCGCATGCGGTCCGGAGAGGCGTTCTGGATTTATTGCGACGGGCGCTCCGATTACCCCGGGCCGCTGGAGGTGTCGACGGTGCCGAGTTCCGGCGTGAACCTGACGTCGCGGGGCGGCAGCGAGATCGTATTCCGCAACCGCACCGACCATCCGATCTCCTGGGCCGTCGAGCACATCGCGGATCCGGCCCGGCCGATTCCGATCAGCACACCGGTGCTGGCGCTGGATGAATCGGACGGCCGGACCCAAACGCTCAGCGTCCATTTCGACGCCGGCTACTTCAAGCAGGATTTCCCCCCGCTGGAAGCGGGCCAGGCGATCCGGCTGCCGCTGGCCTTGCGGGTGCAGGACGCCGGGCCAGGGGAGCGGCACTCGCTGTTGCAGGTGACCACCGATCTTGGAACCGTCACGTACATCCCGGTCACCGCCTCGCGCGATGACCTGTAAGACCGACAAGCAATGAGACAAGGAAACCGTATTATGCGCGCCACCCCATGGTTGAAGTCCGGTTGCACGGCAGCGATCGCCGCGGCCGCGTGGTTGTCCGCCCAGGCCGGATGGGCGCAGGCCAGTCCGTTCCGGGGGCTCTGGGTCGGTTCGGCGGCCCTGGACGCCGTCAACGAAGTGACCATTCCGCTGGATGCTAACAACGTGCCGATCGCGCCGGATCCCGAAGTGCCGACCCCGACCTTCGACCGGGCCGACCTGCGGCTGCTGATCCATGTCAACGGGGCCGGCCAGGCCAGCCTGCTGAAGGATGCGGCCATCCTGAACCGGGTCTATGGCCAGAGCACCAATGACCTTCCGGTGGCGGCCGGCGAAAACGACCTGGCGCTGGTGACCGATCCCCGCTTGTATGCGGAGTATCCGGTGCAGCCGGCGATGCGCTACGCCAGCGCGGTCTTTGATTTCGGCGACGCCAAGGCAACGGAAGCCCTCGACGCCATTGTGGAGACGGCGGCCCGGGAGGCGGTGGCCTTCACCACGAACGCGACGCTGGATGTCAGCACCCAGGGCGCGCGGGTGCAGGCCCGCAACGACGCCATCGCGCTGATCGAGCCCCTGCTGACGACCATTGCCGCCCAGGCCAATGTTGCCGAGGAGTTCAACCGGTTTCTGCTTGAATTCGACTCCGCGGCGCTCACGGCCATCATCGCGGACACTTCCGATCCGGTGGTGGCGACCCTGACGGCCAGCGCCGCACAGGTCCGCGACCAGTCGTTCTACGGGGACACGCGCGCGGTGGAGATGGTGGCCGGCGTGGTGGCGGCGGTGGATGCGGCGCCGGTCGCGGACCGCTACCGGGCGGCGCATTCAACGGCTTCCGCCTATGCCGACGTGCAGAATCTGTATCAGCGGTTCATCTCCGGCAGCGTCATGGGCGACATGCTATCGGCGGCCGCGGAGGCGGCCGGAGAGGCGGCGAAACTGCCCGGTGCCACCGCCGGGAGCATCGAAGCCGCCCTGCGCGCCCTGCCCGAGACCGTGGCGGCCCTGACCCAGGCCTTGCAGGCCAAGGTGCAAATGTATGACGACACCCGGTCTGGGGATGCGGTGAATGCCGTCCTGGCCGCGATGGCCGCAGACGCGTTTGCCAACGCCGCGCAGCCCGCCCTCGAAATCCAACTGGAAAGCGAACAGGCCGGGCGGACCGCCCTGGCGGACATGGTGGCGCGGTATCCGCTGCCGCCGCTGACCCCGACGGGGGACTACAATGCCTTCGTGACCTCGAGCGCCTATGCGGGGACGCCGGCCTCCGCCGCCTATGCCGCCGCGGATGCCGCGATTGAGGAGCGCTGGACCAATCCCCTCTACACGCCCATTTCCTTGCAGGCTGCGGCCAAGGTGGCGACCGTCAAGGCTCTGCAATCGGCTTACAACGTGGCGGCCCGGGCCATGCGGAACGAATTGCCGATGGCCGGGGTGTTTGGGCCGGGTTCGGGCGATCCCCGCCGGAGCAACGAGCTCGCCCAGCCCTCCGATCTGGGGCCGCCCGGATTGGAAGCGCGCCTCTACCTGCCGGCGAGCCATCCGACCAACCCCTTCCGCCACCGACGCCATCCCGACCACACCACCGGCTACAACATCGAGCGGGTGATCCGGCTCGATTTCGACGGTGTGCAGGGCAACTCCCTCGAGGCCGCCGGATACGGGGTGGACCGGATCACCGGAACCTACCGGGAGGAGATTTTCGGCTTGCACAAGCCGTTGGGTCCCGATCCGGTGGCGCACCCGGTGGGACTGCGGACGGAAGGCCGTTTTGAGCTGAACCGCGTCAGTCTGATCGACACTCTGAACACCCGCTGAGGTTGCCGCCATGAATACAATGAAAAGCCTGTTTGCCCCCGGATTCCTCCGGGGGGGTCTGATCGCCTTGGCGTGGGTCGCGGGGTGGGGGGCGGTGCCCGCCGGCCAGGCCGTTGAAAACGACATGGCCTTCACGGTCAAAATCAAGCCGTGGGGCAGCGCCTCGTTCGATCTGACCATCCAGAACGACACGTTGGAGCCCATCGTCGGATTCAGCGTTGCGATGGATTCGGGCACCGGCCATAAATTCGACTACATCTACTCCGGATCGCTGACGCGGTCGGCGAGCGTGCTGGAGCCGTTGTACGTGCCGGGCAACACGGGGCTCGCCCGCGAGGTCTGGCGCGGGATTCCCGGCAGCTTGGTGGCCAACCTCACCGGGGCGGCCAGCTATCCGAATTCGCCGAACAACCGGAACCTGGTCACCGGCCGTTTCGAGGCGCCCAGCAACATTGCCGACAACTACGGCCAGCGCATGCACGGGTATTTGCTGGCGCCGGAATCCGGCCTGTATTACTTTGCGATCGCGGGGGATGACAACAGCCAGTTGTGGATCAGCACGGACACCAATCCGGCCAACGCGGTCCTGATCGCCCATGTTCCAGGGTGGGCCAGTCCCCAGGAGTGGGGCAAGTTCCCGCAACAAATTGGCATGGTCAACCTGGTAGCCGGCCAATACTATTATGTGTCCGCCCTGATGAAGGAGGGCGGGGGGCTGGACAATTTGGCGGTGGCGTGGATTCGCCCCAGCGGCATCGTGCAGGCCCCCATGCCCGCGAACGTGTTCCGCTTGAGCGTCCCGGGCGGCCAGGCCCTGAGCATCTCGGATCCGTCTTCGGCGACGGATCAATCCGACACCATCCGCCTGATCGATGTCGCCGGCCTCACCTGCGGCAATACCATCTTCCTGCAAGCCGCCCTGACCCAGCCTCCGGCCAACGCCGCCAAGATCCTGTGGAACAACGGGTCGAGCTGGCAGAACGCCATTATCACGGTTTTCGGCGCGAACGGCGGGCGCGGCGAATTGACGTTGACCGATACGGCGGACAATCGGTCCGGCATCGAGTATGTCTTTGAGACCGAAAAGCGCCCGCGCACGCTGGTCGTGAAATCGGAAACGCTGGATGCCAAGGCATTTGTCTCGAACTTCTTCGTCCGGGTCGTCGATTCTCGGGGAAACCCGGTCCAGGAAACCAACCAGCCCTCCGGCACGGTCATGATTCCCTTCCTTTCGGACGGCATGCGGGTCGAAATTGCCGCGGTGGGCGAGGTCTACCTCAATGCCGCCGGCGAATTCCTGTTCACCAGCACCAACATTCCGCCGGATGCCAACTGGAATGCCGCCAATCCGCCGCGGCAGCGCCAGGTGGCGACCGGGTTGTCGGTCAACAACACGCCCCAGACCGGCGATCCCACGCAGTACAGCTTTGACTTGAACGGCGACACGGAGGTCGCCCTGCGCTGGCGCCATGACTATGCGCTGATCCTCACCCACAACAACGATGCCACGGAAAGTCCCGAGCGCGACCCGCTGGGGGGGCCGTGGGCCGGGCCGCTGGAGTCCTCCGCGGCCGGCAATCCCACGCCCGACACGACCAAGATCCACTGGATTCCCAGCGGCCAGGAGGTCATCGCCCAGATCGACGGCCAGGTGCTGGATTTCAGCCGCCCGGGGTTGGACATCCGCTACGTGCCCATCGGGTACGTGGCCGGCGGCAGCGCCCGCGGCGTGTTCCGGGAGTACGAAACCAAAACCAATGACTTCACGGTGGGGCAGGCGCCCCCGCAGCGGCAGCAGGTGGACTCCTTCGTGATGGATAGCTGGGCCAGCATCGAGTATATCTGGCAGATCCAGTTCGGCGTGAAAGTCAACGTGGACGATCCCTCCCGCTCCGCCCTGCCGCGCGTCTTCCGGGTCAATCCGGTCGACGGCAAGGAAAAGGAGATCGGCAGCCTGGAAGGCACCTTCTGGTTCAATCCGGGAGACGAAGTCAAGGTGTCGTCCGCGGCCAACGTCACATTGGATCCCACGTCGCTGGCCCTGAGCGGCTGGATGAGCGGGGATGGGTTCTATTTCAGCTCCAGCGGGGACATCAACAGCCAGGACGGCAGCCTGCTGACCGGGGGTCCGGTCGTGGAACCCGGGGGCCCGGTGGCCCTGTGGCAAAAGAGCTTCTTCGATGAAAACGGCCGGCAGTACCGCGGACTTTCGATCCCCGTCCTGCGGCGGCCGGTGCGTGTGCTGTGGACCTATGGCCAGCAGGTGTATCAGGATACCGTGCGGATCGGTGAACACATGTTTGCCCAGAACCAGGCGCTGCTCGACGCCACCCCCGCCCTGGCCGCCATGGTGATCAACGAGCCCGACCAGATTTCGCTGTTAAGCATCGCCGGCAGCAACCAGAACGTGGACCCGGTGGATGCGTCGGTGTGGGATCCCAATGCGCAGCGCCTCTATCCGCTGGTGCCCGGCCAGATCCGCGCGACCTGGAACGGGACCGGGGACGCCTCCGTCAGCGTGCTGATCGACGTCCTGCCGCCCGATCCGCCGCACTATCCGCATATTGCGGGGTCGCCCCCCGTGCAATTGACGACCGATCCGGCGGGCACGTTCATCTTCAAGGCCTTGAAATACACGGAGAACGAGGCGGCCATCAGCAGCGGCAGTTTGTTCACCGCCGACCGGCCGGGCCGCAGCGTGCTGCTGTTCGGGGAAATCAAGCGCATCGGGCGCGGCGATCCCATGGAATTCCTGCGGGTGCGCATGGTGGAGACCCGGGCGTGGGACGACAACCCCCTCCCGCCGGCGCCGGCGATCATCGGCCAGCCGATCAGCGATCCGGTGCTGGATCGCGCCCAGCTAGGCACGGGATCCCTGAAATTCGAAAACGCGCGCTACAATCCCCGCGTGTACGACGCGGCGCTGCTCGACGGATTGACCGTCCAGGAAGTGTATGACATGGACCAGTTGCGTTCGACCCAGTTGGCGAAAGTTGTGGTCAACCGCGCCGCCCTGCCGGGTCCCATCATTCCGGTCAACCTGCATCCTGGCGCCCCGGCCGAGCAGCGCGTGGTCGTGGTCTGGTATGAAGATCCGGCCCAGACCGACGAAATTCTCTGGCCGCATGTGGCGCGCACCTACCTGCCCCGCTGGCCGACAAACTCTGCGGAAGGCCTGGGCCGCATCGTCATCGCCAGCCAATTCGGCAGCGAAAGCGTCGATGCGGCGGGGCAGGACCAGGTGGTCGCCCCGGCCGTCACCCGCATCACCCCCGATGGCACGGGCGGTCTGCTCACCAACGTGGTGCCGCAAGCCACGACCTACAACCCGACCCGCATCCAGCAACCGGCGGTCTATGTACAGAACGACCCGGCGCAACCCGGCTACAACCCCAACGAAGAACACGGGCTGATGGCTCCCTCGCGCCGTTTCGCCCAGGTGTCGCCCCGGCCGCCCGCCGCCTATGCCCTGCGGAACAATGACCTGAACCGCTACAACGCCGGGTCGGATTCGGAAGCAGGCCAGCCCGCCAACTATACCTCCCATCCGTTCGTGCTGGTGCAGTATTTCGACACCGCCAGCGACGAATTCCGGATGCGGGTATACAAGGTGGAGAAAGAGGACGCGAACCTTCCGAACTATTATTTCGCCAACCAGACCCTGGTCACGCCGGCCTCGAACCAAACCGAGGTGACGGCCTCGCCGCTGGACCTGGTGCAACAGCCGCATGTCGTGATGGAGGCGGGCGAACCGGTCATCCCGTTCTATCCGCTGGGTGTGGTCATCGGCGCCTCGCCTTGTCCGGAGACCTTCGGCGTGAACCTCAAGGGGCAATCCACCTATTGGGAAGACCACAAGAGCACCAGCTGGGCGGTCTCCGGCGGATCGAACGCCTGGTTCACCTTCTCGATCTACTACCCCATGGCGCCGGATTTCTGGTGGCCGCCCAGCGAGCCGGGCCGGGTGTTGTACAACGAAGAAACCGGACAAAAGCGCGCGTCGTTCCCCAACACAGGCGACAGCGTCTCGTTCATGCCGGCCAACATCGGCCTCCTGCGCGGCCTGTCCAGCGGCAGCCTGGTAACGGCCGCCGTGGAGACCAATGCGTGGCCGAACCGGATTCTTTACAAGAGCGATTGGCCCCAGGTGGCGCCGGTCCTCAAGGCGGGGGAGACCTTGACGTTTGCGGGCGGCGAATACCGCCAGGACCATCCCACCATGCCGGTCTTGGACGACAACGGCCAGTTGCAAACGGTCCCGACGCCGGGGCTGCCCGGGGTGCTGGCGTTCGCGGTGGGCGAGGTCGTGTTCGACGCGCTGAATCCGCGCGCCGAGACTCCGCTCCTGACCAACAGCTGGACCGTGCGGATGGGGCAGGTGCTGGACGTGCGCACCGAAACCCTGCCGATCGGCGATTTCCCGACCCCGCTGCTGCCGGCATCCGGCCGCACCCGGGTCAGCGGCGGCAAGTATGTCTTCAACGACCTGCCGGCCTCGCTCCAAAAACGCTTCCGCTATGATCCGCTGGCCCAGAGCGTCGATCCGGTCACCGGGCTGACCGTCAGCGGCCGCCTCGAGATCAGCGGTCTGCTCAACGACAAGGACATCGGCGACCCCGCCCTGACCGCGCCGCCGCCGGCCGTCTATGTGCTGGAGCCCAACATCCTGACGCCCGGCGACCGCGACGATCTCCTGGGCCTCGCCGCCGATACTGATGCCGCCTGGCGGGGGGCCGTACTGGCGCTCTATGAGAAATCGCGCAATCCCGCCGAACTGCAAAGCGCGAACGGCCAATTCATCAACGGCCAGTATCTCGTCGGCCTGCAACAGCAGGTGCAGCGCAATCCGGTGACCGGGCTGCCCCTGCAGGTGCCGATCGAGCCGGGTTCCGACGTGCTCGTGCCGCAGACCGACCCCAAGACCCCCGAGCCCGCCCATCAGTTCGGCCCCGGGCTGGCCCTGATCCCCAACGGTGGATTCCTCGATCCGTTTGGCGTCATTCCCGGGAATCCGCCGACCCCCTATCCGGACGTCAGCTGGGTCACCGTGGCGGAAAACAACGACCCGAGCATGGGCGGTTCGCCGGTGACCCTGCACGTCATCCAGGTGGACCGGCGCGAACGGTATCGCGGTTCCATCCAGACCGTGCTGTCCGACAACGTGTTCGACGAAAACGTGGTGCTGCGCCACACCGGTGATTTCGGCGCGAACGCAGACGATCTGGTGTTCGAGTGGTGGTACCGGCCCGACGACGGGAGCCTGAACGTGATGCCGCCCTACATCGTGGACCGCGCCTCCGCGGGGCCGTGGCTGCTGTTCCCCGACCTGACCGGCCAGCAGGGCCGGGGCCGGACGGAAGTCCTGTTGAAGGGCAATCCCAACACGCCCGAAACCCTGCTGGCGGATTCGTGGTGGTTCGCCCGCTACCGGCACAAGAACGACACGGTGGCCGGCACGGACTGGTACAAGCCGCAGCAGAACGGCGACGACCAGGTCAACTTCGAGTGGGCGGGCGCGGGTAACAACGACCCGTTCAACGATTACGACCTCGACAGCTATCCCGACTATCGGGCCCAGTTGGCCATGGGCTGGATCAAGCGCGTGCTGGATGCGGTCAACCCCTACGAAGCGCGCATCCGTGATTTCGAAGGCGACAGCCCCTCGACCGTGTCCAGTATGCTCCAGCAGCTCGGCCCGCGCTTCGAGGGGGCCGTCGCCCTGAATCCCGACAAGAACGTCATCGAGAACGTCGGACTGATCGAGTTGTACGAGACGATCCTCAACCGAGGCAGCGACCTGAGCATCAACCTGTCCTCCCCGGTCACCACTCCGGCTATCGCCAATGCCTTGCAACTGGCTTCGACGCGGATATCCGATTTCTACACCCTGCTGGGCAACGAAGCCTATACCGACGCCCGGGATCCAACGATCGGAATCGGCAGCGGCTCGGTGGAATACGGGGCCTTGGCCCCGGCGGTGTTCTGCTTCCAGAACCAGATGTCCTCCCTGCTGGAGGAGGAGCTCGCCCTGCTGCGGGGCGCCGACGACTATTTCGCCCGCCCCGTCTACAACCGGCTTTTCTGGAACTTCACCAAGGGCGAGGGTGAGGCGGCCTATGCCATGAACTACCATATCAGCGACATCAACGCGGACGGCTTCCTGGACGAGGACGACGCGATGATCCTGTATCCGCAGGGCCACGGCGATGCCTGGGGCCATTACCTGACCGCGCTGCGCAAGCAATACGAGCTGCTGCGCCATCCGTACTTCAACTGGGTGTCGCGGTCCGAGTTCTACAACCTGATGGACATCGTTCTGAAGGTGGACTTCCTCGACGAGCGCAAGTTCGCGCAGGTGGCCGCGGCCAAGGCGCGCGCGGGGACGGAAATCCTCGCGACGACCTACCGCGACCATTACGTCGAAGACCCCGCCTCCCAGTGGCAGGGCTATGCCGACGTCAATCCTGACCGGGCATGGGGCGTGCAGGACTGGGCCCGCCGGGCCGCGCAGGGCGCCTATTTCGACTGGGTGGTGGCCAACGCGCTGCTGCCCTCGCAGCATCCGAACGAGACGCTGGAAGGCATCCAGAAGGTCGACCGCGAGGCCAACGCCGACATCAAGGTGGTCTCGGCCAACCTGAACAGCATCCAGCAGACCTTCGACGACGCCAACCGCGGCTTGAACCCGCTGCGACTGTCCGCGCAGGCGGTGCCGTTCGACATCACACCGGCGATGGTTGACGACCTGGTGTTCGGCCGCTCCTATTTCGAGCAGATCTACGACCGGGCGGCGATCGCCTTGAACAATGCTTGCGCGGTGTGGGACAACGCCAACGCCTCGCAGAACCGCTTGCGCCAGACCGCCGTCACCGAAGCGGAGTTCCGCAACAATGTGTTCCAGGAGGACTTGTCCTATCGCAACCAGCTGATCGAGATCTTCGGCCGTCCCTACGACGGCACAGTCGGCCCCGGCAAGCTGTATCCCGCCGGCTACGACGGGCCGGACCTGGCGCTCTATATGTACGTCAACGTACGCGAGATCAACAACCAGACCGTCCCCGGCCCGACCTTGGCGTTTGCCTCGTTCGACACGAACGGAGTGTTGACCGGAGGCGACATGTTGTCAGCCTATAACGGGGACGGGGGCCTCAGCATCACGACGCTGGGCGAGGACATGCGCACCATGTTCTCCCCCACCTTCGCGCCCGATGCAGCCGGCACCACGCCCGCCCTGGCCCGCGACGGCTTGTACTCCGTGGCCTACACCGACCTGGCGAATCCCAAGGTGCCGCTGGATGACTTCAGCCAGGTGATGCCCGTCAAGGCGTCCGGGTACAGCTTCCAGGCGCCGTCGGCCTGGGGCAGCCGGCCCGCGGTCGGCGAACTGCAGTCCATCATTAACGAAATGATCCAGCAGGAGGCAGAAGTGGCCGGGGCCATCGGGGCCTGGGACGCCCTGGCGGGGCAAATCATCCGGACCATCCGCCTGGCCAATGCCCAGCTTTTCACCACGGAGGAAATCCGGCTCCGCAACGCCGTCTTCACCCGGGTCAAGTATGCGGTCGGCAATTTCGTCAAGGCCCTGAACACGATCATCGAAATCTATTCGGATGCGCAGAACACCGCCGTGAGCCTCACGAAAGCCGCGGCCGAAACCGTCCCCAAGAACCTGCCGACCGGAGGCGTGGCGGTGTCGCCGGGCGATGCGTTGGCACCGGTCCGTGGCGCGATCGGCATTACCGGAACCACAATCGAGACCGGCATCAACGCGGGCCAAATCATCACCCGGGCCATCCTGCTGGCCACCGAGATCGGGCTGGATATCGCGGAAACGGAGGTCAATCTGGCCAACGAAGCTGCGCAACGGACCCAGTCCCAGCGCGAGTTGCTCAAGAGCATCGAGGACCTGGTGGGCGACGAGCCGGTCAAGCGCATCGCCCTCTTCAAGGAAATCGAGGCCTTGCGCGCTTTGTCCGAGCGCTACCGGTCCGTGATCGCCAAGGGCTCGCGGCTGATCGACGAGCGCGCCGCGTTCAACAAGCGGGTCGCCGCGATGACACAGATGAACCGCTACCAGGACATGACCTTCCGGGTGCATCGCAACCATGCCCTGCAGGTGTACAATTCCATGTTCGACGTCGCCGCGCGGTATGTCTACCTGGCGGCCAAGGCCTATGACTACGAGACCAACCTCGATCCCGCCGACGCCGGTTCGCCCAGCGCCCTGTTCTCCGACATCATCCGGGCGCGCACCCTCGGCTACATTGCGGATGGCGTGCCCCAGCTGGGCGAGGGGGGCCTGGCAGACGTCCTCGCCCGGCTGCGCATCAACCACGACGCCTTGAAGGGCCAGCTCGGCTTCAACAATCCGCAAACCGAAACGGGCAAGCTATCGCTACGCACCGAACTGTTCCGCATCCTGCCCAGCGGGGAAACCCAGCCGGTGGGCGACAACCAGTTCCCGGGCGGCGGGGGGGATGCGGATACCCTGTGGCGGCAGACCTTGGAAAATGCGCGGGTGGACAATCTCTGGGAGGTGCCCGAGTACCGGTACTATGCCCGTCCGTTTGCATCGGACATCGACGCCGACGGCAATGCGGCGGTGGAACCCGGCCTGGTCCTGCGGTTCGGGACCAGCATCCTGGCGGGTCAAAACGTCTTCGGGCACCCGCTCAGCGGGGGCGATCACGCCTACGATCCGTCGGTTTTCGCCAACAAGATCCGCGCGGTCGGGGTGTGGTTCTCCGACTACCTGTCCGACGATGTGCTCAACGATCTGCCGCAGGCCCCGCGCGTGTATTTGATCCCGGTGGGCGCGGACATCATGTCGATTGCCAACAGCCCGACTCCGGACAAGGTGCGCGTGTGGAAGGTCGTGGACCAGCAGATCCCGGTTCCGTTGCCGTCGGTCAGCGCCGCGCTGGACCGCAGCAGCTTCACGCCGCTGCTGGACAGCTTGAACGGGCGGATCGGGTCGCCGCGCCGGTACTCCAGCTTCCGCGCCTACCACAACGCCGAGGCGGACGTGGACTTTGACGAACTGGTCTATGACAGCCGCCTGGTCGGGCGTTCTGTCTGGAACACCGAATGGCTGCTGATCATTCCGGGCCTGACGCTGAACAGTGATCCCGACGAGGGCCTCGACCGGTTTATTGACCAGGTGACTGACATCAAGTTGATTTTCCAAACCTACGGGTTCAGCGGGAATTGAGCACGGGAAGGAAACAGAACGCCATGAGCACAACGATCCCCTTCAGGTCCGAATACCGGAACGCGCTGGCCGTCGCGTGCGCAGCCCTGGCGCTCGGCGGCGCGGTCCCGGTGCTGCGGGCCCAGTCCACCATTACCGAACCTCACACCGTTTTCTACGGGAAGGTGCTGGGCACCGCGTCGGCGCAGGACTTCCTGGTCACCGCCGGGCGGTTGACCTGGACCATCCAGCGCTCCGACGGGGTGGCGGTGACCCTGGAAACGTCGCTCTACCTGCTTGACGACACGTATTCCTATCGCCTGAACGTGCCGCATGCCGCCCTCGCGCTCGGGTTGGATCCGAATCCGGGCGGCATCCTGATGCCGCCCGTGCCGCAGGTTAACCTGCATGCCGCGGTAGCGGTGGACGGCCAGCCGGCGGTGCTGCTGGGCCCCGCGGGCAGCGCGTTCACCACCGAGCAGCTCCTGCGCACCGCCACGTACCGGATGGACCTGGGCCTGCACCGTGCGGCAACGGACTCCGACGGCGACGGCATGCCCGACTGGTGGGAAGACCGCTACGGACTCGACAAGCAGGATCCCGCCGATGCCGCGGCCGATCTTCGCGGGGATGGCCTGTCCGCCCTGGAGGCCTACCTGCGCGGGCTCGATCCCACCCGCGATGCGCGGGAGCCGGAGCTGTTGACCGGGGAAGTCATCGTGTATCCGTCCGGTTCCACTGGCATCCTGCTGGATACCGCCGACTTGGACAGTTCCGCCGATGAATTGGTCTACACTTTAACGCGCCCGCCCTCGGCGGGGACCCTCTCGTTGCGGAATGTGCAGGCCAACCCGGAACAGCCCGACACGATCCTGGCCTCCGGCGCCACCTTCACGCAGACCGACCTGCAGCAGGGCCGAGTGATCTATGACCATGACGGATCGAACCATGCCCCGGGCTCCTTCGACCTCGAAGTGCGCGACGAAAATCCCGATCATCCGGCTTATGCCGGCACGGTCCTCCTGCTGGGCTATGAACCCGCCATCCAGATTCCCGCCTCGTTGGGTGCGCTGGAAGGCCAGCGGCTCGAAAATTATTTCGATGCGCAGGCGGGGTATGTCATTCTCGATGGGACGGCGTTTCCTGCAAATGTCGCCTTGGCCGCGCCGAGCGCCGGACTGGCCTCCGACGCCCTGGCTGCCTATGTCGCGGCTTACGGGCCGGACCGTTCGTACAAGATCATCGGTGCAGCCGCCCCGGACGCGGTGGCGTCCGGCGGCCAGGGCGAGGACGTGCTCGTGGCCGGGAATCAAGGTGGCAGTCTGACGGGCGGACCGGCGGCTGATTGGTTTGTCGCCCAATCTTTCGAAACCGGCCGGATCACGATCAGCGATTTCAGCGTGGCGGAGCAGGATGTCGTGGACTTGTCCCGGATCCCGGCCAGTGCCGGTGCCTATGCCCACCAGTACCTGCGAGTGGTGCAGACGGCGGGCGTTTCTCAAATCCAAACCGACTTGGACGGGAATGGCGCTGGCTTCACCAACTTGGCGGTGGCTCTGCCCGGACTGTCCGCGGCCGAGGCTGATCTCTACACCCTGATCGAATCGGGCCGCCTGCGAGTCGGTCCGCTGGTCCTGGAGCCGATGATTTCGGTGGCCGCCAGCCAGCCGCAAGCCAGCGAAAACGGGCCTTCGCCCGGGATCTTTACCCTCACGCGCCAAGGCAGCCTGAGCGAGGACCTGGTCGTGAATATCTTGATCAGCGGTTCGGCCCAAAACGGGGTGGATTGCCAATTAGTACCCGCGACGGTGATTCTGCCGGCGGGCGCAACGGCGGTGGAGGTGCCGGTTGTCCCCTTCGCGGACGGCATCGCCGAACCAGCCGAGGCCGTGCAATTGACTGTTTCTCCCGGAACGGGCTATCGCATCGGGGCCGCCTCCCAGGCCATCGTCACCATCGAGGACCGGTTGATGCTGGTTGCGATCGAAGCCGTCGAGCCCATCGCGGTAAAAGATACCACGTCCCCGGGCCTCTTCCAGATCACCCGGCGCGACGTGACGGCCAGCGACGTGATGATTCGCCTGACGATCGGCGGCACGGCGTCCAATGGCGGCGATTACAACACCTTGTCCAGCCAGGTTTACATGGCGCCCAATCAGACAGTGGCGTTCTTGCAGGTTGTGCCCAAGGCTGACGCCGTCCTGGCCGGCGGTATGGAAACCGTGAACATCACCATCAGGCCCGATTCCAATTACCGGGTGGAAGGCAGCGGCCAGGCCTTGGTAGCGCTCATCGAACGCGCCGATTCCTTCGCCGGTTGGCGTTCCCGCGAGTTCCCCGACGCCGCAGGGGATGTCGCCACGTTTGCCTCCGCGGATGATGGCCAGACCGGCATCTCGCACTTCCAGCGGTATGCGTTTGGCCTTGATCCGCACCAGCCCGATCCGGGCGGCCTGCCCCGCCTGTTCCGGCAAGACGGCAAGGTGGGGGTGACTTTCCGGAAACCCGTAGGCATTGCCGATGTGCAGTACCGGGTGCTGGCCACCACCGACCTCCAGGCCTGGGACGGGCAGGCGGTCGCGGTGGTGCCAATGGCCGCCCCTGCCGGGACGAGCGATCCCGCCCAGGTCTTCTACGAAGCTCTGGTCGGCGATGGCCCGGCCGTGTTCATCGGCGTCGAAGTGATGTTGGTGCCGTGATGTCGATCTGGCGCGGCATCCATCGGTGGGCTTGGTGTATTGTGCTGGTCGCGTGCATGGCGACGGCGGGCTGTGGCCGGAAGGAGCCTGCCGCGGTCGCGCCCGCCCCCTTGGCGCGAGTGGGCGATGCCGTAATCACCGAAGACGATTTCGCTTTCGAAGTCCGGCGCCGCCAGGAGTCCGGGCGGCCCCTGGGCGATTCCCAGGCGATCCTGCAGGAACTCATTGAACGGCAGGCCATGCTGCAAAAGGCCGAACGCTCCGACATCATGCAGGACCCCGCGATCCGGCGGGAATTGGAAAACAAGAAGTTGGGCCAGTGGCTGGAGCGTTCGCTGCAGGTGGAACGGGACGCGGTCCGGGTGGGGGATGAAGAGCTGCGCGCATACTACGACGCCCATCCCGAGGCGTACACCCGCCCGGAAATGTTCCGGTTAGCCATGCTGTATCGGCGGGTGAGCCGGCGCGATCCCGAGGAAACCACGGCGGCACTCCGGGCGGACTTGGAGCAGGGGCGGGCGGCTTTTCTGGCGGATCCGGCCACCGCAACCCAGGAGGGCCGCTTGCCTGGCTTTGGCACCGTAGCCGCCCGGTATTCGGAAGACCCCGGCACCCGCTACCGGGGCGGAGATCTCGGCTGGTTCGAGGATGTCGACCGGGGCCAGCGCCAGCCGACGGCCGTGATCGAAACTGGCTTTTCGCTCGAACCGGGGGAGGTCAGCGAGGTGATCGCGGCGGAGGATGGGCTGTACGTCGTCATGAAGTCGGACCGCCGCGAAGCCCGTGTGGAGCCTTTTGAGGAAGCAGCGCCCACCCTGCGCCGTCGCCTCATCCGCCTCAAGCAGGAAGAGGTCGAACGCACCTTCAAAAGCAATTTGCTGGCCGAGGTCCAGATTGAAATCAACCCGGACAAGGCGGCCCGCCTGGCGCTGCCGCCGGCTGTCGCCCCGGCGCCGCCGGAATTGCGGCCCGTGGCGGACCTCGTCCCCCAGCGCGAGGAGCACCCATGACCATCTCGGTTCCCTTTCATTCCAAACAATCCGGACCCCAACCCCATCATCAAACCCCAGGTGATTGCCGCATGAAAACACAGAAGTTTGGTGCCATTGTTACCGGGGCAAGCGGGTTGTGGAAATCGGCCGCGCTGGCCCTGGCCCTGCTGCCGGGCGTCGTCGTGGCGCAAGCCCCCGACCTCAACCTGCTGTTTTCCAGTCCCGCCACGAATGCATCTCCCGGCGCAACCTTTACGGGTAAATTCAATTTCTCCCCGACAAACACGGTCATTAGCGGGGTCATCACGGCCGGGACCGCGATTGTTCCCCAGGCCAACCTCACGTTCTCCTACACTGGGGTTACCAACGGCACGCTCTCCTTGAAGCCCTTAATCAACACTTCCGGAACCGTTACCGGGCGCCTTTCGGCGGTGTCGGGGGGCGTGACCAGCACCGCGCCGTTCGTGGTCGTCTTCAAGCCGTATCCGCCCACCATCAGCGCGATCAACAACCGGACCATGTTGGAGGACAAGACCACCAATGTCGCGTTCGTGGTCACCGATCCGGACACCAGCCTGGCCGCCTTGACGCTGACCCCCAGTTCAAGCAATACGGCCTTGATCGATCTGCCCCAGATGACATTCGGCGGAGGGACCGGGTCCAACCGCTTCATCACGCTGGCGCCCAAGCCGGACATCAACGGCACCAGCGTGGTCACGCTGGCGGTGTCGGACGGCATCTACACCAACTCGACGTCGTTCACCCTGGTCGTGACGCCGGTCGCGGACCCGTCCGCCATCACCGGCATGGTGAACTCCGCTTTCGACAATTCGATCGGGTCGACGAATGTCTTTGCCGGCATCGGCATCAACGACGTGGACCACCTCATGCCGACTTCCGAGATACTGGTGGCCACGGCGGTGCTGGGCAGCGATCAATTCGCCCTGTTTTCCAACAGCCTGACCACATTCAGCCGCACGGGGACGCCGGCCCAGGTCACGGCCGCGATGGCCGGCCTGGCCGTGCAGCCAATCGCCGCCCAGGGGATTCCGGGAAGCATCAACGACGTCTCGGCCTCGGTGCGCGTGCGGGGGGTGGCCGACGGGATTACGGTGACCAACACCGTCACCCTGTCCATCGAAGTCGTGAATAGTCCGCCCACGTTTCAAATGCTGTTGAATCCAACGGCGGTGGTGGAGGGCGTCTCCGCCCAGCCCTTCAATGTGGATTACATCTCCGATCCCGACATCGGGGAGGAGCAGTTTACGCTGTCTATCGAATTGGTGGACACGAACCAGGCCAGCTTGATCAGCATCGGCCCCGTGAGCGTGCTGACGAACAATGTCATGCTCCTTAAATCGGAGATCCGCAACATCAGCGTCTTTCCGGTTCTGGGCGTCATGACCAATCCGACCGAGGTGATCGCCTTCCGCTTCACCCTGACCGACGGCTACGGCGGGACGGCGATCGAAACCAATGCCCTGACCCTGGAGCAGCGGAAGAACGCCCCCGTGATCACCGGGATCCTCGGCGAAACCATCATTACGTCGGACGCCAATCCGCCCTTTGTCATCTATCCCACGGTGCACATTGAGGACTTGGACCAGGGCGGCCAGCAGCCGGTCATGGCAACCCTGTCGCAATCCGCGCCCGCCCTGGGATCGTTCTCTTCCAACACCTTTGCCTTTGCAACGCCGGCGGAGCTCTTCATGACGCTGCGGGGGGTAACGTATGCGCCTACGCCCGGCGCGGTGCCGGTGGGCACCAAGGCCGATTCCACGCTCACGCTGACCGTGACGGATGCCGCCGGCCTGTCTGCGTCCAACAGCAGCGTGAAAATCCGGATCAACGGCGTCAACAACCCGCCCCGGATTCTAAACGTGCCCGAAGAGCAGCCGGTCCTGATCCCGCCCGCGGTGCAGTTGTACCCATTCGCGGAAATCGGCTTGACGAATGACGACACCGATTCCGTGCTGTTCACCCTGTCGATCGACAATGTCAACAAGGGGAGCCTCGCCCAGCTCGGCGGGTTCAGCGCGGCGGGCGCCGGCGCCTACGAGATGTCCGGTTCAGTCAGCAACATCCTGGATTCGTTGACCAACATCGCTTACGCGGTCAATCCGGCGTTCGTGTTCCCGCCGGACGATCCCGGCGGCACCACCTTCACCTTGACGGCGCGCGATTATGCCCTGTTGACCACGACCACGTCTCTCTACATCCAGGTCCAGGACGAGCCGCGCAACCATCTCGTGGTTCGTACGCAGAACGACGGCCTGCCCGGTTCGTTCACCTATGCGCTTGCCCAGGCCGGTAACAACGACGTCATCACCTTCGCGCTGCCCGACTATCCGGCCATGGTGCGCATGCCGGGGACGGCGGCCAACACCCTGATCCGCAACCTTACCATCAAGGGGCCCGGCGCCAACCTCCTGACCATCAGCGGGGACAACAACGGGGACGGGGTTCCGAACCGCCAGCTTTTCCGGATCCGGTCCCGGGTGACGCTGGAAGGGGTGACGCTGGCACACGGCACTGCCTCGTTCGGCGGCGCAGTGCTGGTGGAAAGCAACGGCTTCCTGACCTTGCGCCAGTGCGCCGTGGTGGATTCCCGCGCCACCCAATATGGCGGGGCCGTGGATGTGGACGGCGGCCAGTTGATCCTCGACGGCTGCTATATCGCCCGCAACCGGCTGGCCCAGGATACCGGCATGAGCGGCGCGGGTGTGTCGGTCTATTCCGACAAGGACATCCGGATCGTCAACACCACGTTCGACGGCAACCAGCAGCCCAACAGTTCCGGGGCGGGCGGCGGTGCCCTGGTGGTGCAGAACCGCACGCCCAGTTCGCTGATGAGCGCCTTCGTCACCCACACGACATTCGCCGCCAACGTCGATGCCTCCGACCGGGCCAGCGCGGCTCTCAGCGTTGGCTTCGGCACCCGCATCCGGGTTTTGAATTCCATCTTCTCCGATTTTTCCGGCCGCAACCTGGACGTGACCGGCGCCGGCGAATTCGTGTCGCTGGGCGGCAATGTGTGCGACGACTCCACCCAGACGACCTTCTATCCGGAGGGCCTGCTGGACCACGCCTCGGATGCCACTTCCGTCGATCCGCGCCTGGCGTCGCTGGATCCGTACGGGGATCCCACGCCCCACTACGGATTGCTGCCCGGCAGCCCCGCCATCGGCAATGGGCAGGCCACGGCGGTCGCCGTCGATCAACGCGGGGTGCTGCGCGAAGGCGTGCCCGACACCGGCGCCATCGAGTTCAATGCGCAGGGCCGGCTGGTCATCAACGAAATCTTCTTCGATGACGCCGGCGTCAACTATGTCGAACTCTTCGTCCGGCGCGACTCCACCCCGATCGATTTCGCCCCGTACTCCCTGTTCGTGGATGGCGAGAAGGTGCACGACTTTGCCGACAGCATCCTCGTCGGCACCAACGATCTCTTTGCAGCCGGCGATCCCGCGAATACGCTGGTCAACCCTGGATTCGGCCTGCTACTCGCCTTTACCAACGCGCCCTTCATGCTGACCAGTCCGCTCAACCCGACGCCGGTCATCCAGCCCTCCGTCACCAATGCGGCGCTGGATCTGAAGCCCCGCGGCGTGATTTCGATCGGCCGGGACGGCGCGCCGGAATCCCTTGCGCGCCAAGGCTACCAGGGCGTCTATCTGAATCCGGCCACCGGCACCAATCTGCTGGACACCGCCGGCAGCTCCATCTCGCTGGCGCCCCAGTTCCGCGGGTATTCGCTGGTGCCGCACCGCTTCATCGTGGCGGGGCCCTTCGGGGGCCTGATCATCCAGGACCCGGCTGGCCTCCCGATGTCGCCCGGCGCGGATTCAGGGGGCACGCCGTTCGGCCAGGACAACGCGGAACCCCTGGCCCGGCCGGACTACTTGACGGTGACGGAGGATGATTTGTCCGGGCTGGACGTGCTCGCCAATGACCACGACAGCGACGGTACCGACCGGCTGGTGATCGTGGACGTCAGCACTCTGTCCGAACCCGGGGCGGGGGATGCGGCCGTCACGCTGTCCGGCCTGGGCGCCACCGTGACGGTGTTGCCCTCGGCAACCCCGTTGCGCGGCAACAGCCTCGCCTATGATCCGCGCCAGGCGCCGCTGCTGGCGCAATTGCCGGTCGGTGTGGAAATCATCGACACGTTCCGCTACGAGATCATCGATATCGGTTCGGCGCCGGTCGAGGGCTATGCCGCCTCCGGTTCCAACACCGCGGTCATGGCCACCAACCACCGCTTGAAAACCAACGACCTCGTCACGATTTCGGGCGCCGCGCATGCCCCCTACAATCAAACGTTCCCCGTATTGGAGATCCTGGACGAAAACACCTTCCTCATCCCGGTGGAATATGTTCCCGGTCCCCTGGGCGCGCCGGGGATGTGGGAAACCATCGAGCCGCGGGCGCCCACCGCCCGCAGCGAAACTGCCGCCTCGGTCCGCGTGATCGGCGTCAACGATCCGCCGGTCGCCGTGCCGGATGCCATCACCAACGTCACCGAGCGCTCCACCGTGCGCCTCATGGCGCGGCCGGAACTGGCGGGCTCCGCGCTGGCCTTCCCCGGCGATCCGGTCCCGCCGCCGGACATGCTCACGCAGGACGTGCTGAGTAACGACACGGACATCGATACGGACGACACTTGGGAAACCCTGCGCGTAGCCGGGGTGCTGGGCGCCGTCAATCCAATCACGGGTTATTCGGGAACGCCGGGACAGATGCCGGTGACCGTGCACGCCCCCGCCCATGGCTTGAGCACCGGCGACGAAGTGCTGATCGCGAACTACGGCGGCCATCCGACCTACAACGGCTATCACGCCGTCCGCACGGTTGACGAGGACTCGTTCGAGATCCCGCGCTTCTTCGTGGAGGACCATCCGGACCGGGGCGTGTGGGTCGTGCTCAACGAAGCCAACCGCTACACCGCCATGACCGATGTCGGGGCTGCCGTGACCTTGATCCTGCGCGCCAATCCGCAGGAGGACCACATCCTTTACAATGCGTCCGTGTCGGCGTTCCTGCAGGGCCTGGCGGAAGGGGAGCTGTACACCAATCGCCTGTACTACGCCGTGCAGGACCGCAATGGCGGGATCGGCATCGGCCCGCTGGACGTGGTGGTCGCCGGCGTGAACAATCCGCCCGAATCCCGGCCGGATCCGGCCCCGCTCGATCTGTTGGCCCCGCTCGCCACCGAAAGCAACACGCTGGAAGATGTGCTCTCGGGCGGGCTGGACCTGATGTACACCCGGCCGCCGGCTTCCGGCCTGAGCGGGGTGACCGATCTGCACGCACTCGACCTGAGCGGGACGCTGCCCGGTACGCTTGTGCTGCGGGATTTCTTCGTGACCGATGAGAACTCTCCGCTGGACATCTCCAGCGCGGTCCTGCTGGCGAACGACGCCGACCTGGACCGGATCGACGTGCTCGAACTGATCGCGGTGGACGGCGCGACCAGCCGCTTGAACGCGGCCCTGTCGCTGGCTGGCGGGGTGATTGCCTATGACCCGGCCGTGTCGACCAACCTGCAGGCCCTCGTCCGCGACGAGATGGTCATTGACACCTTCTCCGTCGTGGTCTCCGACGGCATGACCGGCGGCACCGTCACCTCGTTGGTTGCCGTCCTGGTGATGGGCATGAACGACACTCCTGTCGCAAATCCCGACCATTTGATTACCCATGAAGACGAGGTCCTGGTCTTCGATCCACGGTTCAACAGCGATCCAGATGTCGACATCGACATCGATGGCCGGGAACCGGACGACCGCCTGGCCATCCTTGCGGTCGCCAATGTGCCCAATCCCGGCCAGGCCCAGGTGGACATGAGCATTTCCAACGTGACGCATGATGCCACGGTTTCCGACCTGTTGAACCAACTGGCCGACTGGCAGTCCTTCACCAACCGGTTCAACTACACCATTACGGACAACAGTTTCCTGTTTGCCGTAAACGACGAGTTTTATGTCCCGGCCGGCACGCAAGGGCGCGCGCTGGATGTCCTGGCGAATGATCGTGACTACACGGATTCGGCCGGCGTCCTGGTCATTGTCGGCGCCGGTCCGGCCTTGCACGGGGGCCTCGTGGAAATCAGCCCCGACGGCTCGTATGTGGTGTATAGTTCGCCGGCCAATTTTGTCGGGGACGATTATTTTCGGTACACCATCCAGAACGATCGGGGCGACACCCGCAGCGGGCGGGTCATGGTCCGGTCCGTCATCCCGTCCCTCAACGGCATGCTGCATGCTGCCGACGATGCCTTCACGGTGGCGGCCGGCGAAACCGTGGTCCTGAATGTGCGGGCCAACGACCACATGCTGCCCCAGACGGGGGCAGGCCTGACGATTGCGGCGCTGGTGGATTCGTCGCTCCCGGGCCAGCCGGTCCTGACGAACAATGCTTTCGTCTTTTCGGCGACCAACGGGCTGGCCCCGCTGACGTTCACGTATGAGGTCAACGCCGGGGGCTTCGCCACGGCCCGCGCGGACGTAGTGGTCAACATCATCGAACGGCGCGGCACCCTGGCGATCCAAAACGACACGTGCAGCGTGCTGCCGGGCAGCTTCAGTAACGAGTTGGACGTGCTGGCCAACGACGGCTTGGTGACGGGATCGACCGCCTCTCTCCGCATCCTGGACATCCTTGATCCGGCGGCCTTTGGCACGCTGACAACCAATGCCGCCGGAACCCGGTTGATCTATTCGCCCCAGCCCGGGTTTATCGGCACCGAGCAGATCCGCTACGTGGCCACCGATCAAATCGGGGGAACCGGCACAGGTGTACTGTCCATCGTCGTGGGTCCGTTGGAGGTGGTGTCGGACTTCTACACGATTGCCGCCACCACCAATCCCGTCCCAGTGGCGTTGCCTGTGCGGGCGAATGATCGCATCATGCCCAATGGGCAGGGCACCCTGACAATCCTGTCGGTGGATCCCGCCGATCCCACCGCCATTGGCACCTTGCATGTGGCCGGGAGCGGCACGCACCTGCTCTTTACGCCGTCAAGCACCGTGGGCCAATTGGATTTCAACTACGTGGTGCAGGACGCCGGCGCTGCTCCCCGCACCGCCACCGGGCGGGTAACCATTGCCACCGTGCCGTCCGGCACCTATGCCAATCCCGACCGCTACATCGTGCGGGGCGGCGGCTCCGGCTATGTCCTGCCTGTCCTGACCAACGATATCGGTTATCCGAACGTCAACCGGACCTATTCGATCCTGAGCATTGGCACTGGCCCCGATGCCCCGGACAATGGCGGCCTCGTCTCCAAGGCCGGGGATACACTGGTCTATACTCCGGCCGATGGTTTCTACGGCGAGGAAAGTTTCACCTATCTGATGTCGGATTCCGCGTCGTCGGATGTCACGCGGGTGACGATTTCGGTGCGGCGGGGCGACCTGTTTGCGAACGACGACGATTATGCGGTGTTCTTCGAGATCGCGCCCGGCACCAACGTTGCCCGGTGCTTCACCCTGCCGGTCTTGTGGAACGACCGGATTCAGCCCCCGCTGGATCAGGTCATGGAAATCATCGCGCTGGGCGAGGGGACCAATGCCCCCAATCAGGGCGGGTCCGTCGAGATTTCACCGGACCGGCAGTCGCTGCTGTACCGGCCCGTGCTTATTCCTGCGTCCGGCTACGTGGAGCAGTTCACGTATGAAATCTCCGATGGCGGCGATCGCCGGGCCTCCGGCGTGGTGCGCGTGCGGGTGGAAAACCGAGCCAGCAACCTGGTGGCTGTCACCCAGGCCGACGCCTTTACCGTCGCCCGGAATTCAACCGGCAACGCCCTGCCAGTTTTGGCGAACGACTTTGCCCTGCCGGGCACTTCCGCCGGCTGGAGCATCACCGGGGTGTCGCCGACACTTTATGGCGGAACCGTGGTCATCAACGGGGCGAACGTGGTCTACACGCCGGCAACCGGTTTCGTGGGCATGGACCAGTTCACCTATGATGTCAACGACGGCCTGGGCGGCACCGGCACCGCGCCCGTTCAGGTGCGTGTGGGCAGCCTGCCCACCTTGCCCAACCTGTTCTGCGTGCCTTCCGATGCCGTGGACGAGGAATTGGACGTTCTGGCCAACGATGTGCTGGGGGCCGCCTATGCCGAAGAGTACGTTTTAGACAGTGTTTTCGGGGCTGATGCGGGCGGGACCGTGCTCCTCAGCGGATCCAATACGGTGCGATATACGCCTGCGGCCGCCTTTCCCGGATCTTATCCTTATACGGAGACCTTCTCCTACCGCGTCGCGGATGATTCCGGCATCCTGGTGACCGGACTGGCCCAGGTGGTCGTCCATGAAGCGGGCAGCGATCGACATACCGCGGAAATCACCCTTGTGGTTGAGGGACGCAATGATCCGCCCGTCCTGGTCAACCAGCCGCCCAATTTGCCGATCACCGACAAGGAAACCGGGCGGCCGTTTGTTGGGGTGACCATGATCGAGGTGGACGAACAACTGCAGGAGCGAATTGACGTGGCCGTCGCGCTTGACGATCCCGCCAAGGGCGTTCTCGTGAATCTCGGGGTGTTTGCGGATGCCGGCGGCGGATCCTATGTCCTGACGAACGTCACCGCTGCTTTCGCCACCATCCAGATCAGGGAATTGATCTTCGTGCCAACCGAAAACCGGATTACCGTTCCGACCACCGAAACAACGCATTTCACCATTTCCGTCACGGACAACAAATCTCCGCCAGTGGTCGATACCGAAACGGCCATCGATGTCACGGCGGTGAACGATCCGCCCATTATATCCGGAACCGTCGCCGATCAGGAGTTCTACTACAAGCTTCCGGTCAATCCATTCCCGACCGTGATCATCACCGAAGTGGATGATCTGGCCCTGCAGCCGCTGACCGTCACCGTGACCATGCTGGAACCCCGGCAGGGAACCTTGACCAACCTGGGCAGTTTTGTCGCCAGTTCCAACGGCGTATATACGGCCAGCCCGATTTCTGCCGCAGATGCCACGGCGCAGTTGCGCGCCCTGGCCTTTACCGTGGGAACGAATTCGGTGGCGGTCGGCGGGTCTCAAGTCACCCATTTCCGTCTCGAGGTGAACGACGGGTTTGCCCCGCCGGGAGTGGATCTGAATACCAGCGTGATAGCACGCCATCCCTATGAGGCGGCGGTGCGGCCTGCGGATCCGCTGCAGCAGGGTTCCTTCGGTCTGGCGGTGGGCGCCATCGCCGATTTCGCCGTGGTGGGCGCACCCAACGCTTCAGTCAACGCCCCGAATTCCGGTGCCGCTTTCATATATAAACGCGTGCCCGGCGTCACCAATACCTGGGTGGAATGGAGGCAACTGCAGCCCGCGACGCTCACGACCAACGATCGGTTTGGACGGGCGGTGTCCATCACCGATGACCGGCTGGCGGTTGGAGCCATCAACAGTGAAGTCAGCGGCGCCACGGTGGGCGCGGTCTATCTCTTCGAACGGAATGCCGGCGGAACCGACAACTGGGGCGAAGGGGTGCGGATTGCCCCGGTTGGTCTGCCGCCGGCCGACCGTTTTGGCATGTCCGTGGCCCTGGATGGGGATTTGCTGGCGGTCGGTGCGCCTGAAGTCGATTTCTATGGCACGGGGGAGCCGACAGGCGCCGTGCTGCTGTTTGGCCGCAATCAGGGCGGCCCCGACGCGTGGGGGGAAATCATGCGCTGGGCCCCGGCCGATGCGGGCAGTTCCAATTCCCTGTTCGGGTGGAGCGTGGCATTGTCCGGAGACCAGTTGGTTGTTGGCGCGCCCCATTACAATGCGGCCGACAGCGCCACCGTGAGGGAAGGCGCGGTGTTTTGTCTGTCGCGAAACGCTGGTGGACCGGAACAGTGGGGACTGGTTCAGATCCTCACCGCGGCGGAAACCAATCTCTCCAGAGAATACGGCTGGGAAGTGTCGCTGGATGACGGCCTCCTGGCCGTGGGCGCCCCGGGCATGCCTGCCGGTACGGTGACCGACGCCGGTCGTGTCTTCCTCTATGAAACCGCGGCGGGATCGGACTTCTTCACCTTGGTCCAGGAACTGGACCGGCGCAGTGATACCGTTCGGCGCTTCGGGTACAGTCTTTCGGTCAGGGGCCGCCAGTTGTTCATCGGAGCGCCGTATAATTCCGGGGCACAGAACATCGGGGCCGCCTTCTTGTATGAACGGGCCGAAGTCGGTTCGACCAACTGGAACCTGATCGAGAAATTCACGCGGCCCGCTGGCAGCACCGCGGGCCTGTACGGCTCCGCCGTGCGCTACAACCGGGGCACCGCCATCGTGGGGGCCCCGTCCGACTTGAGCCTGGTGTCCAATCAGGGGCATGCCTTTATTTATCGCTTCGATCACAACACTCCCCCCGTGGTGGAAGTCCCGATCCCGGATCAGATGGCCGAAGTGGGACAGCCCTTCCTGTTTGACATCCCCCCGGGGACCTTCTTTGATGCGGACGCGGATGACGCCTTGACATACGATATTGTCTTGTCGGGTGATGGCCACGGTTTGTTCGCAAATGGCTCGGCGGTTGCGGGGACGCCGACATCCAACGGCATTGTTCGGGTGGATGTGACTGCGCGGGACCTGCGGGGCGGTGCCAGCGCCACGTTCTTCCAGGTGGTCGTCGGCGCCAGCAACAACCCGGCGACGCCGCGGGACACGTGGAATCAGGACCGGTTCGGCAATGCCACGGGCAATCCGGCCTTGGAACCCACGGTCTGGGGCGGGGCCGCCAATCCGGATGGCGATTCGGCCAGCAACGACCAGGAATATGCCTTTGCCGGAAATCCAAATCTCCGGGATGCCCCGGGGGTGCTGGATATCCAGCCGGAAGGTTCGGGGAATATGGAACTGTCGTACGACCGCCGGAGCAATGATCCCGCCCTGGCCTTCATCCTGCAATGCAGCTTCGATCTGCTGACCTGGACGGATTGCACCGGCGCCGTGATCAACCAATCGGCGACCCCCTTGGATGCCGAGACGGAACATCTGGTCCTGGTCGTGAGAGTGCAAGTCGGAGACCCGCGGCTGTTTTATCGGATCAAGGCGGAACAACAGTGAGACGCATAGGAGCCCCCATGAATAAGCGCTTGTGGATGTCATATGGAATCTGCCTGCTGGTCGCCGGCCTGTCGCCGGCCGGTGAAACAAACCCGGATGCCGCTTCTTCGAGGTGGGATCCGGGCCATTTGACCCTCGGCGCCCGCGGGGGGGACGTGCAGGAATACGTGGCCGATGTCCTGGTGCCGGCGTGGAAGCCCGGCCAGGCCATGCTGTTCCTGAACCTGCGCGGCTCAACCGTGGAAAATGATGCCCAGGAAGTCAATGCCGGCCT
The DNA here is from genome assembly GCA_012514035.1 of Lentisphaerota bacterium. Classification (GTDB taxonomy): domain Bacteria; phylum Verrucomicrobiota; class Kiritimatiellia; order CAIQIC01; family Lenti-01; genus Lenti-01. The sequence goes on along the minus strand of JAAZBB010000066.1, from coordinate 5,192 downwards.
GGTTGCGCGGCACCTGTGGTCCAAACCGGCGCTGATCGCGGGCGTCAACGTGTTTTATGACCTGCGGGCGACGGAGCACGACAACACCTTCGGTCAGATCGGCGCAGGCGTGGAATTGCTGTCCAAGTGGATCGACCTGCGTGCCAATTATTATTATCCGGTCACGGATGAAAAAATCCTGGCGCAGACGGAGGATGTCGTCACGGAAAGCAGTGGGCGGGCGCGCACCACCACCACCACGCGATATCACTCCTATGAAGAGCCCCTGCAGGGATATGACGCCGAAGCCGGGCTCTGGCTGCCGGGCCTGGATCGCTTCGCCCCGACCGCTGTGTTTGGCGGTTATTATCACTTCGCTTCGGACTTCCGCCCGGATTATTCCGGATTCAAGGCCCGGATCGAATCCCGGTTGCACCCGAACCTGACTTTCGATGCCGAATGGTATGAGGATGACGAACTGAACCGGACCGACTTTTTCGTCGGCTTCCGGGTGAATCTTCCGTTCGATTTCTGGAATGGAATGCGCTTTGATCGCCACGAAGGCGGGAAGGTCCGGCCGTTTGAATCCCGCATGGGCGACATGGTTTATCGCGATTTTCGCATCCGGACGATTGAAACAGGCCCGGTAGCTGCCTTTCGAACGGAAACAGTGGACAATCTACTGTCACCCCGTATCCAGCCCCCGGCCCAAGCGCCTCCTCCTCCCCGGCCCAACTGTTTTCTGAACGAAGAGGGCGAAGTAGTCTGTTTTTAAGTCTGGATTCCGGCCCGGGCAGTGGCACGCGCAGGTTGATAAAGCCCTCTTGCTTCATGAAGGTTGGTGGAGGGGAAGTCGGCACCCCGGGCGCGGATCGAACGCGCGACCTGCGGTTTAGGAAACCGCTGCTCTGTCCAACTGAGCTACCGGGGCATGAAGGGCTTCAACCACAAATCGGCCATGCATTCAAGTCTGCTATTGTGCGCAACCGGTGACTGTCGTTAGGATTTCCGCAGGACAGAAAGAAACGACATGCCTTTCCACTACATTCCCATTGCCTCCCGACTGCATGATTCCGGGAGCCTGTCGGGTTATCTGGCCCGATATAAAGTGGCCCTGCAGGAAACGGGGGGGAGGCCCGCCGAAGGAACGGTGACGGGGAGCGCGTTCTTTCTGATCCTGACCGGCGGAACGGAACAGGAGGTTCTTCGTCGGTACCACTCCTGCCAACAACAGGGCCAGCCGGGATCGCTGCTGATGATTGCCCATTCCGCTCACAATTCGCTGCCCGCCGCAATGGAAATCCTGGCTCAGGTGCGGCAGGAGGGCGGATCGGGACGGATTTATCTGTTGCGGGGACCGGACGATTTCACAACTCTTGACCAAATCCGCCAGACGGCGCTCTGTCTGGAGGCGAACCGGCGCCTGTCTGAAGACCGTCTGGGTCGTGTCGGCGAGAGTTCCGACTGGCTGGTGGCGAGTTCACATCTGGCTGAAATCGTGTTTGCCCGTTTCGGTCTGCGGATCATATCGATCGCCATGGAGGACTTGCGGGCGCGGATCGCCCGGGAACCCGTACCGGAAACCGGCCCGGAATATGCGATTTGGGAACGGGCGGCGGGTGTTGAAGGGATCACGCGCGAGACGTTCACCCCCACGGTCCGGATTTATCGGGCGCTGAAGGAATTAATCACGGTTCACAAGTTGTCTGGGGTCACCTTGCGATGTTTCGACCTGGTGCTTCAAGACCGTACCACGGGGTGCCTGGCGTTATCGCGCCTGGCCGATGAAGGCATTACAGCAGGCTGTGAAGGCGACATTCCCTCGGTGGTGTTACTGCGCTGGCTCTGGCATCTCACCCGGAATTCCGGCTGGATGGCGAATCCAGCCGACGTGAACGTGTTGACCGGCGAGGTGCTTCTGGCTCATTGTACTGTACCGTTGAGCCTGACGGATGACTATCACCTGCAAACTCATTTCGAGTCGGGATTGGGGATTGGCATTGCTGGGACCTTGAAGCCGGGGCCAGTCACGCTTCTGCGCCTGGGCGGGAAACAGTTGGATCAATGGTGGGGGGCGGAAGGGCAACTGGCCGGCTATCCTCATGGCGGGCAGCATTGTCGCACCCAGGCGCTCATACAAATCCCGAGCGCGGGGGCCCGGAATTTACTGGAAGCGCCGCTGGGCAATCATCTGGTGCTGATTCCCGGCCATGTGCGCGAAATGTTTGCCGAAGCTTTTCAACTGAATCTGGCCCAGCGCCCGATCCAAAAGGGGTTTGCACGACCGGGCCCCGGGGGGTAGGATCATCATTGTGAAATGGTTCGTATGCATGCTGGTTTTCCTGGTGGCGGCACTTGGAAGTCATGCCGCTCCGGCCGTACGGCCCTTTGAGGATTATCAGGTCATTCTGGATCGCAAGCCGTTCGGCGCCCCGCCCGACCGGCCGGTGGAGCCGGAGCGCGTGACGCCGGTGGGGGAATCCTTCGCTGCCAGCATGTTGCTTTCCGGCATCTACGAACTCGACGACGGCAATCTTCGCGTGGCCGTGACGGATAAAAAGGACAACAGTTATTTCTCGCTGATGGTGGGTGAAAAGGATGCGGACTCCGGTATTGAATTGATCGACGCAGACTATGAGAAGGAAGAGGCGGTTCTCAAAAAAGGCGAAGAAGTCGTGGTGATGAAAATGGGGTCGGATTCTTCGGCCACACAGGTGCTTTCGACCACGGAAAAGCAGGATCGGATCAAGCAGGCCGAAGAGCGCCGCCTTTCGTATGCCGAGCGCCGGCGCCAGCGGCAGTTGGAACGCCAAAAGCCGATCGAGATTCCCAAACCGGTGTTGACCGGTGCCGAACTTGAAAAACATCTGCAAGACTACCAGATGAAAGTCATCCGCGAAGGTCTGCCGCCCTTGCCAGTCCAATTGACCCCCGACCGCGATGCCCAGCTTGTCGCGGAAGGCTATTTGTTGCCTCAGGACGAGGAGGGCTACGAATTGGATGTAGAGGGGGAAGAGGACTATTACGAGGATTTCGAACCCTAAGCCCGCGTATTGGCGTCGCTGGGCGTGATTCAAGGCGCTGGAGTCCAAGGGGAGCGACCTTCCAGCCATGGCCAGGTGACTGGCGCGTGCAGGTGCAGCCGCAATTCGCGCGGTCCTTACTTGGCAATCTCGAAGAGAATGCTGATTTGTACCGGTTCGCGATGGCCGGGGGGCAGTGCGCGCAGAGCCTTGATCGAATTGACCGCAGCCATGACGGAATCATCCATCAGGGCGTTGCCGGATCCACTGGTCCTGGTCCGGCGGGTAATCCGGCCGTCGGGCGCGACCGTGATGTTGACAACGGTGCGCAATCCCGGCAGGTCCTTGAGCTGGGACGGTTGTTGCCATACGGCGTACATACGCTCGTGGACATGGTTGTAATAGGCCCCCAGCGCAAGCTGACTGCCGGTGGGGACTTGGGTGGTATCGGAAATCTTTGCGCCCAGCTTGATCAGCCGTTCGATCTCGGTCGGGGATAGCGGCTGGTCTTTGGGCGGCGGCCCCCTCCGGACCACGCGGTTGGTCTGCCGTATGTCGCGCTTGGGGGCTGGAGGCTGGCGCTCGGGTTCGGATTTCTTTGCGGGCTCGGCGATGTCCTCGCTCGGCGGAGATGTGGGCGCTTCTGGAATCGGCATCTCCGGCGCGGACGGGGGAGGCACGGAAACGGTGAATTCAACAAACATAAGTTTCTCGACCGGTTTTTTCAGGGCACAGGCTTCCAGAAACCAGGGCAAAACCAGCAGCAGCGCGAAGATGGCGCCGTGCAGGACCAGGCTGAGGCGCAGGCTCAGTCGCTGGAATTCCCGTCTTTTCATGGCGCAGGGGCTGTGACCAGTGCCATGCGGGTGATGTTGGCTCCATGCACCAGGCGCAAGATGGCCACCACCTTGCCGTAGGGAATGCGTTCGTCAGCCCGCAGGAGGATGGTCACGTCGGGATTGGCCTCGGCCTTGGCCTTGAGTTCCAGCGCCAGGGTTTCCTCGCTTGTGGGAACCTCATCCAGGAACAGTTCGGCTTGTTCATTAAGGGCAATGGAAAACGTATTGGCCTGGTCGAGTTGGCTGGCCTCCCCCTTGGGAAGCCGGACGGGAACGCCTTGCTCGATGAGGGGAAAGGTGATGATGAAGGTGATCAACAGCAGGAATGTGAGATCGATCAGCGGCGTCATGTTGAGCTCGCTGATCTGGCGATTGCGGCTGAGGGCGGTGCGGCGTGCCACAGACGGCTCCTTACTCGTACAGAAAGGCCTGTTGCAGGCGAGCGGCGAACTTGTCGGCGAAGTTTTCCATCTGGATACCCAAAAAACGGATTTTTTCGTTTAATTTGTTGCTGCCGTAGGCAGATGGAATGGCCACGACCAGGCCGACGACGGTGGTAAGCAGAGCGCTCGAAATCCCCGGGGCGACCGCAGACAAATTGGCCATGCCCTGCCGCCCCATGGCTTCGAACGAAATCATCACGCCCCAGACTGTTCCGAACAAGCCCATCATCGGCGCTATGGTGTAGGCCGATCCCAGCATGGCCATCTGCTCCTCCAGCAGCAGGATTTGGTCGGCCGCCGCGCATTCGGCTACCTTGCGGATGGCGTCGATCTGCAGGGCGGTCAGCCGTTCCTGGGAAAGATCAATCTGACTGAGAGTCCGGTGTTGCTTGTGCGCCTGGGCCTCAAATTCCCGCCGGACGGCCAGACAGGCCGCCGAATAGACCTTGGCCATGGGGCTCGCGGGATGGGCCGGGCCGCGGACGAAGATTTCCAGGGGATTCTCCTGGCGCTCGAAAGCCCGCATGAAGGCCTGATCCTTTTGCTCGACTTTGCGCAGTTCCAGGTGCTTGCCGATCATGATGGTCCAGACTAGAATCGATGCAAAGACCAGAAACAGCACGATGGCTTTGCCAACGCCGTCGGAAATCTGGAATGAATAGATGACACCTGCCAGCGGCAGGCCCGCACAGAGACTCATGACCATGGCGCCCTCGCGAATCTGCTTAAAAACGGGAGCGAGCATACGGCAGAGACGGTTCTGGGTCAATAGGACTGGCCCTCCTCATGGAAAACGGACAAAAAGCAAACAGACAGTTGCCAAAGCACAGCCCATAGTGTAGAAAGCGAACAGTTTGACGTACCTGTAGCTCAATTGGACAGAGCATCTGACTACGGATCAGAAGGTT
>JAAZBB010000065.1 GCA_012514035.1 Lentisphaerota bacterium | reverse complement strand
TCGGCGATCTTCGATGCCGAGCCCGAACTGTTGCTCGTGTGCCGCCAGACCTCGTACGCCGTCGCCCCGCTCGACGCGTTCCAGGTCACGGCGACCTTGTCGGAATAGGTGCCGTCTGTGGCGCTCACCCCCGTGGGCGCCGCAGGAGGCGCGATCTGCCGATAGCCGGAGTCCCACGAGCTAAAATCACTGGTGGTCCCGGCGTACTTGGCCTTCACCCCGTAATAGTAGGTCGTGCCGGCCACGGCCGTGGTGTCGTCGTAGGAAGTGCCCGTCGGGTCGGCGATCTTCGGGACCGTGTTATCCGGATTAATCCGCCATACCTCGTAGGATGTCGCGCCGCTAGATGGGTTCCAAGTCACGCGCACTTTGTCGGAATAGGTGCCGTCGCTTGCGCTCACCCCTGTCGGACGGGCGCATTTTAGGTAGCCAGAATCCGACGAGCTAAACAAGCTCTTCGTATTTTCACTGTCAACAGCCTTGACCCAGTAATAGTAGGTCGTGCCAGCCACGGCCGTAGTGTCGTTATAGCCATTGCTCGTAGGGTCCCCGATTTTCGTGGCCGAGCCAGAGTTGTTGCTCGTATGTCGCCAGACTTCGTACGCCGTCGCCCCGCTCGACGCGTTCCAGGTCACGCTGACTTCGTTGGTATAGTCACCATCGGATGCCGACACGGAAGTAGGGGCATTAGGGCGATGATTGATGGTTAATACAGGGGCGTAATCGGCAGAAGTATGTTTATAGAATCGTACATCCTTATCTGACCATATGCCAAACACGACCCGGCTTTGACCAGAATTAGCATAGCGGTTTAGGTATATATCGCCATCTTGCAAGGCAAGATATGGATTCACGGGGACATTTGCGATGCTGAATGTATTGAAGTATGGAGTACTTGATGGATACATATATCGAATATCCGTTGCCAGTATTGATTCACCCCATCCAGAAGGCGGTCCCGAATATTGTATCCCGTCGCCGAGGTCAGTACCTTTTAAGTCAGATACATACATATAACCGCTTTCCGATGACACGGCCGTCATGTATACGAGCATGTATACGCCAGTAATCTTTCGGTTATGAATGATATCGCGGTCCGATGAAGAGAGGGGAAATTGCACCCACGCCAATTCATCAGGCGTTGTGCCATTCACTCCAGTCCAAAATTCTGTCCCGTGCTGCCAGTTGCCCAACCAATTCTTATAAACATTGCCTGTCGCGTTTGCACGGATTACCAATTGACCGCTTTGTGCGGTATATGGAAGAACGATCCCCGCAAGCAGCATTGTTAAGACAAATGAACGCATGGGGCATGACCGGCCAGGAGCCTCAGCCCAGCCATATGATTTAAATGACGGCGTGATAAGGCGGCCAAGTTTTGAGAATATAGACCGTGCTTCCATCCTGCATTCCTCCAAAAAAGAGGCGCGGCAACTGCCACGCTCCTTGGAGGGACTGGTATCCCTTTGTCGAACATGAACAGAAGCCACGCCTTATTGGCGCGCCTCCGCGAGTCCGTTCGACAAAATGAAAATTACCAGTTTTCCAAGGAACGAATCTTGCGATAACGCAAAATTGATTATGTCAGTTGTCCGTCGTCTCGGTTAGTTCTCCAATCGCAACCATGCGGCAGTCATCCGCTGCAACGCATATGGCTTTTCAGCACGGCACCAAGGCAAGCAAAAAGGACCCGCGATAGCAAGCCGATTTTTCTGCCGATTTTTCTGCCTGTTTTCTGCGTCACCAAAACGCCGGTTGTGTTTAATGGGCACCCGAGGGTTTCCGGCTAGAGCATCCGCCCCGAAACGGGCTGAAAAAGCGCTCGCCAAACCGAAAGAAACGCGCAATGCTGACTAATGGTTCGCAGGTTCACACGAAGGGAGATGGTGTTGTCGTCGTTGCATCGAAGGAGGCTGGTCATGAAAAGACCGTTCCGCCCTGCCATTTGGCTAATCGCGCTTGGTGCGTCGCACATATTTTCGGGCTCATATGCGGGAGCCGGCGTCATCTTGTCTTCGGAAGATGAACGCGCCTACTTGGAAGCGCATGATTCCTGGCAACGCATGGCGGATGTGAATGCGGAAGTCGGCCTGCCTCCTTTCGGCGGTGAACCAAAGCCCGAGGAGTTCGTTGGATTCTCGGCGACGCAACAGGCCGAGGCCGAAAGCGCGGCGGCGGCGGCAAAGGCCGCAGAAGCGAGATGGCAGCAGAAAATCAAGGACGCGCGGCCCATGCTGCGCGATTTGGTGCGTCCGGGGATGGCGACATCCGGCGATTACCGAACGGCAGTTGCCCGGCAGGAAAAGGAACGGCTGTTGAGCCTGGCCGATGAGCGATGGGCCAAGCGGGACGAGGTGGAACGCAGGTTGGATGAGATGGCGGATCGTCTCGGAGTCGCAAGGAAAACCCCGATTGGAAAGGATCGGCATGCCGTGCTGGCCGGGGAGATGAACGGCGAGCCGGTTTGGATCGTCAGCCAGAACCAGATTGCGGCCGCATCCATCAGCGCGGACGAGCTCTGGCCAACAAATATGACGCCTTGGCCATCTGCCAGCACCGGCCTCGGCCTAACGGGAACCAATGTTGTGCTGGGCATGTGGGAAGTGGACGGGGCCGTCCGCGAATCGCATCTTGAGTTCCAGGGCCGAGTCGTTCAAATGGACCAGAACGCCACAAATCCCATTCCACTCAACTACCATGCAACGGGCGTTGCCGGGACCTTGGCCGCCGGAGGTGCAAGTTACTTTGGTTCGTATTACGGCTACGCCATGCGCGGCGTGGCCTATCAAGCCAATGTCGATGCGTTCGATATTAAAAATCTTTCATCGGAGCTTGCCGATGCCGCTGCCGGGACAACCAATGAGCCGGGCTTGAGACTATCCAATCACTCATGGAGTCTAGCCAACGGCTGGAGGTTGCAGGATGAACCGGTTTCAAACGCATGGGTATGGCGGGGGCTTTATGGTTTTGCGGAAGATCCGAAATTTGGCGCTTACACGCCAAGTTTTGATGATGGAAAGGGCTGCGAAGATATTGACGAATTTCTCCATGCAAACGCCACAAGGCACTTACTGGTCTATTCCGCCGGCAACGACCGATTATCCGGACCCGGTATTGCCACAAACTATTACATGAAAAGCGGAACCAACTGGGTTCATATCACGAACCCGCCCGCCAACGAGCGCGACTGGAGAAATGGTGATGGCGACACCTACGGTTTCGACACGATGGCAGCGCCTGGGACCGCAAAGAATGTGCTGACCGTTGGCTCGGTACTCGATGTCTACCATATAATTGATTCCTATGCTCACTTGGGGTACTCCACTAACTCTCCCATGGCGTTGTCCGGATTTAGCGCTTGCGGACCGACCGACGACGGACGAATCAAGCCGGATGTGGTCGCTGTGGGCGAAAGACATCCGGAGTTGAGACCCTTCAACCTTGTCACACCGGATTCGGACAGCGATAGCGATTGGCAATATCAGCAGGGCACCAGTTTTGCCGCGCCGGGTGTGACCGCTGGTCTCGCTTTGCCCCTGCAAAGACGCGGACAGTTATTCCCGAGTCTGAGTGCCGAAGTCGACGATTACCGCGGCTCAACCCTGAAAGCTCTCGCCATCCATACGGCCGATGACTTGTGGAATCCGGGGCCCGACTATCTGACGGGTTGGGGTCTGTTTAACTGCGTGTCGGCAGTCGGCCAAATTGAGTTGGATGGGAACGATGGACGCGGCGCCCACATCAAGGAAATCGATCTGGCCGTTGGCGAAACCAATTCCTGGCTGGTCGCGCTGGATGGCACTCCCTTCAAACTCACAGGTGTTTGGAGCGATCCGCCGGGTGTCCCATCCACAAATGTTACAGTTGATCCAACCGTTCCCATGCTGGTGCACAACATTGACCTGCGCGTGGAGGCAGAGGACGGCTCGCAAACCTTTTTGCCTTGGGTGTTGAATCCTGATCTTTCGAACAAAACGGAAGCGGCCAGAGCCACCGCCGCGACAACGGGATATGATGATCGCAACAACATCGAGCAGGTTGTAATTATCGCTCCGGCGGCGGAAACCTATCGCATTGTCGTCGTCCATTCGGGCGGACTGCCCGGCGGGCCAACACCTACCAACCAGTGGGTTTCGCTTCTCACTTCCGGTGATACGCCGCTCCCTCCAAAGATCACGCACATAGAGCGCTCGCTATCCACCAATCAATTTCTGGTCGAGTTTGAGTGCGGCCCCGGCGAATACCTGCATTTGGAAACCACTACGAATCTCCTGGCCGAAGGCTCCTGGGAATCGGCGGGAACCCTGGTGGCCGAGGCGTGGAGCAATGCCGTTTTACCGGAATACGATGCGGATGTCCGTTTCTGGCGGCTTCGCCGGGAAACGGGTGGGCAACCATGAAAAACTCCGCACGGCTGATTGGAGTTCTCGCCCTTGTCCTGTCGGCGGCCACGCCGTGCCGGGGCATCGTCGCGGTCACCTGGCTGACCGAGCCCATCGTCCTTTGGATTTATGGAACCGGCCAATGGACGCAAAACGAGCCGCTGGACTTGAATGGCGATGGATTCACCGACTATGTTTTCCAAGCGAATCCCGCATCGGTTGGAGTCGGGTCGGACAGCGGCAACCAATATCTGGTTCGGCCTACCGGGGGAAACGATATCGGAGGTCCGATGGAGTCACTTCCCGGCGGTTTTGAGATCGGCCCTAATAGTGGAGATGACGGATTGGACTGGTTTGGTGAAAACGGCGAGTTTAACGATCTGATTACCTGCCTGGAAGGCTCGGGGGGGTATACCTGCGTTGGGGGGTTCCCTCGCTCCTATATGGGCGTCGAATTCAACATCGCCGGAAACACCCATTATGGGTGGATCGATTTGTTTGCATCATCAGACAGTCCCTATGCCGAAATCTACGGTTGGGGTTACGAGACCGATCCCGGCGTCGGCATTCCTGCGGGGGCGGGCATGATTCCCGAACCCGCCACCTCCGCCCTGCTGGCGGTCGGGAGCTTCCTGCTGGCTCTGCGGCGCAGAAAAATCATGAGCCGCGGCCCGCGCGATACTTCTCCGCCATGTCGTTGAATGCGTCGCGCTGATGGGAGCGGCGCAATGCTTAATGTAAGCTGTTCTTACATTTATTGATTATTATGAGCGATACAGATTTTTCCACGCTATGGAAAATATTTCGGCGAGTTTTCCACGCTATGGAAAACTATCACTACCATCCCATAGGAACCGGGCGGGGATGAAGAAAAGGCTGGTTTGAAGTCCTGCTCTTTGCCACTCGGCAAAGGATGAAAAAGAAAACCAAACCAGCCAAGAGATCGGATTACGCCGTCCTGTGTGAAGGGGTCACGTCTAAACATATAACAAATGGCTTGCAGTGCTGATCGGTTTCGTGCTTTGGTAGTGGACATGGCGCGTCCCTTACGAATCAATTTGGCGGATGGCTGGTATCATTGCATGCATCGCGGGCTGGAGCGGCGGAAGATTTTCAAGGAGCCATATGACTGCGCGGTGTTCTTGCGTTTGTTGGGCGAGACGGTGGAGCGGTTTCGTTTCGTTGTGCATGCCTATTGTCTGATGGACAATCATTACCATGCGCTCATTCAGACTCCGGAGGCCAACTTGAGCCAGGGGATGCAGTGGCTTGGGTTATCGTACAGCAGTTATTTCAATGCACGGCATAACCGGGCAGGTCCCTTGTTTCAGGGTCGCTTCAAGAGTATTTCCGTGGAGGAGGGCAAATGGGCCTATGAGCTGAGCTTGTACGTGCATTTGAATCCGGTACGGACGGTTTCGCACGGGTTGGGGAAAAAGCGCAGCCGGGCGGAGCGCCTGGGCATTGGGCCGCCGGCGAGTTCGGAGGAGGCGACCGCCCGTATGCAGACGCTTCGGATGTACCGGTCGAGTTCCTATCGAGCCTATGCGGGATACGAGCAGGGGCCAGAGTGGCTGACGGTGTCGGAGATCCGACGGCGTGCGCGGGGCATTGAGCGCGGGGAGGCGGCGCGTTACCGGGCGCGTGTTCAGGATTTGCTGCGAGCCGGTGCGGATGTTTCGCAACAGGAGTCGTTCCGGGACGCGCTGGGGATTGGTAGCGCAGAGTTTATCGCCCGGCTCAAGCAGATAGGAGGCAAGGGAAACCGTGAAACGGAGAGACGCGGGCGGCTGAAGGCCCGGCTGAGCTTCGAGACGGTGGTGAAGGCGGTGGCGGAGACGCGCGGGGAGCCGGCGGACCAGTGGTTGCATCGGCACGGGGATTGGGGTAAATGGCTGACCCTGAAACTGGCCCGGGAAGCCACGGGCATGACTTTGCGGGAGCTGGGCGGGGTAATGGGCGGAATGGATTATGCCGCGGTCTGCATGGGACTGCGCCGCTTTGACGAACGTATGAAGCAGAAGAACGGTGGCGAAACGCTGAACGAAACCTATAAACGCATTCGTAAAATGTTATATGTTTAGACGTGACCCTTCACCCCGGCGGCGGATGAGATCGGTGGCCACCAGGCGAAAGGTGAAGCCCCGGCGGATGGCGATCTCGTCGATGCCGACGATGGCCGGCGCCGGCTCTGCTGAACGAAGGCATCTGCCTGTGCAGCATGCGCACGATGTACCGCATCCTGAAGCGCCACGGCGGGGTGCGGGAGCGGCGCAACCAGCTCCGGCATCCCGTCTACACCAAGCCGGAGCTGCTGGCGACGGGACCGAACCAGGTCTGGTCGTGGGACATCACGAAGGTGCGGGGGCCGTCGCCTGGCCTCTTCTACCACCTCTACGTGATGCTCGACGTGTACAGCCGCTACGTCGTGGGCTGGGTGCTGGCGGAATACGAAAGCGGAGCGCAGGCCAAGGCGTTGATCTCGCTGTGCCACGAACGCCAAGGAGTCGGGCCGAACCATCTGACGGTGCACCCGGACCGGGGCAAAAGCATGCGCTCGCAGGAGGTGCTCGGGCTGCTGGCGGACCTGCAGGTCCGCCGCAGCTACTCGCGCCCGCACGTATCCAACGACAACCCGTACTCCGAAGCCCAGTTCAAGACGCTGAAGTACCATCCGACCTATCCCCAGCGGTTCGGATCGTTCGAGGAAGCCCGCCGATACTTCGGCGAGCTGCTGGAGTGGTACAACAAGCAGCATCGGCACTCGGGACTGGCCTTCATGACGCCGGAAGACGTCCATCTGGGCCGGGCCGAGGAGAAGCGGCGGCAACGGCAGCAGGTCCTGGACCGGGCCTACTCCGAACATCCCGAGCGGTTCGTGAAGGGACCGCCCAAGGCCGAGTCCGTGCCGCAGGAAGTATGGATCAACAAGCCGGTAAACCTGTCGTCTGCCGGGTAGAAAAGTGTCTCATTGGTATTGACAACAAGCGACAATGGGAAGAATTTGTCCACACCATGGAAAACTTGGTTTTCAGGCTGTTTTGTGGGGTTTCGGGTTGTTTCCCGGGGCTGTTAAGCGGGGCCCGGCCCTTTGAGCAGCGAAGGCGTAGCCCGAGCGCGCTCCCATCCGAAGCCCGTCCGGAAGCCGCAGAACGAGCGAGTTCCGCCTGCAGCCGGGAATAGCGTCGCGGCCAATGGGGGGCGGCGCGCAACGGGGGGGAAACATTATGGGCTTTTCCTTCTGCAATCGCTTGGCATACTCGGGGTCGTAGTGAGTTCGGACAGTAACCGCTATCCGGCTCCGCGCCTGGGGTAATCACGACTTGCGATGTCTTGTCTGCTGAAAAACTGCACTGCCGGCGAATTGCATGCCGCGCTGGGGCCGGTGGGGGTGTCGCTGCGGTTGGCGCGGCGGTTGCAGGCAGCGGCGCTTCGGCAGGAGGTCATTCCAGAACGTCTTCCGGAAGTATCCGGCGCCCTTTTGGCGCGCATCCGCGGGGAACTGCGCCTGCCGCGCCTGGAATTGATTGAGCGGCGCGTTTCAATCCGGGACGGTTTTGCGAAGTACCTGTTCCGGGGGGAGGGGGCTGGCATGTTCGAGGCGGTCCGGATCCCCCTGCTGCACCGGGCCGGGAAGGAAAAAACCGTTGTGTGCGTCAGTTCGCAGGTGGGCTGTGCCTTGGGCTGCCGGTTTTGCGCGACGGGCCGGCTGGGATTCGGGCGCAACCTGGCGACCTGGGAAATGGTCGATCAGGTGATTCGAATTGCCGCGGATTCGCCGCATCCGGTGCGCGGAGTGGTGTTCATGGGCATGGGCGAGCCGCTGTTGAATTATGACGCCGTGGTGCGGGCGGCGCGGATCCTGAGCGAGCCGTGCGGCCTGGCCATCGCGGCGAAGGCCATCACGATCTCCACGGCGGGCATCGTGCCGGGCATCCGGCGCTTCACGGCGGACCGGTTGCCGTTCAAGCTGGTGGTGTCGCTGGCCAGCGCCGACAAGGCGAAGCGGCGCACCATGATGCCGGTGGAGGATGTCCACCCGTTGCCGGAACTGATGGCCGCGGTCCGGGAATACCATGCCGTTTCGGGGCGGCGGGTGACATTGGCCTGGACGATGATTTCGGGCTTCAACACGCAGGAAGAAGATGCGGCGCAATTAGCCGGCCTGGTTAAGGATCTGCCGGTCACGCTGGATTTGATCGATGTCCAGGATGCCACCGGGCGGTTTGCGCCGCCTGCGGCGGCAGAACTGGCTGCCTTCCGCGATGCGCTGCGCCTGCATCTGCGGCAGCCGGTGGCGCGGCGCTACAGTGGGGGGGCGGACATCCATGCGGCCTGCGGCATGCTGGCGGGCGCGTAGCGACCGCCACCCCGGAGGGGAAAGACTGGCGCATCCGGAGGGGGGTGCGTAGGATGGGGCGCAACTGATGAAGGCATGGCTGACAGATTATACAACGTTTCGGCTGGGAGGGGCGTGCCGCGAGTTGGTGACGGTTTCGGACGCGCCGGCCGCGGCGGAAATTGTGCGGAACTGGCAGGCCGCGGGAATTCCGTGGAGGGTGATGGGCGGGGGTTCGAACCTGCTGGTGGCGGATGCGGGCATTCCGGAGGCGGTGTTGCGGATGATTTCGGACCGGCCGGATTGCCGTTGGGAGCAGGGACTGATCTGCGTGACGGCGGGTACGGCCCTGGATGCGCTGGCGCAGTTTGCGGCGGAGGAAGGGGTGGCCGGGCTCGGTTTTGCGTCTGGAATTCCCGGCACGGTGGGCGGCGGAATTTGCGGCAACGCAGGAGCATTTGGCGCGGCTCTGGGCGATGTCCTGGAGCGCGTCGAGGTGCTGACCCGCGCGGGCGAAGTCCAGGTCATGAGCCGGCAACAGTTGCAGTTTGGATATCGCGGTTCCTCGTTGGCGGACACCGGCGAAGTGGTCACCCGGGCCTGGTTCCGCGTCATGCCGGGCGATCGGGCGCGGCGGCTGGCGGAACGGGAGGAAATCCTGTCGGCGCGGCGGGCGAAGCATCCAGACTGGCGCGTGCAGCCAACGGCAGGCAGTTTTTTCAAGAATCTGCCACCGGAAATCGCGGGCGGGCCGCGGTGTGCCGCCGGCCGGTTGCTGGAGCAGGCCGGAGTGAAGCAGATGCGCGAGGGCGGCGCGTACGTCTTTGAGAAGCATGCCAACATGGTGATTGCCGGGTCGGGCGCAACGGCCCGGGACGTGGCCCGGCTGGCGGCCCGCATGGCCGCCGCGGTGAAGGAGAAATTCGGTTTCAAGCTGGAACCGGAAGTGCGGTTTTGGGGGCCGGTGGCGAACAATTGAGAATTCTGAATTAAGAATTCAGAATTAGGAATTGAGGAGGGGGCGGGCACATCGAGGAAAACCCGCCAAAATCCGAAAGAAGTCCTCAACCTCCACGTCCTGCGGACGGCGGACATAAAAAAAATTGCATAAGACCCGCGCTGGAGCGTGGGGTCAGGCTCGGATGACGGCGAGGACCTCGTCGTTTGGCTGTGGTGGGGCTAACCGCCGCATTGGTAACCTAAAAACCCAACACTCAATAGTATAATAGTTGCAACTATTATACTTCGGGATTTGCTCAGCAAGGTAACAAACACTGAGACCGGTACGAGGGCGAACCGGCTCCATTTCGATCCGTTTTGGGAGCGGCCGGCGGGGCGCGGGGTCAGCCGCGAATGATGGCCAGGACTTCGTCGCGGTGCCGTTCCATGTCGGACCTGTCCTGGGCCTCGAGGTTGAGGCGGACGAGGGGTTCGGTGTTGGAGCAGCGGACGTTGAACCACCAGGTGGGGTATTCAAAGCTGAGGCCATCCAATTCGAGGATCGCGGCGTCGGAATATTTTGCGCGCAATTTTGCCAGGACCGCAGGGGGATCGGCCACGGTGGAATTGATTTCGCCGCTGGCGTGATAGCGCTGGAGCGGGGCGATCAGCTGCGAGAGGGGTTGAGAGGACTGGGACACCAGATTGGCGATGTACAGGACAGCCAAAGCGGAAGACTCGGCAAACGAGTTCTCCTTGAAATAATAGTGGCCGGAGAGTTCGCCGGCGAAGAGGGCGTCTTTTTCGCGCATCTGGGCCTTGATGAAGGCATGGCCCACGCGGCTGCGGTTGGGAATGCCGCCGGCTTCTTCGATGACTTCCTTGACGGCCCAGGACGAGCGCAGGTCGTAGAAAATGTTGGCGCCGGGATTTTGCGTGAGGATGGTGCGGGCGATCAGGGCGGTGATCATGTCCATGGGGATGATATCGCCTTTTTCATCGATGAAGCCGACGCGGTCGGCATCGCCGTCGAAGCAGGCGGCAAAATCGAACGATCCCGCGCGCACGGCCTGCTGGGCGTCGGCCAGGGTACGGGTGTCCAGGGGGTTGGCTTCGTGATGGGGAAACGTGCCATCGAGCGTGTCGTAGAGGGGAGTGATGTGGAACAGGCCCGCGAACACCTCGGCTTCCAGGATGCCCATGGCGTTGGCGTAGTCGATCAGGACGTGCAGGGGGCGGCGGATGTCGGCGAAGCTCCGGAAATGCGCGGCGTAGTCGGGGACAATATCGTAGGACGAAATCCGGCCCTTGGCGGTGGCCGGCGTGGCGAAATCCTCCTCGCGCACGATGCGTTCGATGTCGAGGATGCCGGTGGCGCCGGAGAGGGGCGTGGCGTTGGCGCGGCAGATCTTGAATCCGTTCCATGGGCCGGGATTATGGGAGGCGGTGATCATGACGGAAGCGTCGGCGCCCAGGAGGCGGTTGGCGTAATAGGACATGGGGGTGGAGCAGAGGCCCAGGTCGATGACCTCGGCGCCCTGCAGGGACAGGCCGCGGGCCAGGGCATCGAAAAGCGGCTTGGAATGCGGCCGCATATCGCGACCGATGACGACCTTCTGGCAGCCGAGGAAGGTGAAGATGGCGCGGCCGATCTTGAAGGCGAGGTCGTCCGTGAGGGTTTCGCCGTAGATGCCGCGAATGTCGTATGCCTTGAAAACACCGGCCATGATGAATCTCCTTCGCCTGTTCGATGGAGCCAGCACTGTAGCGAGCCGGCGTGTGAGGGAAAAGCGAAATCCTTGTGAAAATGAAACGGAATGGCGGCCGGGTGCAGGAGGAGGCCGGCCCTGGCGGGCGGGACGGGTCGAGCGCGGCGGCTTTTGGGTGGCTGCGCGTGCGCGGAGCGGCTAGGATGTCGGCATGGATCGATGCCGACAGGCGATGCTGGGATGGATGTGGTTCCTGGCCGGGAGCATCCTGGCGTGGAGCCAGACCAACCTGCCGGGTTCGGATGGGGCGCCGTTGCTGACCCTGAGTTCCCCGGCATTGCGCGTGGCCTTGGAGCGCGCGAACCTGCCGGCGAACTTCCTGCAGCAAGTTCCGGATTTTCGCTTGAGAATGGATCGCTCCGGGGAATTGCCGCTGAATCCCGTGCAGTGGGATGACCGCCTGCGGGGCGTGGAAATCCGTCTGCCGATGAGCCCCTTGTGGTTCGGCTACCAACGGTCCGATGATGGCGGGGATTCCCAGGCGACGTTTTCGATCCAGACGGGATTCTGACCCGCGGATCTGCGGGCTACCATTGCTCGTGGTGCAGGTGCGCGGCGTTGAAACGGGTGCGGGGAGGCGGAGTCTCCGCCGGATAGCCCGCAGAAATCACGCCGATGGGGATGATCTCCTCCGGCAGATGAAACAGTTGTTTCAAGTGGGCGATGCGGTCTTCGCGGGGATGGACGCCAAGCCAAACGCCGCCCAGGCCCAGCATGGACAGCGCTAGCAGCAGGTTTTCAATGCAGGCGGAACAATCCTGGAGCAGGTAGGACAGGTGCTGGCCGTTCACGCGCTGGAGATTGCCGCAGACAACGAAGCCCACGGGCGCATGCCCCAGCATTTTGCCGTAGGGCAGTCCCGCAGCGATTTGGGCGAGGGTCTCGGGTTTCCGGACCACGATGATTTCCCAGGGATCTTTGGCGTTGGCCGAAGGCGCGGCCATGGCGGCTTCGATGACGTCTTGGATAACCGGATCCGGAACGGGCTTGGCCTGGTATTGGCGTATGCTGCGGCGGGCAAAGAGAGGGGCAAGGGCAGGATTCATGGCATTCTCGGTTTCAAACGGGTTGTAACTTGTCCAGGGTTTCGGCTTGCAGGTTCTTGAGCTTGGTGCGAACGGCGAGTTTTTTAACGTAGCTGAAGAGGTCGATGAACAGTTCGCCGGCCAGGTGGTCCAACTCGTGCTGGGCGGCCCGGGCAAAAAAGCCGTTGAGTTTCGTCTGCTTGGGCTGGCCATCAAGGCCAAGGTGCTCGATGACGACGCTCCAGGGCCGTTCGACGCTGCCGCGGATGTCGGGAAAGCTGAGGCAGCCTTCCTCCATGCTGCAGGTTTTGGCGGAGGCTTCCACGATCTTCGGATTGACGAGGGCCAGGGACAGGGGTACGTCGGGATTGAGGCGGGGCCCGCCCTCCTCCTCGACATCATAGGCCGCGGGCATCTCAATGACGCAGATCGCCTCGGTGCGCCCCACCTGCTGCGCGGCAAGACCCACCCCCTCCGCGGCGCGCATGGTGTGGAAGAGATCGCCGATGAAGGCTTCGATTTCCGGTGTGATCGCGGCGACCGGGCGGGCGGGTTTCCGCAGGACCGGATCGCCATATGTGCGGATGGGAAGCACTCGGCTCATGGCAGGGAACAACATACTGCATGAGACGGCAAACACAAATGGAAAAACTTGCCGGGGAAAACCGGCGGGATAGAATACGGTGGGTATGGAAAAAACGCGAACACGCCGGTTTTCACTGGCCTGGACGGCGGCCGTCTGGGTGGCGGTGATCGCGGCCCTGGCCGCGCTCGGGCTGTTTGTCCTGCGGCGCTGGCACAGCCAGGCGGCGCACCAGGCGGCCGCGCAGGCGGTGGTTGAACGGGGCCAGTGGCTGGCCATGAGCCTGGCCCTGCGCGCGGCCGCCGCGGCTTCCGCGGCGGAAGCCGGTGAGGCCGGGGCATGGCCCGATTTTTCCAGTCTCCTGCGCTCAATGCGGGAACTGGAAACCGAACTGGAATTCGTGGCCGTGCATCGCGACGGTGTGACGCTGTTCCGCGAGCATGTCGGCAGCCAGGAACCCCCGCCCGGCGCGAGCGACTATCATTTCAAGGGTTCCGTCAATCTTGGGCGGCAGATGTTGACGGGGGAGGGCACGCAGGTGCCGGTGGTGACGTTTACCGTGTCCATGACCAACCAGCAGGAAACCGTCTCGCTGGAACTGGGCCTGCGGCGGCATGCCGTGGAACGCGAAGAGCAACCGGCGGCGGCGGCCATTGACTCGCTCTATCGCCTGAGCCAGGCGACCCTCGGAGCCTGTTTCGCGGTGTGCCTGGCGCTGGTGGCATGGATGGCGCATCGCGAGGAACGCCGGGAACGCGCGCGCCGGAGGGAAGAACATCTGGCGTTTTCAGGCATGCTGGCGAACGGCATTGTGCATGATTTCCGCAACCCGATGTCGAGCCTGCGGCTGGATGCGCAGATGCTGGAGAAGGAAGCCGGGCGGGGGATGGAGGCGCGCCCGGAACGGCTTGCCTCCCTTGCGGTGCGGATGCGGCACACCCTCGACCGGATGGACAAGGTGTTTCAGGAGTTTCTCGTGTTGGCACGTCCGGGCGAGGAAGCGCCCGAAAGCCTTGACCTGGAGGCCTGCGCCCGCGAATGCCTGGAACTGCTCGCTCCGCGCTTCGAAACGGCCGGGGTGACGCCGGAGGTTCGCGCCGACGGTCGGGTGTGCATCCGGGCCTCCGGTCCGGCAGTCAAGCGGGCGCTATTGAATGTCCTGCTGAATGCGACCCAGCATGCCGGGCCGGCCGGCCGGGTGAGCGTGGCGATATCCCGTGCGGGGCACCGCGCCCGGCTGGACGTGCGCGACACCGGGCCGGGGATACCCAAGGCCGAACGCGAGCAGGTGTTCGACATGTTCTATACGACCCGCCCTCAAGGCACGGGCCTGGGGCTGTTTCTGGCCCGTACGGCCGTGGAAAAGAACGGCGGCAGCCTGGTCGTGACCGATTCGGAAGGCCCGGGCGCGCAGTTGCGCATGGAATTTCCAGCGGCGGAAGGAACAACATGAACCCACCCCGAATTCTGATTGTGGAAGACGATATCGATCACGGGCGCTCGCTCGCGGAGGCGATCGGTGATCTGGACTGCCAGGTGGAATTGGCGGCGACAGGCACGGCCGGCGTGGCAGCCTTCCGGGCGCGAGGGGCGGATGTGGTCCTGTCGGACCTGGTGCTGCCGGACATGGACGGCATCGAGGTCATGAAGCAAATCCGGGCTCTGGATGACGGCGGCACCCCGGTGATTGTCATGACCGCATATGGCTCCATCGACTCCAGTGTCCGGGCCATGAAAGAGGGCGCCTATGACTATCTGCAGAAACCCCTGGACGTGGGCGACCTGCAGGCCAAGCTCTTCCGGGCCCTGGAGGCGTCCCGGTTGCGGCGCCAGGTGGCGGTGTTGAGCGAGGAAGTCCGCGGAAAATGGACCGCCCGTGCCTGGGTGGCGGAATCGCCGGCGATGCGGGAGGTCGTGCGACAGACTCTGGCCCTGGCCAAGACCAATGCCACGGTGCTGATCCGGGGGGAGAGCGGAACCGGCAAGGAACTCGTGGCGCGCGCGCTGCATGCGGACGGTCCCCGGGCCGCGGGGCCGTTTGTGGCGGTCAATTGCGCCGCCTTCACGGAGAGCTTGTTGGAGAGCGAGTTGTTCGGCCATGAAAAAGGCGCCTTCACGGGTGCGGTGGCGCGCCGCGCCGGCGCATTCGAGCGGGCTCAGGGCGGAACCCTGTTCCTGGATGAAATCGGCGATGCCCCCCCGGCCGTGCAGGTGAAACTGCTGCGCGTACTGGAGGACCGCGAGATCGTGCGCGTTGGCGGGCAGGAGAGTTTCAAGGTGGATGTGCGGCTGGTTTCCGCCACGAACCGCGATCTCGAAGCCAAACTGGCGGCGGGCGCTTTTCGCCAGGACCTGCTTTACCGACTGCAGGTGGTCGGGATTTCATTGCCCCCCCTGCGGGAACGCCGGGAGGACATCCGGCCCCTGGCCGAACGATTCATGGCGCTGGCCCAGTCGGAGCACGGCCGACTGGTTCGCGCGGTCGAGCCCGAATGGTATGCCCGCCTGGAGGCGTACGCCTGGCCGGGCAATATCCGGGAACTGCGCAATGCCGTGGAAGCGGCCGTGGTCACGGCCCCGACCGATGTCTTGGAAGCCGCTCGCCTGCGACTGGATGGTCCCGCCATGACGCCCATGGCACCGACTGGCGGCTGGTCTATTCCGGACGGCATGAAGCTGGAGGATATCGAGAGAAAAGTCCTGGAAGAGGCCTTGCGGCGCAACGGGGGGAACCGGCGTCTGACGGCGGAACAACTGGGTTTGTCGCGCCGGACGATTCAGCGCAAAATTCAGGACTACCACCTGCCGTTTTAGCGGAACGGGGACCCCTGCGGACAGGCCGCTCGCTGCCGGCGGGATTCGTGAGCGATCCACCCCATGGCGGGCTGGCTTCTTTCAGCGCAGGAGACTGCCGAGGATACCGGCCGCGGCCGCGCTGAGCATCAGGGTGGCCGGGGGCAGGCGGTGCCACACGAACAGGCCCAAGGTCAGCGCAAAAATCACGAGCGTTTGCAGGGCGGCAAATCCGAATGCCTCCGGCACAAGGGCTGCGGCCATCCGGATGGCGGTGGCGGCAAGGAGGCCCACGAGCATGGGCATCACACCGCGCATCGCGGACTGGAAGGCCGGCCGGGTGCGCAGGCGGATGGCGATTGCACCCAGGGCCAGCAGGATGAGGCTTCCCGGCAGGCAGACTCCGGTGGTGGTGGCCAGGGCGCCGGTAAATCCCGCCAACTGATAACCGGTGAAAGTCGCCAAGTTGACGGCAACCGGGCCAGGCGTGATTTCCGAAACCGCCAGAATGTCCAGGAAACGTTCGGACGCCAGCCAGCCGCGGGCCGCGACCTCGTGCTGCATCAGGGGAATCATGTTGTAGCCGCCCCCGATGCTGAACAGGCTGATTTTGAAAAAAGTCCAAAACAGCAAGAGGTGAGTGTTCATGACGCGCCGCCCATTTTCTTGTTCCACAGATGAATTCCCAGGCCGGCGGCCGCGCCCAGCAGGATCAGCGTCACGGGTGACAAAATACGGGCCAGCAGCAACCCGCCGCCGGCGGCCGCCGCCAGCCACAGCAGCGGAGTATGCAGGTTGCCGCGGCCAAGGCGAATGGCGGCTCCGACCAGAATGGCGACCACGGCTGGGCGCAGGCCCGAGAGCGCGGCGGCCACCCAACGGTTGTCCCATCGCCCGGCGGACCATGCCGCGAGCGCGAGAATGACAAGAAACGCCGGCAAGGCGACCGCCAAGGCGGCGCACAGCGCCATACGTTTGCCCCCCAGCCGCAGTCCGGCAAGAACCGCAAAATTGACGATAATGACGCCCGGGACGGATTGGGAAATGGCATACGTTTCAGCCGTCTCCGTCACCGTCAGCCATTGCCGGCGGCGGACCAGTTCCGCTTCGAAAACGGGCAGGGCGGCCAGGCCGCCGCCGAAGGCGACGGCGCCAATTCGCAGAAAACTCCAGATGACCGGGACAAGCGATGGGCGAACCATGGCGCAACCGTAGCATGTCTGATACCGGGTCCCAAAGGGAAATGGCCCGGTTCCCCGTCGTGGATGCCGGGCATGGGTTTCAAGATGAAACGGGGGGGGCGGCGGTCGGCGTGTGGCCGGGCGGACCTCGGGTCATTTTCGCGCGCCCCGGTTGCATGCGGACATGAGGGCTTCATGGATTCTGAGCGGCATGATGAGTCGGAGGGGCGGTTTTCTGGTCAACGAGGCGGGGATTTCCCCTGGAAATCGAAGGTTGCGGGCGGGACGGGCTGTGGCAGAATGGACCCTCCAGTGAGAATTGCACCTTCCAGCCGGGATGAAACCATGGCGGCGGTTTGCGCCGTTGTGTCCGCCTTGCTGCTGTATGCGGTCTTTCCGCCCCTGGAGTGGACCGGGGCGGTCTGGGCGGCTTTGGTGCCACTGTTGATCATGGTCCGGCGCATTCCGGAGCGACTGGCCTTGCGCATGGGATTCCTGACAGGGGTCCTGTTTTGGCTGTTGAGCATCCGGTGGCTGACCCATGTGACCGTGGCGGGCTGGATCCTGTTGAGCGCTTATTGTGCGCTGTTCTTCCTGCCGGCGGTTTGGCTTGCGAACCGCTGGCGGGGGCAGGGAACGGGGTTTGCCGCGGCACTGACGGTGACATGGTGCGGCAGTGAATTCCTGCGTGGCTGGATCGGGGGCGGATTTCCATGGAACAGCCTGGGTGCCGGCCTGGCGCCCTGGCTGCCCGGAATCCAAGTGGCCGAGTTTGGCGGGGTGTGGTTGGTGTCGGGCCTGGTGATATTCACGAACGCGTTGCTGGCGTGGGCCGTGGCGGAACGGCGCGGGTGGATTCACTTGGCGGTCGGGGCCTTGACCGTGGCGGGCATACTGGCCTGGGGCGCCTGGCGGGTGGAGCGCTTGCCGCCGGGCACCCGCACGCTTCGGGCGGCTCTGGTGCAGCCCGCCATCCCGCAGGACGACAAGTGGGTCTCGACGAAAATCGAGCTGATTTACTCGCGGTTGAGGGAACTCACGGCCCAGGCGCAGACCGATCCGCGGCTTGAACTGGTGATCTGGCCCGAGACCGCTCTTCCGGATGACATACGCAACAGCGAACCCAGCTATGACCTCGTCTGGAGCCTCTGCACCAACGGGACGCCGATCCTGACGGGATCACTGGATACCGCCCTGCTGGATTCCGGGGAACCGGAGTATTTCAACAGCGCCTTTCTCTTTGATGCCGAGGGCCGCCTTGCCGGGGAATACGACAAGCGCCAGTTGGTGCTGTTCGGCGAGTATATCCCCTTCGAACGCTGGATTCCCCGGCGCCTCAAGACCGCCCTGCAAATGCCCATGAGCATCAGCGCCGGCGACCAAGGGACGCAGTTCCCCGCCGGCCGGGAGCAGATTCCCCTGGCTCCCTTGATCTGTTTTGAGGACATCCTCCCCGGCCTGGCCCGGAAGGATGTCCGGCAGGGAGCCCGGATGCTTGTGAATCTGACCAATGACGCCTGGTTCGACGAGGACGTGGCGCCGCGGCAGCACATGCGCAACGCGACCTTGCGGGCGGTGGAAAACCGCGTGCCGCTCGTGCGCGCGGCCAATACGGGCATTTCCTGCGTAATCGAACCGACGGGCCGGGTGTCGCATCGGCTGGCCGATGATGCCGGCCGGACCTGGGAGCCCGGTGTGCTGTGGGTCGATGTCTCCGCTCCGGCGGATTCCGCTCGCTTGACTTTCTACACCCGATTCGGGGATATGTATGGCATCGCCTGCGCCGCCGCGACCCTATTATGGCTGGCACGAACAGGCTGGAAACAAAGAAATAAATAATTAAGACAGGATGGACGGGATTTGCGGGATCAGAGCAAAGAATGGTTTTCCTTCTGACTTCTGAGGCCTGACAACTGGCAAGGTTATGATCGACGAGCTTTCAGCACGCATTGCGGACGTGAAAAAACACCTCGCAGGAATGAGAGGTTATCTTTGACGTTGCCGGCAAAAAACGGATCATCGAAGAGCTGACCGGGCGCATGTCGGCGCCCGATTTCTGGAACGACTCCCAGGCGGCCCGGGTCCTGATCGACCAGAAGAACGCCCTTGAGGCGGTGACGGGGCCCTATGACAAACTCGTGGCCCATCAAGAAGAACTCGAGCTGATGGCGGGCCTGCTGGCGGAGGCGGGACAGGTGTCCGCTGAACATCCCGACGTGGTGGAACTGGCCCGGCAGGTCGCCAAACTCGAAAAACAGTACGAACACGTCGAGCTTCAATCACTGATGGTTGGCCGCTTTGACGCCAACAACGCCTATTTGACGCTGCATGCCGGCGCGGGGGGAACGGAATCGTGCGACTGGGCGGCCATGCTGATGCGCATGTACGATCGCTATTGCCAGAAACAGGGCTTCGAGGTTTCCACCGTGGATTATCAGCCCGGCGACGAAGCCGGAGTGAAAACCGTGACCCTGATGGTCAGCGGTCCCTGGGCCTACGGATTCCTCAAGGCCGAGCGCGGGGTGCACCGGCTCGTGCGCATCAGTCCGTTCGACGCCAACAAACGCCGGCACACGTCCTTTGCCTCGCTCGATGTCGTGGCGGAAATCAGCGATGACATCGAAGTGGAGATCGATGACAAAGACCTGCGGGTGGACACCTATCGCTCGGGCGGAGCCGGCGGACAGCATGTCAACAAGACCGACAGCGCCATTCGGCTGACGCACCTGCCGACCGGAATTGTGGTGGCCTGCCAGGCTGAGCGGAGCCAGAATGCCAACCGCAACAAGGCCATGAAGATCCTCCGCGCCAAGATCTACGAGCTGGAGCAGGACAAGAAACGCCGCGAGATGGAGAAGTTCTACGGCGACAAGGGCGAAATCGCCTGGGGCCACCAGATCCGGTCGTACGTGCTGCAGCCTTACACGATGGTGAAGGATCACCGCACCGAGACGGAGACCGGACAGGTGTTTCAGGTGCTGGATGGCGACATTGACATGTTCATCGAAGCCTGGCTCAAGCAGAACCGCGGTGAAGCCCCCAAGTAGATCCCGGGGGGCAGAGGCCAGGCGTCGGGTCCGGCCAGTGATCCTGAACCCCGAACCCGTAACCCGCCTTAATCGGCCAGGCCGAGTTTCTTCAATTTTGGCTGGATGACGGCGCGGCAATAGGGGGCTTGCCGGTTGTTGCGGTAGTATCCCTGATGGTACTCCTCGGCAGGATAGAATTCGCCCGCGGGCGCGATTTCAGTGACGACCCGGCCCGCATGACGTCCAGATTGGTCTTCGGCGGCCAATGAGGCGCGGGCGGCAGTGGCCTGGGCATCGGAATGGATGAAAATGGCGGATCGGTATTGCGTGCCGATGTCCGCTCCCTGCCGGTTGAACTGGGTGGGATCGTGCGTCTTCCAGAACACCTGCAACAGTGTGTTGAACTAAGCCGCTACGCGGCAGTTGAGTAATTAGGCGGCTGTCGTTCCGATTCACGGGGGGCATCATACCTAGGAGGCGGGTGGACAATCAAGTCCGTCCGCAATCCAGGAGAACCGACATGACGACAATGACGATGATGAAGGAGCCGACGGGGAACTTGCGGCGGCGGATGATCGAAGAGATGCAGTTGCGCAACTACTCGGAGCGCACGCAGGAGAGCTATGTGCGGGCGGTGGGGCGGCTGGCGGGCTGGTGCTGGAAGAGCCCCGGCGAGGTGGGCGACGAGGAGCTGCGCGGCTACTTTTTGTATCTGCGCAACCAGAAGCGGCTGGCGCGGGCCACGACCACGATCGCGTTGTGCGGGATCAAGTTTTTCTTCGAGCAGGCGCTCAAGCGCGACTGGACGGCGATGGACATTCCCCGTCCCCGGGCGGAGCACAAGCTGCCCGTCGTGCTGTCGCGTGAGGAGGTTTGGCGCATTTTGGGCGAAGTGCGCGAGCTGCGCCACCGGGCCTGCCTGACACTGATCTACAGTTGCGGGCTGCGTCTGGGCGAAGGCTGCCGCCTGCAGGTGGGCGAGATCCAACGCGACCGCGGTGTCATCCACGTGCGCGCGGCCAAAGGGAACAAAGACCGCTATGTGCCGCTGCCGCCGGAGACCCTGGCGCTGCTGGGCGAGTGCTGGAAGAGCCACCGCAATCCCACGTTCCTGTTCCCCTGCGTGGGCCGCGGCGGCGCGCATGGAGCCAGCGCGGACAAGCCCGTGCCGATCTCGACGGTGCAGCAGGCGTTTCGCAAGGCGCTGCGCGCGGCGGGCGTGAGCAAGGACGCTCACGTGCACACCCTGCGCCACAGCTATGCGACCCATCTGCTGGAAGCCGACGTGAACCTGCGCCAGATTCAGGACTGGCTGGGCCACCACTCGCCCAAGACCACCGCGGTCTATACGCACCTGACCGCCGAGGGTGCCGCCGCGGCTGTCGCCCGGCTCAACGGACTGATGATGGCGCCGTAGCGTGGGTGCCTTGGCGGAGATTCTCCGCCGTCATGGCCCGGCCTACCGGGAGCGCTACGCCGATCGCATGCCCTGGGACCAGTTGAGGGCCATGCGCGCGATCGAGACGTGCCGCACGCCGGCGCTGGGCGGGCAGCGGTGGCAATGCCCCCGGTGCGCCCGGACGCACTGGGCGCTGCATTCGTGCGGCAACCGGCATTGCCCGGCCTGCGGCGGCGATGATGCGCGGGAATGGCTGCGCCGGCAGGAGGCCCTCCTCCTGCCGGTGCGCCACCACCTGTGCACGTTCACCGTGCCCAAGGAGCTGCGCCGCGCCATCCGTTCGCATCCGCGCGAAGGCCTCGCGCTCCTGTTCGAGGCCTCGTCTTCGACGCTGCTGGACGTCTGCGCCAACCCCCAATGGCTCGGCACCCGGCCGGGCCTGACGGGCGTGCTGCATACCCACGGCCGCGCGCTGGTCTATCACCCCCACGTCCACTACGTCGCC
>JAAZBB010000064.1 GCA_012514035.1 Lentisphaerota bacterium | reverse complement strand
GCGACGAGGTTGGGGATGCCGTTGCTGAAGGGGTCGTCGTCGTAGGCGCGCTGGGCGGCGGGGATGCCGAGGGCGTCGGCCCACGCGGCGTAGGGCTGGAAGAGGGTGAAGGGGAGGGAGGCGACGGAGATGTACTCGGTCCCGGAATGGTCGAGGGTGCCGCGCTGGGGACCGCTGTTGCCGGCGGAGAAGCTGGTGAAGACGCCGGCGGCAGCGACGTTTTGGACGGCGGTGCCCAAGGGGTCGAAGGCGTCGCGGGCCTCGGGCCCGCCGCCCCAGGAATTGTTGAGGATCTGGGCGCCGTCGGCGAGAATGTCCTCGAGGGCGGCGATGCCTTCGGCGGAATAGAAGGTTTCGTTGCCGGCTTGGGTTCCGCAGAAGACCTTATAGCTCAGGATCCAGGCGGCGGGGGCGACGCCGCTGAGGTTGACGGTGGGGCCGTCGAGATAATGGGCCTGGACGGGAATGCCGGCCATGATGCCGGAGGTGTGGACGCCGTGGCTGGTGCCGATGGGGCCGGGCCAGGCGTATTGCTCGCCTTCGACGGGAGGATCCCAGTCGCGGAAGTAGGCGCGGGAGGCGATAATCTTGCCGTTATTGTTGTTGGTTTCGCCAAGGCCGCCGGGGGGGAAGTCAGCGGGGTAGGCGAAGCCGTCGCCGGCGAACATGGGGGCGGCATGGTGGACGCCGCCATCCATGGAGGCGATCTTGATGCCGGCGCCCGCGTTGGAGATGCCGCCGCCGATGCGGGCCCAGGCGGAGGTGGCGTGGATGAGGGGCAGGCTGGCGAACATGTCGGGCGAGTGGGCGTAGTCATAGTGGACGGCCTTGACGCCGGGCGTGTCGGCGAGCGATTGGCGGAGGGAATCCAAGGGGGTGGCCGCGTCGGATTCGACGGTGAATCCGTTGAAGACCAGTTGGTAGCGGAGGGGGCGGCGGGAGCCGTCGGCGGAGAGGCATTCGCTTTGGCGGAGGCCGGGGGCCTTGGCGGAGAGGAGGGAGAAGGCGCGGGTTTGGGCGGCGGTACGTTCGGCGGCGATGCGGGAGAGGGTGGGCTGGTTCCAGTCCAGGGGGGTGCCGCGCTGGCGGCGAAGGAGGGATTGGGCGAGGGGATCGCGGGCGAGGGGGGGGGCGTCTAGTTCGACGATAAGGCGGTGGGAGCGAGGGACGCCGCGGGCGGGGTCGGGGGGATGGGGGGAGGAGGAGGCGAGGGAGGAGAGGGTCAGGGTCAGGAGGGCAGAGAGGGAGGCGAGAAGGAGGGAGCGGGGGACGGAGGGGCGGTTGAGGTGGTGGATCATATGGATTTTCCGGTTGCGGGCCGGTGGATGGGCAGGGGGCCCGAGCCGTCGGGCCGGTCACTTTTGATGGAGGCACAATCCGGGCGCGAGCGCAACCGCCAACGGGAGGGATCACTCTTCGCCGGTAATCTCGCGGAGAACGTCTTCGAGGGTGATGAGGCCGATGACTTCGTAGCGGTCGTCGGTGACGAGGAACAGGGGCAGGCGGGTGACGCGCATGCGGGGCAGGAGGTGATCGACCGGCAGGTAGGAAGCGACGAGCTGCGGCGGGCGCATGTAGTCGGTAGCGGTCTTGCCGGCGGGATGGTCGTCCGCCAGCAGGTCAAAGATGTGGACGACGCCGACGAATGATTTCTGTTCGGGATCGTAGACCGGCAGGCGGTTGAATTCGCGGGTGCGGGCGACGGCGAGGACTTCCGCGGGCGTGGCGGAGGCGGAGACGGTGGCCATTTTGTCGCGCGGGGTCATGAGGGCGCTGCAGGTCTTGTGGGTGAGGTCGAAAACGCCGTGGATCATCTTGGATTCCTCGGGGGTCAGGACGCCGGAGCGGGCGCCTTCGCGGGCGAGGTGGAGCAGCTCCTCGCGGGTGACAAGCATCTTGTCTTCGACCTCCCTGGCGTCGCGGTGGGGCAGGACGCGGCGGACGATGGCGTTGACGACGAACGTGAGGGGGCGGAGGAGCCAGGCGGCGAAGCGCAGGACACGGGCGAAGGGGATGGTCCGGCGGGCGGGCGCGGCTTGGAACCAGGCCTTGGGGATGTATTCGCAACCCACCAGCGTAACGAGCAGGAGGAGGCCGCCCGCGGCGGCAGCCCCGAGGGCCCCGCCGAGGCGCTGGCCGAGGGCGGCGGCCAACACGGCGCTGCCGACGTGCAGCAGGTTGGTGCCGATGAGGGTGGTGCCCAGCAACAGGTCGGAATGGGTCAGAAAATGGCGGATGATCGCCGCCCCCGGCACCTGGCGGCGGACGTAGTGCTGGAGGCGCAGGCGGTTAATGGAAATGATGCCGGTTTCGATGCCGGCGAGGAAGGCGGCTCCAGCGAGGCAAAACAGCAACAGGATGACTTCGAACGCCATCATGCCGGATCTCCTTCGCGGGGGCCGTCGAGCTTTTCGATGTGCGCCAGGGTCACGCGCAGGCGGATCGTTTGCATGACGCGGACGCGGACGCCCTGGGTCTGAACCACGTCATCTTGCTTGGGTACGCTGCCGAGGTGTTCGGTGATCCAGCCGGCGAGGCGGTCGGAGGTATCCGCCTGCAGATCGAGGCGCAGTTTGCGGTTGATTTCCTCCAGCGAGATGTTGGCGTCCACTAGCCAGGCATAGGGGCCGGCGGACTGGAAGATGGGCCGGGGTTTGGACAGTTCGTTATAGATGTCGCCGGTGATTTCCTCGAGGATGTCGCCGCGGGTGACGATGCCGGCGACGCCGCCGTATTCATCCACGACGACTGCGATCCGGATTCGGTCTTTCTGGAAGCGGCTCAGCAGGCGGTTGAGGGGCACGCTTTCGGGGACATACACCGGGGGCACGGTGGCCGCGGACAGGGAATGGGCGGGGTCGAGCAGGAACTTGCGCACGTCGAGGAAGCCGGCGATTTCGTCGAACTGACTGCGGTAGAGGATGAGGAAGTTCCGGCGGGCCTGGCGGGCGGCGGCGACGGGGTTGGCGGAGGGGTCGTCCAGGTCGAGGCCGAGGAAATCCACCCGCGGGGTCATGACGTCGGAAGCGTGCAGGTCCTCGAGGTCGACGATGGCCTTGATCATGGCCAGTTCATCGGCGTTGAGGATGCCTTCCTCGCGGGAGATGTCGAGGACGGTTTCGAATTCCTCTTCGGAGAGCGTTTTGCCGGACGGCTGGAAGAGATGGGCCAGGCGCCGGCTGAAGAAATCGAGCAGATAACGCAGGGGAGCCAGGAGCCACTCGAAGAAACGGAGGCCGGGACCATAAAAACGGACGATGAGGGCGGTATGGAGCAGGCCGATGTTCTTGGGGCCGACTTCGCCGAAGAACACCAGCAGGATGGTCACGGCGGGGATGGTCACGGCTTCGCTGTAGGCCGGGATCCAGTGTTCGGCCATCAGATAGCCAACGTTCGCCATGGCAAGGTTGACCAGGGTGTTGCCGATGAGGATGGTGGAGAGCAGGCGCGTCGGATTGGCAAGCTGCGCGCGCAGGCTTTCGCCGGTGGCGGGCCGCTGTTCGGTGATCCGCCGCAGTTGCAGGGGGTCGATCGAGAAGTAGGCGGTTTCCGCGCTGGAGAAGAAGGCCGAGCAGGCGAGCAGCAGCAGGAAAGTGACCCCGAGGAGGATCGTCATCGATGCTCCCGGAGTCGGCCATCAGTGAAGTTGGACACAGGTTTCACTTTCCGCAATCCGAAACAATGCGTATAGTAACAAGACATGGTCAAAATATCCATCACAACTTCGCGGCGCACGGAGTGGGTGCCCGTGACGCGGGAAATCCAGGCGGCAATTGCCGCGCGGCCGGCCTGGGACGGGCTGCTGCACGTGCATTCGCCCCATACGACGGCCGGCGTGACCGTGAACGAGCAGGCGGATCCGGACGTGGCGGCCGACATGGAGAAGGCGTTGTCCCGGCTGGTGCCGTGGAACGCCGGCTACGCCCATGCGGAAGGCAATTCGGCGGCGCATATCCTGACGTCGCTGGTGGGAACATCGACGCTGGTGCCCGTGAAAGGGGGGCGCTTGGCGCTGGGCACCTGGCAGGGGATCTTCCTGTGCGAATTCGACGGACCGCGAACCCGGGAACTGTGGTTGACGCCGGTCAAGGAGGCGACATGAGGGGCCGGAGATCAGAGGGCAGAGGACGGAGGGCAGGGGGGGCGGTGTTGGGCGGGTTTCTGCTGCTGCTGGCAGGTTGCGGACAGGTCCCGCCGGAAAAGAATTACCAGGCGGGGATGGCCGCGCTGCGCAAGGGCGATTTGATGGAAGGCCAGGCCCGGCTGAAAGCGGCGCTCGAAGGGGATCCGGACGGGACGTTTGCGGCGGAGGCACACAACTGGCTGGGGCTGGCAAACTGGCAGTTGCAGCATCTGCCCGAAGCCGCCGCTCACTTTGAAAACGCCTCCAGGCTGAATCCCGCGGCGTTCGAGCCGGTGTACAATCTCGGTTCTCTCGCCTTGGAGATGGGTGACATGTCGCGCGGGATTCCGCTGCTGCGGCGTGCGGCGGATCTCGATGCCAAGGACACCCGGGCGCTGCTGAGGATCGGCGATTGGACCACGCGCAACGGGCGCTGGGACCTGGCGAAGCGGATGTATTTCGAGGCGCAGAAGCGGGACCCGCAGTCGGCCGCGGCGGTGACGGGCCTGGGCCGGATCGCCCTGTTGGAGGGCAACCTATCGCCGGCCGAAACCTATTTCATGCAGGCACTTGAAATGCGGAAGGATTATCCCCCGGCGCTCTACAACCTCGGCGTGCTGCATGCCCAGGCGGATGGGCACGGTGAACAGGCGCAGGAATATTTCCGGCAGTATCTGGCGGCGGCGCCCCGGGGCGAACGCGCGGCCGTGGCCGCCCTGCGGGTCGGCGGCCAGACCGTGGAGCAGACTTCATTCGGGCCCTCCACCGCGCCTCCGCCGCCCAAGATGACAGCGGGTGTGCTGTGGACACAAGCGCAGGATGCCTTGGAGGCGGGCGACCGAGAACAGGCTTATCGGCAGGCCCTGAACGCGATGGAACTGGCCCGCGAAGGCGGGGATGCCTCGCAGTCCGGCGAAATCCTGCGCCGGGCGCTGGAGGTCTTTGGCGACCGGGCGGCGATCCAACTGGAGGCGGGACAATATTGGATGAGGATGGGCCAGCCCCGGCAGGCGCTGGATGCCTTGATGAAGGCCCAGGCCCTCGAGCCGGAGAACTCCATGGTCCTGCTGGAACTGGCCCGCGCATCCGCGGAGTTGGGGGAATATGACACCACCGTTGTCTCCCTGCGCAGGCTGGTGCAACTGGAGCCGGGCAATCCGGATGCCTTGTGGACCTTGGCGGAAACCTATGGCGACCGGCTGGGAATGACGGGCCGGGGGGCCGCCACCTACCGGGATTTTGAACAGCGTTTTCCTTCCGATCGCCGCGCGGGGGAAGTCGCCGGGCGGGTGCAGGCGCTGGAAGCCGCCGCGGCGGCCATCCCAGTGCCCACCCCGTAGGGAGCGGCGCCAGGCAACAGGAGCAGGCATGAGGTCAACAGCAGCGCAGGCGG
Source organism: Lentisphaerota bacterium (assembly GCA_012514035.1). Taxonomy (GTDB): domain Bacteria; phylum Verrucomicrobiota; class Kiritimatiellia; order CAIQIC01; family Lenti-01; genus Lenti-01. The sequence goes on along the minus strand of JAAZBB010000064.1, from coordinate 46,832 downwards.
TCGCCGCCATTCCGATGATGCAGGTGGGGCCCGTCCGGCTCTGCGGTCCCGAAGTGGAAGCCGAGGTGCTCGTGCCGCTGGCGACCTTCGAAACGCCGCTCTGGCCTTCCGTTGAGCGCGGAGCGCGGGTGACGGCCCGGGCGGGTGGCATCCGGGCGGTGGTGTTCGACGAGCGCATGAGCCGCTCGGTGCTGGTGACCGCGCCCGATGCACCGGGGGCATTGCAGCTGGTGACATTCGTGCAGGCGCAGCGCGGCGAGCTGGCCGCCGTGGCGGCCGGCACAAGCCGGTTTGCCCAGTTGCAGGATATCCATTTTGAAGTCGTCGGCCATCTGGTCTACATCCGCTTCGAGTTCTCGACCGGCGATGCCGCCGGGCATAACATGGCCACCCGCGCGGCCGAGGCCCTGCTGAACTGGATTCTGAAACAGCGCCCGGAATGCGCCTACGGATCGATTTCGGGCAATTACTGCTGCGACAAGAAGGCCGCCGCCGTGAACGGCATCCTCGGGCGCGGCAAATACGTGGTGGCGGAAGCGCACATCCCGGAGCGGCTCGTGGCGCGGTATCTCCACACCACGCCGGCGAAAATCGTGGAGCTGACCTGGCGCAAGAACTGGGTGGGGACCTCACTGGCGGGGGGGCTGCGCAGCGCCAATGCCCATTTTGCCAACATGCTGCTGGCCTTCTACCTGGCCACCGGCCAGGACGCCGCCAACATCGTCGAGGGGTCCCAGGGCTTCACCTTGGCGGAAGCCCGGCCGGACGGGCTGTATTTTTCCGTGACGCTGCCGAACCTGATCGTGGGGACCGTGGGCAGCGGCAAGGGGCTGCCCTTCGTAGAGCAGAACCTGCGCGGTCTCGGCTGTCTGGAACAACGCGAACCGGGCGCGAATGCCCGGCGGCTCGCCTTGATCTGCGCGGCCACGGTGTTGTGCGGCGAGCTGTCGCTGCTGGCGGCGCAGACGAATCCCGGCGAACTGATGGCCGCGCATCTCAAGCTGGAGCGCGGCAAGTAGTGGCCCAAGAGCAGGTCATCCTGGTGGACGAGCACGATCGCCCGCTCGGTGTCATGGATAAACTGGCCGCGCACGAAAACGGAGGCGTTCTCCATCGCGCGTTTTCGGTATTCCTCGTCGATCCGCAGGGCCGCTGGCTGCTGCACCGGCGCGCGGCCGGCAAGTACCATTTTCCCGGTCTGTGGACCAACGCCTGCTGCAGCCATCCGCGGCCCGGCGAAAAAACCGCCGATGCCGCCCAGCGCCGCCTGCGCGAGGAACTTGGCATCGCTTGCCCGTTGGAGGAACGCTTCCAGTTCGTTTATCAAGCAGGCTCGGCGGCCCAAGGGCTCGCCGAACACGAATTTGACCACGTTTTTACCGGTGTTTTTTCCGGCCCGCTGCATCCGAATCCCGCCGAAGTCGACGCCGTGCGCTGGGTGGAGCCCGCTGACCTCGATCGGGAAGTAAGCGAATATCCCGAAGCCTTCACCCCTTGGTTCAAATTGGCCATGGATCGCGTACGCGACGCGCTGAAAACATGAACAATCTTGAAAAGGGAGCAAACCAATGAAAACCGCTTGCTTGGACGGTCTGTGGCAGGAAGGACGGGATTTTCTCGGCGTCCGTTATCCCATCATGTGCGGGGCCATGACCTGGATCAGCGATGCCACGCTGGTGAAAGCCGTGAGCGACCAGGGCGGATTTGCCTCTCTCGCGGCCGGCAACATGCCCGGCGAGGCGCTGGCCGCCGAGATCGAAAAGTGCGCCGGCGTGACCAAACAACCTTTTGGCGTCAATTTGGTGACCATTGCCCCCAACTTTCCCGCGCATAAGGAGGCGGCAATGCAGTCAAAAGCCCCGATCGTGATCTTCGCGGGCAATTTCCCGAAGCGGAACGACGTGGCCCAAATGAAGGCGGCGGGCAAGAAGGTGTTGTCGTTTGCCTCGACGGATTCGATTGCCGACCAGATGGTGCGGTTCGGCGTGGACGGGCTCATTTTGGAGGGTAGCGAGGCCGGCGGTCATATCGGCCACGTCTCCACCATGATTTTGCTGCAACAAGTACTGTTTCATCAGCCCAACGTGCCGGTTTTCGTGGGGGGGGGGATTGCCACCGGCCGGATGATCGCCCACCTGCTGCTGATGGGCGCGGCGGGCGTGCAGATGGGCACGCGGTTCGTGATGAGCGAGGAGTGCACGGCGCATCCCAACCTGAAGGCGCGGTTTGTGCGGGCCCGGGCGCGCGAAGCCATGAGCACACCCGAATACGACAAACGCCTGCCCATCGTGGCCGTGCGCGCGCTCAAGAACAAGTCGTCCGAGGAGTTCGGCCGGCTCCAGCTCGAATTGATCAAGCTGCTCGATGAAGGCCAGATCGGGCACGCCGAGGCCCAATACCGCGTGGAAAGCTTCTGGATGGGAGGACTTCGCAAGGCCGCGGTCGAAGGCGACGTGGACCACGGCTCCTGCATGGCCGGACAAAGCGTCGGCCTCGTGGACAAGATTCAGCCGATGAAGGAGATCTTTGCCGAACTGATCAGGGATGCCGAAGCGGAGCTGGAAGCGGTCAAGGCGCGGCTGGCGGGAATCAGCGGGTAGCCGGAATCTCAAGAGCGCGTGGGGTCAGCCCTTAAAATAAAAAATAATTGACAACGTATATTGATCCGCCCAGGATGACAGCATGGCCAGACCTTTGCGATTGCAGTATCCGGGTGCGATCTCTCACGTCACTTTCCGTGGGATCGAACGGCGCCCGATCTTCCGTGATGATGCGGATCGAGTCCGAATGATTAACGTCATGGAGGAGATGACGGAACGGCATCAGATTCGCGTATATTTGGTATGCCTCATGTCCAACCATGTACACCTGCTGCTAGAAACACCGCATGGCAACTTGTCCGTCTTCATGGGACAGTTGCTAACGGCTTTTACGGTCTACTTCAACCGTCGCCACGGCAGAGTTGGACATCTGACCCAGGGGCGCTACAAGTCCCAACTTGTAGCAGGGGACAGATACCTTTTGAGGTTAAGCCGATATATCCATCTTAATCCGGTACACACCAAGGAAACTCAAATGGAAGATATGGCAGAACGTGTCACACGGTTGCGGTCATATCGATGGAGCACATATCGGAGTTATGCCGGTTTTGAACCGCCATGGCAGTGGATTGACTACAACCCCGTTAAGGCCATGATCGGGAAAAAGCCTGGTGAGTATCGACGATACGTAGAGGCGGGTTTAGCGAAGACAGATGATGATTTTTTTGAAATGTATCATGAAGCACGTCTTGCGTTGGGTTCAGGAGCGTTCCGAAAAGACATTGAACGGCTTCACACAAAGCTGGGTCGCGAACGGACGAGAAAAGAGGATGTTTCATTTCGGCGAACACTAGATCGCCGGAATCCGGTCGAGGTGCTGACAGCCATTTCCCATGTGTTCGGAGTGAGCCAAGAGCAGCTGCTTGAGCGGCGGCGGAACGCGCCATATCGCGCAGCCGCCTGTTGGTATCTGCAAGAAGAAAGCGGACTCACGCAACGTGAGATAGCAGATTGGGTGGGCTTGGCCAGCGGTGCTGCAGTGGGATATCAGATCCAGCAATGGAAGTTGCTGGTTCGAGATGGGGATGGCGCCAAAGCTGCGGCGGTATTGAAGAAGATGTGGGAACCTGGCTGATTTCTTATTTTGTATTTTAAGGGCTGACCCCGATTGCTGGACGTGAAACGCCTGGAAAACCGGAAGGAGACCGCCGCCTGACCGACGAAAATTTTCCCCGGGGGGATCCCCCCGGGGAAGGAAGAAGAGAGCAAGCCATGCCTCAGCCGAGAACCTGCCTCAAACCAAAGTGCGAAATATTCTGGACACTACCGAGCGTCGGCCTCGTGAACAAGATTCAGCCGATGAAGGAGATCTTTGCCGAACTGATCAGGGATGCCGAAGCGGAGCTGGAAGCGGTCAAGGCGCGGCTGGCGGGAATCAGCGGGTAGCCGGAATCTCAAGAGCTCACATCCCACATTCCATCTCCAGTGATCCGGTGAACAGCCCTTGGAATGTTGAAGTTGGCATAGCGGTCAGTGAACATCCGGTTGTTGAGGGACGCTCGGCTGGCAGGCAAGGCGCAGCAGGACGATCGCCGGCCACGCGGCCAGGACGGCGGCGGTGGCAATCCAGATGCGGTCGGGGAGCTTGGCCATGAGATCGCCGCCCACCCACAGCCACACGAAGACCGGCAGGATGATCTGGAGAAGATTGGCGCCGCTCTGGCCGAGGTCGTGAAAACGGTGGGAGAGGACGAGCAGGGCGAGATAGGCGGTCACGATGACGACGGGGGCGGCGAGCCACGGGGAGACGCGCGGGGGCGTCAGCAGGTCGTTCCAGTAAGCGAGCGCCAGAATGGCCAGAAGCGGTCCCATGCGGAGAATGAAGGCGCCGGGGCCGATGCGGCCGTTGAACTGGTTCTCAACAGCAAGACAACGCTGTTTGAGCCAGAGTTGGCGGGGGATGGGCGGCTGGTGGGTGGGATGGTCCGTCATGGCGGGGCTCCTATTTTCCGGCGTCGGGTGATTCCAGTTCCGCCGCCTTGTCCAGGGTCTTGGCCAGGGCCTTGGCTTCTGCCAGGAGGGCCCGGGCATCGCTGTCCCGGCCCTTGAGGTTGATGGCATTCTGCGCGTTTTCGATGGCGGCCTCGGCGTCGCCGGCGGCGAGGGCGTCGTGTGCGGCGGCGGCATACTGTTCATGCAGGCTGTCCAGAATCTGCCCGGCGTCGGCGTGGCCGGGCGCAAGGCGGAGGACGCGCTGGGCTTCCTTGGCGGCGGTCATTGCATCGCCGGCGGCGAGGGCGTCGCGTGCGGCGGCGGCGTAGTGGTCAACGGCCGCGGGCTTCATGGCGCGGTACTGGCGGATGCCCGTGGTGAAGGCACCCAGGACGAGCAGGACCATGAAGGCGATGACCGCGCGACTGGCGCGGGATTTGCCGCGCTGGCGGAAGAGGAGGGAAAGCATGGCGCAGCCGCCGAAGAAGGCAAAGCAGGTCATGATGCCGAACCAGACGGTGTAGTTGCCGGGGAGGGAGACGTCGAGCATGAGGCCGGTAATAAAGAGTCCCAAGGCGGCGCCGTAGTACTGGAAGGAATCGATCACACCGGAGGCGAAGCCGGCCATCTTCTTGCCGCCGATGTCAACCGGGGCGGCGGCGCCGACTATGGAGTGCGTGCTGTTGGCCGTGATGGCGATGAGGACCAGGAAAAGACAGCCGAGCAAGATGCCTCCGGCGGTGGGGCCGATGATGCCCAGGGCCATCACCGTGGTGGCCGCGGCGATGACGGTCGCCTCGCCGTAATAGAGAACCATGGCAACGGGGTACCGATTGCCGCGGAAGAACCGGTCCGAGGCCCAGCCGGAGATCACCGAGCCGCACACCGCTACGATGGGGACAAGCACCAGCGTAAAGCTGGCGATTAACGGCAGGTTGGTCTTCATGTTGAAGCCGAGGACGTCCTCGAAATAGAGCGGGGAGAGCTGGTCGGCCGCGTGCCGGACCGCCCCGGTGCAGCCGTAGGCCACGGCGTAGAACCAGACCAGCGGATTGGAGAAGACAAACTTGAAGGATTCGAGCACGGGGACGGTGGTGCCGGCGGAGTTGTCCACGTCGTCGTGGATGGTGCCGGGGAAGCCGGCGGCGTCGGGGGATTCGGCGGAGATGAAGTAAAACCAGATGGAGACGAGGCCCAGGAAGATCGGGGGCAGGCAGAAAAGCATGCGCCACTCGCCGGGGCCGACCACGAAGGCGAGGAAACTGAAGCCCGCCAGGATCCAGGGGGCCAGCATCGAGATCATGGCCTGGCCGGACTGGATCATGAAGCCGAAGATGCCGGAGAACAGGCCCCGTTCCTCCTTGTTGAACCAGGCGGCATTGATCTTGACCATGCCCGGGGTGCCGGCGGCCTGGATGTAGCCGTTGACCATCCACATGGCGGCGAAGGCCGCGAAGGAGGAGGTCCAGGGCGAGAAGCCGATGAGCAGGTTGACGAGGATCGAGCCGACGGCTCCGATCAGCATCGAGGCACGGCCGCCAATGCGGTCGCAGAAGAGGCCGTTGACCAACTGGCCAGTGCCATAGGCCAGGGAGAACCAGGCGGCGATGTTGGCGATGTCGCCGGTGGACCAGCCGAATTCGGCACGCATGCCCGCGCCGGCAAAGCGAAAATTGTACCGGCACATGTAGAACATGGCGTAGAGCAGACCGACAGTAAACCAGTTGAGGCCGCGGCGCGTTTTGAACCCGAGGGGGTGGACATGCTGGTCTTTCCATTCCCGTTTGGCGGCTTCGGCAATGCTCATCGTGTGATTCCTCTGTAGTGAACCGGGGTGTCGTCACCTGTGCTTGTGGCGGATTTTTCCGTGCCACGCAAGGGTTTTCCCTCGAACCAAACCCGCTGCTGCTGGAAATCGAGGGTGACGGCGTGGCGGGCCAGCACGCCCAGGCCGAGGCGGGCGGGGAAGGTTTCCGGCAGGCCGAGGCGGGCATGCGTGGCGACATTCAGGTTGGTGAACTGCAAGGTGCCCAGGCGGAGGGTGCCGGGCGATCCGGACACGTCGCCCGGAACGGAGATATCGAAGTCACCGGCCGTATCGAGAACCAGAGTGACAGGTGCTCCGTCCAGTTCGCCCGCGACGGCCGGACGTCCGCGCCAGTCGTACAGCGGCACGCAGTCCAGAACGGCCGCCGGATTGGTTGGCTGATAGGGGCCCGCGGTGGAGAAGGCAGCCCGCCTGTCCGGAAAATCAAAGCGGACGGAATGGAATCCGCGCATCAAGGCGGCTCCCACCACACTCGGCATCCGGCGGGCAGCGCGTTCCCAGGCTATCAAGGCGGTTGCCGTGCGGTCCGGATTCTCCCCGGTGCGCGCCAGGACGCCAAGCCCGCCCCGGGCCGGTGGCATGTAAAAGACGGGATTCTGGATGTACAGCCCCCCGAGGATGAGTTGGTTTCCGACGCCGGCATAGCCGGGGATGGAAGCGACCACATGGTCGGCATATTCCCCGGTTGGCGGTTTGAAGACGCGGAATTCCAGGCCTCGCATGGAATCCATCACGGCCCAGCTTTGTCGCGCCGAAGAGTCCAGCAGCACGGGAAACTCATCCGCAAGCGGGGTTTCAACCCGCACGATCGGGACAGGAGGAACGCCGGGGACGGATTCGAAGGGCAGTTGCGCCGTCCGGAATGATTGCGGTCGGTTGGCGAACTCGAAGCGCGGGCCGGCCGCGTCCTGATAAGTTGTAATGCCATATACCCGCGCGTCGCGCCCGCCATCGAGAAAGCGATCCAGTTCGTCCTGGGCCAATGGACTGGGATGCAGCCGAAGGGGGCTGGTGCAGCCGGCCGCCGCCAGGATTGCCACCATCACGGGGATGCGGATGGACTGGCGCGGCTTCATGGAAATGGGCAGTATGCCGGGCCCGGCCGGCAAAAGCAAGAACGCCACCAACAGTGCGGCGTTCCGGAAAATGGTGCTCGGGGGGGGACTCGAACCCCCACGGGTTGCCCCACATGCCCCTCAAACATGCGTGTCTGCCATTTCACCACCCGAGCACCGGGAAGCGCCATGTCTCGTGGTCGATGGGGGGCGAAGATACGCATTCGTTGATCCGCCCGCAAGTGTTTTCCCGAGCGGGGGATTATTCTTATTCCGCCGGGGCGGCCGCTGCCGGCGGGGCGTTGCTCCGCTCGAGCGGCGAGCGCAATCCGGTGGCGGCTTGAATCAGCACATCGGTTTGGACCGGCTCTTCGCCGGGCAGGGCCAGGGTCAGCCGCAGGGCCGGGGGCAGATTGGATTCCGTGGAATCCGGGGGTGGCCAGAAGGTCGAGGTGGTGCCGTTGGTCAAGATTTCAATGCCGAGGGCGAATTGGCCTTCAAACAGCCGGTTGGTGACAGGCGCGTTGGTGAGCGGGCCGGAGCAAGGGGTGGAAATGCGGCGGAGTTCGCGGTGGTCGAGGGCAGTCACGGCCACCTCGTAGGTGACGTGTTCGATGTCGTAGCCGCACCAAGAACGGGGTTCGGCCGGTACAGGGGTGTAGAAGGACAGCGCGACCTCCGGCCGGCCGATTTCCGTGGAGGTTTCCAGCGTCAGGGGGGCGAGATCCTTGACGGGCGGAGCGAAGGCACCGCTGATTTCCCGCGCCAGGGTACGGACCGCCGCCCGGGCCCCCACGGGCCCCGCCATCCGGCGGGCCTGGCCGGTTTTTGCACTCAGCAGGCCGTGGATCAAGGCGCCGAGGATAGCGGTCACCAGAACGCCCACGGAGAGGGCCAGCAGCAACTCAAGGAAAGTGAATCCGGCCCGGCGTGCCTGTGGAGTGGAAGGTGTCATCGGGGCCGACCGACGTGGCGCGGAAGCGAACAGATCAGGCCGTCCGCATCAAGGTTCCCAGGAAAAAGAGAAAGGCCAGCAGGGCCACGATGCCCGTGATAATGAGGACGACATACCACGTGCCCCGCCGTTCGCGGGGGGGGGCGCCGAAAGGGGAGATGCTGGCGAAATCCTGCGGAGCGGCCATGACGCTGGTGGCGACCTCGGCGTCGGCATCGGTGTAGCGGGCGCCAGAGGTGGCCAGTTCCGGGGCATCGAACAGGAACTCAATGGTGCCGAGTTGAATCAAATCCTTGTGGCGCAAGGCGGATTCCTTGACATCGCGTGAATTCACGCGGGTTCCGTTGGTGGAATCCAGATCCTGCAGAACGCAGGTGTCGCCGCTGTGCAGAATGCGGCAATGGTGGCTGGAAATCGTCGGGTGGTCCAATACGATGGTATTGTCCACCTTGCGTCCGATGGAGATCTCGCCCTGTTCGATGGCGAATTCGCGTGCCTTGAAATCGCCGGACATGCCGATCAGTTTGGCCATGAGACAGTCTCCCTGGAAGTTGAATCCGTTATTGCAGTCGTTGATCCTGCCCCGCCCCGGAGGAAAACGCAACCCAAAACGCGCCGGATGGCCTGCGTTATCTTCTGCAGATTTTCTGTTGACGGAACAGATTGGGTAAAGCATTATTTCCCATAAAGGTAAAAGCGGCCCACAACGGGCTGGGTGTCTAAGCAGATTTGCCGCCCGGGGCAAGGAGAGCAGAGCAATGAAAAGAATCCTTGTGTTTGTATTGATGGGGTTGATGGCGGCCGCCTCGGCGGTTGGGGCCCAGAAAGAGGACGAGGCCGGTTCCCGGAAGGCGCGGGCTTCCCAGCCGGTTACGCAGACCCAATTGGCGGAACTCCTGGTCAAGGCCCTGGGGCTCGTGTCGTACCTGCCCAACGCACCCACCTCCCAGCAGATGTTCGACGTTCTGATGCAGAACGGCATCAGCCCCGCCGGCGGCTGGCTCATGGGAGACGAGGCGGTGGTGACGAAGGCGGATCTCGCGCGTGTTCTGGTACAGGCGTTGCGAGCGGTCGATCAGGTCGAGAATCCCGACGATCCCCAGTCTTGGATTGATACGTTGAAAGCCATGGGGATTTCGCTGGACCGGCTGAGCGAAACCATCCAGTCGGTGGAAATGCTGCCCGATGCGCTGGGCCAGGATGTCACCCTGTACTCCACCGACCCCCTGATCAAGGGCGAGCAATTGGCACGCGACAACATCGATGTGCAGTATAGCGTAGATTTGAACGTGTTGGCCCGGATCTTCCCGGAGATCGAAATGATCCGGGGGGAATTCCGGCCGATTTCCCCCACGCCATTTTAAGCGGACGAGACCCAGGAACCATGAGTCAACACGAGGAATACTGATATGAAATACATCCGGCTATTGATGGCGGCGGGGTTGCTTTGCGCTTTGATCGTCCCACCTGAGGTTTTTTCCGCCGACACCGTGCATTTGTTCAACCGCCTTCGCCTCGGCTATGATGACAACATTTATCTCGAGGCCGAAGAGCACGATCCGGTCGACAGCTTTCGCGTCATCGAAGAACTGGAACTGCTGGTGAACCTGAACATGGAGCGCATGTACCTGGGCCTGGCCTATCGCCCCTCGCTGTTGTGGTACACCGACCGGGACGAGGAGAATTCAGACAACAAGGAGTACGATCTGCTCAACGACTTGGACCTGAACTTCATGTATCGGTTCAGTCCCACCCTGTCGTTTTCCCTGAGCGACTCGCTGCGTTCGAGTCGGCTGCCGGCCATCGCCGACGAGAACTACATTGTCCGGCGCGACGATGACAACCTCTACAACTCCGCCATTGCGACGCTGTCCTACAACCTGCTGCCCGAGACCCGCCTCGATCTTTCCGGCCGGCACATCCTGCTGGACTATGAAGAGGATTCCTCGGCGCTCTATGGCAATTACTACAGCCTGGTCGGTGGCCTCAGCCTCCGCCAGCAGCTCGCCAGCCGCACGACCGTGTTCGGAGATGTGCGCTACCAGACTATCACCTACGACAAGGCTCCGGAGGAATACAACCGGGATGCCGAGATGATTTTCGCCGGGCTGGGCGCTGAGCAGACGTTCAACCCGAAATTGCTGGGCAGTCTGCGTGCGGGCATGGAAACACGCACCTATGATAACGACCGCTACGACGACAACACGGCCCCGTACGGAGAAATCTCCCTGACCTTCCTGCCGTCGCCGGCCACCCGCGTATCCGCCTCGGCCTCTTATTCGATCGATGAATCCGACGCCGAAAACTACATGAGCCAGGATCGCAGCTACCTGTCCCTCAGCCTGGCTCATGATTTCACCGCCAAGCTCAGCCTGTACGCCAGCGGCGCCTACACCCAGAACGAATATGACGAAGAGTACTCCGTGATGCCCGCGCCCGGCGGCACCGAGAAGACCTACCTGGCCAGTCTGCGGCTGAGCTACCGCCTGAATCGGATCAACTGGCTGGAGGTCGGCTACCAGTACGCCAAGATGGACACCGAATTGGAAAACCGGGAAAGCTACGACCGCAACCGGTTTGACATCGGCTGGAAGATCCAGCTCTTCTAGTCCGGTGACGGACGGGCAGGGCGGTCGCAACCGCCCGCCCGGACCGGCAGCCAGCGGACAGGGCGGGGTATGATAAAGCCCCGCCCGTCATTTCAGGACAGGAACTCATGGCAGAAGAATCTCAGACCGGAACCGCGCTACACTTCCTTGACTACTGGCGCGTGGTGCGCGACCGCAAGGAGGTTATCTTGGCGGTGGCCCTGCTGACCATCGTGACGGGGACCGCCTATACCCTGATGATGCCGAACAAGTACACCGCCACCACCCAGCTGGAGGTGCGCGAGGATGCCATGGACGTGGATCCGTTCTACGACCGCCAGGCGTCCCGCATCGGCTACAACCCCTTTTTCCTGATGACCCAGGAGAAGATCATGCGATCGCGCCCGGTCCTCATGGAGGTGATCCGCAATCTGAACCTGCAGCGGGTCTGGGGTGCGGAGCTTAACGAGGACAAATCGCCCATCGTGCCGGAACTGGCGCTGCGGATTCTTTCGCGCAGTCTGCGGGTGGAGCAGGATCGCGACACGACGTTGATGAACATCAGCGTGACCACGGAAGATCCCAAACGGTCGGCCGAAATCGCCAATGAGATCGCCAATGTCTACCGCGACCGGCGGTTGAACGCGAAACGCCGGGAAATCCAGAGGGCGATCGATGCGATGGCCAACGAAGTCCGCAAGCAGCAGGAACGGGTAGAGGAGGCGGAGGCCGAACTCGAGCGCATCCGCCAGGAACGGGGTATTGCCCTCATCGGCCGGGGGCAAATGGGCATTCGCGTGGAGGCCACGCGCTTGAATATGCTGGAAAACGAACGCAGCGCCGCCCGCGTGGAGATGCTGGTGCGCAAGGCCCGCATGGACCAGCTGGAAGGCTTGGAAGGCGAAAAGCTGATGGATGCGGCCGCCTACATCGTGTCGGATCCCACCCTGCTGGGTATTCGCCAGCAGTTGATCGACAGCCAGGTCAGCCTGCAACTCATGCTCAAAAACGGCGTGATGGGCGAGAATCATCCCGATGTGATGCGCCTGAAGGGCGCCGTGGAAGAACTGCGTCGCCAGCTCAATTCCGCCCTGGACGGGCTCAAGGCCGGGCTGCGGGCCGACTATGAGGTGGCCCGCGAGAAATTTGCGGCCCTGGATGAGGAGCTTGCCCGCATCAAGGCTTCGGACATTGAATCAGAGGCTGAGAACTACCTGCCGTTTGACCGGGCGGAGCGGAACGTCGCCGTGCAGCGGGATATCCTGACGGCGTTGCGGGCGCGCATCACCCAGACGGGCATCGAGGTCGAAGTGCCGCGGACCAGCGTGGAGGTGATCGAGGAGGCTGAGCCCCCCGAACGTCCTTCCAGTCCCCTGGTGGTCCTGAACATCTTCCTGAGCGTGGTGCTGGGGCTGCTGGCGGGCATTGGACTGGCCTTTTTCGTGGAATACCTGGATGTCTCGATCAAGACCGTGGACGAAGTGGAGAAATACCTGGGGCTGCCGGTTCTCGCGGTCATTCCCCAGCAATCGCGTCCGCTGTCGGAGGCGGGTCAGGCGAGCGGCCAGAGCGAGGCCTATCGCGGCCTGCGCACCAGCCTGGCCCTGCTGGCCCGGGAGGGCAACCTCAAGAGTTTCGCCACCATCAGCGGCGGGGTGGGGGAAGGAAAATCCACCACGCTGTTCAACCTGGCCTATGTGTGCGCCGAGCAGGGCAGCCGGGTCCTGATCATCGATTCAGACCTGCGCCGTCCGGTGCAGCACAAGATGGTGGGACTGCCCAACCGCACGGGCCTGGTCAATGTGCTGACCGGCGAGATGACTCCGGAAGCGGTGGTCCAGGAATCCGGCGTGCCGAACCTCTGGATGATGACCAGCGGGCGGCTGCGGCGTGGTTCCCTCGGCATCATGAACGGGCCACGCCTGCGGGCGGTACTCGATGCCCTCAAGGACAAGTTCGACATGATCCTGATGGATTCGCCGCCGATTCTGGGAGTGACGGATGCCTCCATTATCGCGGGCGAGGTCGACGGTGTGCTGCTGGTCGTGCAGTACCGCAAGTATCCCAAGATCATCTCCCAGCGCGGCAAGCGCATGATCGAGAACGCGGGCGGGCGCATGATGGGAGCCGTGCTCAACAACATCAATATCATGCGCGACGACTATTATTATTACTACCACTATACGACCCGGAAATATTATGGTAATCCGTCGCACATGGTGGAAGACGACGGAGTGGAACCCCAGACGTGAAACCGGCGGAGAAAGTGGCTTCCATGGTTCGTACCAGCCTGCTCACCAGTCTGGTTCTGGGTCTGTTGGCGGGATGCGCCATGCCGTCCAGCCAGACTCGGGTGTATGATCGCTACGCCGCGCTGGTGGCCGAACGAAACCGCACCGCCGATGCGCCGGCGAGGCGGGCGCCGGCCTCATCGCCCAAGCCGGCTGACAAACCGTCCCCGCCCGCTCCCCCGGCACCTGCCCAGCCTGCGCCAGTCCGGGTCATCGCTCCACCGGCGTCCACGTCATCCGTTTCAACCCCGGCCCCGGCCAAACCTGCACCCGCCCCGGTGGCGGTGAAAGCAACTCCTGCACCGGCCGCTCCTCCCGCGGTCGTTACGCTCCCCCCGGCCAGCATAATCACGCCACCGGCGCCAGAGCCGGCGGTCCAGCCGAAGCCCGGTCCGGCATTGCCCCGGCCGGCGCCGGATGTCCCGGCCGCGCCTGCAACCAGCACAGCGACTTCTTCGGCCAGCGATGCCGTGGCCTATCTCCTGAAAGTGGGCGATGTGGTTCAGGTCTTTCTGCGCGGCATTCCCTCCGGGGAAGCCATCGAAGATGTCATCGATGAAGACGGCATGATCTCGCTGCCCTTCATCAACGAAATCCAGGCCGCCGGCATGACGGCTTCCGAACTGGAACGGTTCATCCGCCAGACCTATTTGGATCAGGATATCTATCGCAACATCACCGTGAATGTGGTCGTGCCGACGCGCTACTACTTCATCCAGGGCGAAATCCGCGGCCCGGGCCGATTTCAGATGGTCTCGGCGACACGCGTTTCGCAAGCCATTGCCGCAGCCGGCGGCTACACCGAGTACGCCAGTGGCCAGGTGCTGATCAAGCGCGGCGGCAAGATCGTCAAGCGAATCCGCAACGCGCGCCGGCTGGAACGTACGCCGGAGGATGACATCCTGCTGGAGCCGGATGACATCATCGAGGTCAAGCGAAGCCTGTGGTAGCGTGTTCGGGCGGTCGTGACATGCGCGCGATCGACGCACCCGCTGAATGGGCCAATCCTCCCGCCTGGCGGGAAAGGCTCTATGACGGGCTGACGCTTCTGCTGCTCATGTGGCCGGCCACCGGCGGCATGTGGTTGTTGGGTTCCACCCGGGTCTGGGGATACGCGCCGGGGCTGGTTTTCACCTTGTGCGGATCGATGCTGGTCTTCCTGCGTCCGGTTTTTCTGCGCGGCACTCCCCGTTGGCGGCTTCCTGCGGGGGGCTGGGCCTGGGTGGCGGTGACGGCCGTCGTGGTGTTGAACATGCGCTGGGCCGCCGTTCCTCTACCGGCTCGTTGGGGAGCCCTGAAATGGATCGCCCTGCTGGCGGCGGGTTGGAGTTGGACGCAGATGGCGGGGGCTCCCGGCCGGTGGCGCTGGCTGTTGTTCATCCTACTGCTGTCGGTCACCCTGGAAAGCCTCTATGCGCTGATCCAAGAGGTAAACGGATCCACCCAGGTGCTTTGGGCACCGCGCCCGAGTCAATATGGCGACCGGGCTAGCGGGACCTATCTGTGTCCCAATCATTTTGCCAATGTGCTGGCGATGCTGTTTCCCCTCGCCACCGTGCTGGTCTTTCTGCCGTCGGCGGGTCTGCCGCTGCGCCTGATGGCCCTGTATTTCCTGGCGGTTTCCACGCCGGCCCTCTACTGGTCACTGAGCCGCAGCGGCTGGGGCGGGATGCTTGGCGGATTGCTCGTCACCGGTCTGCTGCTGGCTTGGCGACGCAGCCGGGCTTGGTTTGGCATCCTGCTGCTGGTCCTGCCCCTGCTGATGGCCTTTTCGGGGTGGGTGGCCTGGAAAACGCTGCCTGGCGTCCAGATGCGGGTTCAGCAGGTCCTCGATTTGAAGGCAGGGGCCGCCGGAGTCCGCATTCCCATGTGGCGGGATATGCCCGAGATGATTCGCGCGCACCCCCTGGCAGGTCATGGCGGCGGATCCTTTGTCTGGACCTATCCGCCTTATCAGAAGCATATCGACCAG
Organism: Lentisphaerota bacterium; assembly: GCA_012514035.1. Classification (GTDB taxonomy): domain Bacteria; phylum Verrucomicrobiota; class Kiritimatiellia; order CAIQIC01; family Lenti-01; genus Lenti-01. The sequence continues at coordinate 31,611 of JAAZBB010000064.1, read as the reverse complement.
CATCTGACCTGGGATTATCTGCACAACGAGTACCTGCAGATGCAGGTGGAATACGGAGCAGTCGGTTTCGGGTTGTTGATGATTGCGCTGGCGTGGAGCGGGCTGGGAACCATGGCTGCGGTGATGAAGACGCGCGGCCGTGCGTCCGCGGCGCTGCTGGCGGCCGCGGCTGGCGGGTTGGCGGCCAGCCTGATTCAGGCCCTGTTCGATTTCAATTTCCATATCTTTCCCAACCCGCATGTTCTGCTCTGGACCGGGGGCGTTGCCTGGGGCGTCTGGTTCATGGAGGAGGGAGGAGCCGAGCCTTCCACCGGTTGGCATCGGCGGGTCCGTCCTGCTGCAGCCGTGGCGGGGGCGGTTGCATGCGGCTGGGCGGCCTGGCAGGCCCTGACGGGCGGCATTTCCTATGCATGGAATCTGAAGGCGGAAATGGCCCGGGCCCGGATGGAATGGGAGGCGGCGGAATCCTGGTATGCCAAGGCCATCACCTGGGATGACTGGAATTGGCAGCCGCATCTGGGCTGGGGGCATCTGAAGGCTGCTCAGGCCACCTGGTACCGTCATCCGGACCTGGAATTGGAACAGGCGGGGAAAGAGCGCCTGGCGCAGGAAGCGGCGGGACATTTCCAGCAGGCCCTGGCGCGGAATTCATGCGACATGGCGGCGGTGTTTGGCCTGGCCCGCGCCCGAAACGCGCTGGGGGATTCCGAGGCTGCGCTGGAGCTGCTGCGCCGCGCGGCGGCCTATCAGCACAAGCATGTCTTTTATCGCGAGCAGGTGGGCATCCAACTGGTGCGGATGAAACGCGACCGCGAAGCGCTCGAAGTCTTCCGGAAAAACCTGGCAGACGGTGTTGGCCGGGACGTCAGCCGGTTGAACATCCGGTTGTTGGAACGTCGGCTGGCGAAAGAAGCGGTGCCGGCATCGGCCGCGCCTTGATCGCTACGCCTGCCAGCGGGGGCAGACGCGCAGGAAGGAGCAGGTCTTGCAGGGCGCGTCGCTGGCCGCGCAGTCGAAATTGCGGCCGTCGCCGCCGTCGTTCGTCTCGGGATTTTCAAGAGGGAAGAGCATTTCGTCGGCGGAGTCGCGGATGAAGTCCCGCAGCGTCTCCATGTCGTCGGCGGAAAAGACCAAGGTTTCGCACCAGTCATGGACGGGATTGAACACCACCGCCTCGATCTCTTCAGGCGCGGAAGTCCATCGGTCCAGCGCCAAAAGCGCATAGACGCCGAGCTGTACACGGTGGCGGGCCGAATCGGCCTCGCCGGTCTTCCAGTCGTACAGGACAACCCGGCCGGCGCGCCGGACCACCAGATCGGGCACCGCGAAGACCTTGAGGCCATCGAGCAGAAAATGGGTCCGGCGTTCCACGGCCAGAAAGGCGTCGCCGGGCAGCGTGCGCAATTCCTGCCAGATGGGGGAGGCCAGAAAAGACCGAATAGCCCGACCAACCCGTTCGACGGCGGCCTGCCATTCTTCGGCGGGGAGTTCCAGTCCGTATTCATGCTCGAAAAGACCCACGAGGTGGACCGGATCCGCCTGGTAGGCGCCGGAGCGCGATTGCCGGAATTCCTGACGCATCTGTTCGATCTGGCGGGCTGCTACAGTGGTGGCCAAGTCGGCAGCGGAATCTTTCCGCGCCCGGTTCAGGAGGTGCTGGAGCGCCTGATGAACATGGTGTCCGGCCCACTGCTGGCGGGTGAGAAGGCGTTTCAGGCGGTACAGGTCGCGCGTCACCGCCGGGGCGGTTTCCTTCCAGCCGCCCCACGCCCCGTAATAGGCAAAGTAATAGCGTTTCAGGCAGGCCTGGAACATCTCGTGCCGCGCGTGCGACCAGGAAAAATCGTTGGTCAGCGTGCTCATGGCGGCGGCTGCAGGCGGCGTTCGATGTCGCGTCGCCAGAGGCGGGCGAGGCCGCCGCCGGCCGTTTCGCGGTAGGCGGCCTGCAAGTCGCGACCAGTGCGATTCATCACTTCGATAACGTCGTCGAAGCTGACCAGATGGCGGCCGTCGGTCAGCAGGGTGAACGCCGCGCATTCGATGGCCCGGAGCGCCGCGTTCATGTTGCGCTCAATGCACGGAATCTGCACATAGCCTTCGATGGGATCGCAGGTGAGGCCCAGGTTGTGTTCCATGGCCATTTCGGCGGCGTATTCGATCTGCTGGAGCGAAGCACTCATGAGCTGCGCAACCGCCGCCGCCGCCATCGAACAGGCCGAGCCGATCTCGGCCTGGCAGCCCGCCTCCGCGCCCGAGACGGTGGCGTTGGCGCGGATGGAGGCGCCAAACAGGCCGGCGGTCGCCAAGGCTTCGAGGATTCGTTGCGTCGGCATGCGCCGGATGGTCTTGAAGAAATACAGTACGGCGGGAAGCACGCCGGCGGCCCCGCACGACGGGGCTGTGACCACCTGCATGCCCGCGGCGTTCTCCTCGGCCACCGCCAGCGCGAAGGCGGCCAGCAGGCCCATCTCGCGCGGGGTGCCCTTGAGATGTTGCGCCCGGTGCCAGGTCGTGCCGGCCCGCCGGGCCAGTTCCAGGGTACCCGGCAGGATGATCTGTTTGCTGGTGAGCCCCCGCTTGACCGTGTCGCGCATGGCGGTCCAGATCCGTTCGAGGCGCGGCCACACATCGGGTTCGGTTTGCGCCACCAGCTGCCAGAAGGTGAGGTGATGCGCCCGGCAATAATCCATGGCTTCATCGATGTTGCCCACGGGATAATCCACGGGTGCGGTGCGGGCCACGGGGGTGCCATCGGGTTCGCGCAGGTTGCCGCCGCCCACGCTGCAAACCGTCCATTCCTTCAAGACCGCGCCGGCGGCGTCAAACGACTCGAATTTCATCGTGTTGGGGTGCGGCAGGTCGGTGCGGTCCGGATCGAAGACGATTTCAGCCCGAACGGGGTCGAAGGTGCGCACGAGCGTCCGATCTGTCCAGTGTCCGCGTCCCGTGGCCGCCAGGCTGCCGTACAGCGTGACCCGGATGCGCGCCGGGGGGGCGGACAGCGATTCCAAAAACAGGCGCGCGGCGCGCTGGGGCCCGATGCTGTGGGTGCTCGAAGGCCCGGCCCCGATGGCATAGACCTCGAAAATGGATTGGAGCCGGATGCTCACGGGGCCTGCGGGTCCGGGGGACTAGGGCGCAGACGGAGGCCGTCGAGGAACACGGCCGCCGCCAGCCAGATCAGCGCGACGTTGCGGACCAGGTTCCAGCCATCGGACACCGCCGCGTCGGCGCGCGTGGAAAAGCAGCCGCACGAGGCCTCGATTCCGCGCACCAGGCTCAGGGATATGGCGGCCGTGAATACTGCCAGCATGCCCATGATGATCAGGGCGCCTGCCGCGCGCCAGCGCGGCCGGGCCGCCAGTACCGCCGCCCCCGAGACCAGCTCGATCCACGGCAGCAGAATGGCCAGGATGTTGACGAGGCTGCCCGGCAGGATGCGGTAACGATACACGGCCAGCGCGAAGGATTCCGGATCGCGGATCTTGGCCACGCAGGCGGTCAAAAACAGTCCGGCCACCGCCAACCGGGCCAGCCAGAGGAATACGGGCCGAATCCGGTTCATGGTTCCCCCCCCCGCGCCACCCGGCCGCCGTACTCCGTCCATTCCGCATAGCCGCCGGGATAAAGCGTCACATCTTCAAATCCGTATTCGCGGAGCTTCAAGGCCAGTTCCAGCGCATCGGCGCAGTTCGCACCGTCGCAATACAGCAGGAGGGGGGTCTGCGGAGTCAGGAGGGCGGCATAGTCTCCCAGGCGTTCCTCGGCCTGGCCCACCGGCAGACTGAGGGCGCCCGGCAGGTGTCCCGCCTCATAGTTCTCGGGCTCGCGCGCGTCCAGAACGACCGTGGCGGAATCCTGAAGCCGCACGCGCACACCCGGCAGGAATACGACCGGAACGCCGGCGCGAAAGGCGCGGTGCTCAATATGGTGTTTCCAGTCGCCGACCCAGGGCAGGCGCGCGGAGGAAGGGCGGGTCAGGTTGGCGAAGATCCCCAGGACGATGGCCAGCGCCAGCAGGACGGAGATATCGCCAAGCAGCCGGTAGATCTCTCCGCGCCGGACAGCCAGACCGCCGGGATTCATTGAGCCTGGGCCGGGGTCGGTTCCTCGGCGGGGGCCGGGGCCGGAGCGGCGACCACAAAGGCTGCCACGGGTATGCTGATCTCCGGCGGATTCGCCAGGCTGGTCTTGATGATCAGCGAGCCGCTGATGTTGCCTTCGGGGAGGGCGGGATCCAGCGCCACCTCAAACCGGTGCACAGTGCCGTCCGCACCGGGCTCGGCGGCAATCGGCGTCACCACCAGTCCGGGATTGGTCGTGCGGTACTCCACGATCTGGATGGGGCCCTTGCCGGAAATGATCTCGACGGTACGGCGGCGTTCCGCGCCGGGTTCGATGCGTCCGAAAAAGAGGGTGGAGGGCTGGGCGCGCAGGGCATTGACGATGCTTCCCTTCAGCTGCAGGTTCAGCACCGGGGTCTTGGGATCGTTACTGTTGACCGTGATGGTCTTGATTTGCATGCCGTTCCGGCCGCGCAGATCGAACCGGGCCTGGATGGTCCCCTCCGCGCCGGGCGCGATGACGTTCTGCGAAGGCTTCACGGCGGTACAACCGCACGAGGCGCGCACGCTGGTGATTTCGAGCGAAACCTCCCCCTCGTTGCGGATGACGTAGTTATGCTCTACGACCTCGGTGCTTTCGCGCTCGCCGAAGTCGAAGATCGGCTCCGGGGCGATAATGCGGGGTGCGGGAGTCTCCTCGAGGGCGGCAGTCTCGGCCGGTGCCTCCTGCGCCGGGACCGGCAGGGCCAGCAGGAAGACCAGGAAAAGGGCGGAAAGAATGTGTGTTTTCATGATTCTTCAGTCTACCGCAACCGCCCCGGGGCATCAAGTCCGCTTCAAAACTCGATTCGAAGGCCATCATAGGCCGGTTCCATGCCGGTCGGCAGGAGGTCGGCGGCCTGGGCATGCGAAACTTCGTGGCACAAATGAATCACCAGGGAACGGCGGGCTCCGATCTGCTGGAGTGCGGCCCCCGCTTCCTCGAAATTCATATGGGTGGGGTGGGGCCGGATACGCAAGGCGTCGATCACGGCCAGATCCGCGCCGCGGCAGAGGGCAACCGTTTCCGGTGGCAGGTGCTTGCAGTCGGGAATGGCGGCCAAGGTGCGTCCGCCGTGTTCGATTTTCCAGCCGATCATGTCGGCGCGGCCATGGGCGGCCGGCAGGGGCGTCAGGCGGATGCCGTGGAACTCGAAGGGGCCGTCGGGCACCCGCAGCTCGATGCGCGCCAGCGAAGTGCCGGGGATGGGCGGCCGATCAAGATAGTCGAAGATGCGGCGGAGCGCCCGGGCGGTGCCGGCGGAGGCCCAAACCGGCATGGGGCCTGGCATGCGGTTGGTGTAGGCCCGCAGATCGTCGAAGCCAAAGACATGATCGGCGTGGGCGTGGGTCATCAGCACGGCGTCGAGATACCGGATGTCATGCGCCAGACACTGGGTGCGCAGGTCCGGCGGCGTGTCGATCAGCAGGACCCGCCCGCCGGCCTCCACGAGGATGGCGGTGCGATAGCGTTTGTCCCGCGGGTCCGACGAGCGGCATACCGCGCAGTCGCAGCCCGGCATGGGAATGCCGTATGAAGTTCCAGTGCCCAGGAATGTCACGCGCATTCCCAACCTTCGCATTTTTCCACGGTGTGGAAAATTCTTTTCCATGGCACGGACGGACATCAAGCGCATCTTTGATTCGGCACATGATTGGGGGGATTGGCGATGCAACGAGGACTGTTCTAGAGGAGCAGGGTCCTGCTCGGTTTCTAATGTAAATGCTGATTCCAAGACGGGCAACACGTCGGATGTCCGCCCGGTACCGGAATTGCGCCCCATCGCAGATACGCCCAATGCGCCCCCCCCCTCGCCGACGGGATCCGCTGCCGAATCATCCGGCACCGCAGAAAGGACCGGACTTCAACCGGCCCGCCACGCCTAGCCGGTTATTCTCATTATTAATTAACCATGAGATTTGCCTATGGCCGATCATTATGAAGGTCACAGCAATTGTCATTTCATGAAAATACCATTATTAATTAATAATGGAATATCTTCAGGCCAGAGGTTCCATGCGGCGGGCGCATCTGCAATGGGGCACAAGAAGACAGCCTGAAGGTCGGACTGCGAACCGACTTCGATTGTGCTGCACGCGCTAGCGTACTTCTGTTCTTAGCACCCTGAATTGTGGAGTAATGCCCCCAGTTGCAGAGGCGCCGACGGAAATCGGGAGGGAGGCGGGGCCCCTTTCACGGGGCGGCTTTGGCGCGGATTTGAAAGAAGCCGCAGATCGTGCCGGGAACGGCGGCGGTATACGTGTTGACTGGCGGCTCGCCGGGCAAATCCAGCGCCAGGGGGGACAAATGGCCGCCGGACTCCTCGGCACGGTAGATGTCATACACGCGGTTGGAGCTCGTGGAAAAATGGAGAACGATTCCGTCGGGTCTCGGAAATGCGTCCACGATGTGGAACCAGCTGGTATCATCACGGGGGCGCGTGTCGGCCAGCCACTCGTGCCAATTGCTGGTTCCGTCGCCGTCGGAATCCTGGTCTGGATCGGCGGCTGTGGGATGATCGAAATGTAGGGCTTCCCAGGCATTCGGCAGACCGTCGGAATCCATGTCACCATCGGGGGCAAAGTGTTGGGCCAGAAGCAGGGTGGCATAGGCCGGAACGGAAATCGGCAGGGGATCTACTCCGGCGACCAGGGCGACAGTGCCCCCGCCGGGGTTGCCGTAACGGATGTCGGCAGTGCACAGGACACGGTACCAGGGGCCGGTGGCCGGCAGGGTCAACGGCAGTTCGCGAGGAAGATCATGCAGGTTTGCCACGGCCACCATGCCGTTGTTTGAGCGGCCGCCGCGCTTCACCACGATGAATCCGTCAACGGCGGTTGCGACGATGGATGTGGTCATCAAGGCGGACCCGATTCCGTCCAGGTTGCGCCGCAGGCGGATCATGTCCCGGTGAAATGCCAGGCACTGCTGTTCCGCCGGACCGAGGTTCCAGTCCAGCGGGCGATTGTCGTGCCACACATTGGTCTGGAAGGTTTCCTGGCCCTGGAAGAGCATCGGAATGCCGCCGGTCAACCAGGCCAGCGCCACGCCGGTCATGGCCAGGGTGCGATCGGCGCCGGCGACCTTGAGCGGCCAGCGGATGGAGGTGCTGGAGCTGTGCTTGCCGGCGGTGTCATGGCTTTCCACGAACACGACCGAATCGGTTCCGATGGCCTGAAGCGCGGAAGCCAGGGCCACCGCGCGTTCGGCGGGATTGGATGCGGAAAGTGCCCCGGCCAGGGCGCTGCGGAAAGAGATGGCCCATTGCGCATCGAAGGCCCCGGGTACCTGCACCGCCGCGTTTTCGGCGATGTTGAGGCCCCCTGCAGCACGCACGCGCGTGCTGGCCTCCTGGAGCAGGGTGGCCGCGGCGGGGATGAACGTCCCATCGCCATCGATCCGCACTATGTAGTTCACGGCGTCCCAGCGGAAGCCGTCGCAGCCCAGTTCCAGCCACTCGGAAACGGAATCAAGGATGAAACGGCGGACTTCAGGGGCATCGTAATTCGGACGGGGACCCCAGCGGCCATCCGCGCGCTCGTCTTCATAGAAGTAGATGCCGCCGGTATTACTGGTGCCATCGAACTGCCACAGATCGCCGACCGGCGTGCCCCAGTGGTTATGGACAATGTCCACCAGTACGGCGATGCCGCGCGCATGGCAGGCGGCGATGAAGGCTTCGAAGGCTTCCCGTCCGCCATAGTCGCGCTCAATGGCGAAATGCCCGGCCGGGTTGTAGCCCCAGCTCCTGGCCGAGAAAAATTCGCTGCACGGCATGACGCAGACCGCGTTGATTCCGAGGTTGGTCAGATGATCGAGGCCCGCGATGGCGTCCGTGAAGGTGGCGGCCAAACCATCCTCGGGATTTGGATCGTAGAAGGTGCCGATATGCAGTTCGTAGATGACGAGTTCATTTGCCGGCGGCCGGGTAAACGGCGCCGGCGGGGCAGGAGTGCCCAGTACTACGCTGGAATTATTGGAGGAGGGACCATAACCGCGCGCGCGCGGATCCGTTCGCCACAGCGAGCCATTCAGGACGTATTTGTAGCGGTCGCCAATCCCGGCACCTGGCACGTTCAGTGTCCACACACCGCCGGTGGCTTCGGGCGTCATGGGCTGGGTGGATGTGTTCCAATCGTTGAACGTGCCGGCCAGATGCACCGAGGTCGCCCCTGGCGCCCAAACGCGGAAGACGACCCCGGTGCCCGCCGGGGTGGCATAGGGGGTGGCACCCAGGGGGAACTCCTCGGCGCGTGCAGGTCGCTGTCCTGCCGCCAGCACCGCCAGCAGCAGAAACAGGCCGCCGCCGGAACACGGGCGTGGAATGAGGCGCAACCCCGTCACGATGTCATCGGAAGGGCGTGGGCCCCAGGAGCGGGAACGGGAGGGGCGTCCCGCCTGACGCGGTACCGCCACAGGACAACGGCCAGGAGGATCGTCATGGCGATCATTTCCCCCGCGGCTTCCAGCATCGGCACGCGGACGATGTCCAGAACCAGTCCGCTGAAGATGACCGGCACCAGGCCGGCGATGAACCACCAGGAGAATACGCGCTTCGCCGGCGGCTCCCGGAAATGGCAATAGGCCATGTACAGAAACGTTCCGCCTTCCAGGGCGGCGATGGCCGCTGCTTCGGCCAGATCCTTGAGGCGGAGGCCCCGCCAGTGGGCGCTTGGCTCCGGCAGTAGCCAGCCGCCGATGGCTTCGTGGATCCCAATGGCATCGTCGAGCAGCATGACCGTGAACAAAATCAGCCAGGCATTGACCAGGCGCGACGGCCATTGCCGGCGTGCGCGCACCAGCACGGCGATCATCACGCCGAATTTCGGGTATTGCACGATTTCGCCAAAGCCGCGGTCGCGGGCGATGTGGAAAAAGCGGCTGGTCAGGATGTCCTGCGTGTAGAACCCGTAAAGCAGCCAGGCCAAGGCGTCGGCCAGAACGAAAAAGCCGAGGATCGCCATAGGGTTGAAATCGGGGATTTGGCACCAGAAGGATTTCAAAGCAACTTTCATGTGGCCCGCTAGTCTGGGCAGATGCCGCGCCCGGCGCAAGCTTGAATCCCCGGAACACGCGGGAGCAGTTCCCCGGCCCTTGCGGGGGATGGAAAATCTGGATGACCAGCCGCCATGCGCAATTCAGATGGCAGTGAAAATGCGTTCGTCCGGCAAACGCGACTTGGGCAAACGGGCATTCCAGTCGTCGGAGCTGCGGTAGCCCAGCGCGACGATGGCCACGGCCGAAAGACCTTTGGCGTTGAGGCCCAGTTCGGCATCGAGCATGCCGGTATCGAAGCCTTCCATGGGACAGGCCTCGATGCCGAGCACGGCAGCACCCAGCAACAGCGTGCCCAGGGCGAGATAGACCTGTTTTTCCATCCAGGGACGGATGTCCTGGCGGACGTGGCGATGCAGATCCACATAGAACAGTCGCGACTTGCGTTGGCTCGCTGCGGCGTCTGGCGCCGGGAAACGCCCATCCAGGATTTCTTGCGCCAGCACCGCCTCGAGATGGGCATCGTCGCAGGTCGTGCGCGCGCACAACACGACCACGTGGGAGGCATTGCGGATCTTCGGGCCGTTGTAGGCGTAGGGTGCGGGCGCGGCGCGGGCGATCCGGTCCTTGCCCGCCGCATCCGCGGCAACCATGAAGTGCCACGGCTGGGAATTCACCGACGACGGACTGAACCGCAGCAAGACGCGCAATTGCTCGAAGATCGCTTGCGGAATTTTCCGGTCGGGATCAAACGCTTTGGCGGTGCGGCGGTTGGTGGCGATTTCGGCAATGTTCATGGCCGGATGTCCTTCACTTGAAACAGTCATGATGTCGCGGCGGCTTGGGCAAGGCGCGCAGGGCATGGATGATGCCGTGGTCGGCCTTGGAAAAAGGATAGTGGTCAAATTCGTCGGCAGTGACCCAGGCGTGTCCCGCGCAGTCGAGATGGCGCGGCCGGCCGGATTGGATCCGGGCAAAATGCGCATGCAACTCGATCGTGAAGTGCGTGTAGGCGTGATGCACCGTGACGAGATGAGGCCCCACTTCGATTTCGATGCCCATTTCTTCTTTCAATTCGCGGGCGATGCACGCTTTCATCGTCTCGCCCGGCGCTTGTTTGCCCCCGGGGAACTCCCACAGGCCTGCCAGCATCCCCCCCTCCGGGTTGCGTTGGGCAATCAGGATCCGGTTCCGGGCATTCAGAATCACAGCGGCACCGACGACCTTGTGGGGCACTTTCATTTTCTTTTTCTTCCGAGGGAAGGCTTCGGGGTTCTTGAGCTTGGCAGCCCGGCAGATGTTATGCAGTGGGCATTCGGTGCAACGGGGATTCCGCGGAGTGCAGACCAGCGCCCCCAACTCCATCCAGGCCTCGTTGGTCGCCGCGGCTCTCTCCTGATAGAGAAGGATGTCGGCCAGCCGCTGGAGTTTTCTGCGGGTGGCCGGCCGGCCGGCGTCATCGCGGAGCGCCAGCAGCCGCGCCAGCACGCGGATCACGTTGCCATCCAACACCGCCAGGGGGTGGCCAAAGGCCAGCGACGCGATGGCCGCGGTGGTGTAGGGCCCCAAGCCGGGCAGTACCGCAAGCTGCGCGGGGGCGTTGGGCAGCTTGCCGGCGTGGTCGCGGACAAGAATTTGCGCGGCCTTGTGAATCTGGCGCGCCCGGGAATAGTAGCCGAGGCCTTCCCATAGTTTAAGTACGTCCTGGGGGGAGGCCGCAGCCAGGGCGGCGGCATTGGGAAAACGAGCCAGGAATCGTCGGAAGTACGGGATGACCGTCTCTACCCGCGTCTGCTGGAGCATGATTTCGGAAATCCATACCTCATACGGGTTGCGCGGCTCCATGCGCCAGGGCAGCTCCCGCGCGTTCTTCGCAAACCATGGCAGCAGGCGCCGACGGACGGCTAAACGGAGCGTGCGCAGGGTCTTGGCTGGGAGATCCGACATGGGGATAAATGCTACCGGAGCAATGCCCCAGAGTCAAAGCCAGCGGCAAGAGGATTGGACAGGATGAACAGGATCATCAGGATGCGGAAAAAACAAATCGCCGCAGAGGCCGCAGAGGAAATGGAGAGAAAATACCCGAACAAATAGGCATGGATTCACCCCGCTTGAGGGTTCCCTGCATAGGTTTTGCTCTGTGGTCGCCGTGCCTCTGTGAGAGTCCGGCCGTTGGCTGCTCCTCGGCTCCCTCTATGCGCCCTCAGCGGCCAAAACCTTGACCCGTTTTTAGACAGGATGGACAGGATTGTCAGGATGAGAAAAAGGGGAAATTTGCCGCAGAGGCCGCGGAGGAGATGGAGAGAAAATACCGAACAAACAGGCATGGATTCGCTCCGCTTGTCAGATTTCTTCATCATGAATCGTAGTACAACTTGTGAGGAGTCGAGAACCTAAGCGGGCCTTGTTGACACGATAAGCAGGCGCCACATGCCAGACTATGTTTTTTGCACTCTTAACGATTCCGTTGCGGCAGAGTTGGGGAAATATTGGGGTAGTCTTTCTCTCGAGGGTTTAACATCTCTTTCAGATTCGGCAGCGGCAGAGCTGGGAAAAAATCAGGCAGTGCTTTGGCTACGTGGACTGACCACGCTTTCTGGGGGTGCGGCGGCTGGGCTGGGGAATCATAAGGGGGAGCTATACCTCGGTTGTCTGTCCTCGCTATCCGATGAGGCGGCGGCTGGGCTGGGCAAGCATCAGGGTAAGTTGGATATCTATGGACTGACCACGCTTTCTGAGGGTGCGGCGGCAGGGCTGGCCAATTATCAGGGTACGTTGTCTCTCGATGGACTAACCACCCTTTCTGATGGTGCGGCGGCTGGACTTGGCAAGCACCAGGGGCAGGGTAGGCTGGAGCTCCATGGATTACAAACGCTTACCGATGGTGCGGCGGCAGGGCTGGGGAATTATAAGGGGGAGTTATGTCTCACTGGTCTGTGCTCGCTATCCGATGCGGCGGCGGCAGGGCTGGCCAAGCATCAGGGTAGTCTGAATCTCTCTCGACTGACCTCGCTTTCTGATGGTGCGGCATTTGAGCTGAGTAAACATCAAGGAGTACTCGACATACGCAACGTCACTTCACTTTCCAAGTATGCCGCGATTCAGTTGGCAAAGTTAGATTCAATATGGGTAAATGATGAGGTGAGGCCATTGGTAGAAAATGGACGACTAATTCAAAGGGCACGCACGGCATTGTGCGTGGAGCTAGCCAAGCCTGAAAACCAAGACATCAAAGATGATGCTTCATATCTCAATGCGCTACGCAGGGAAATTGCCCAGCAATTCGGTGTACCCGAAGAGGATTTGATTGAACCACCGCGGCCATTGACTTCGCAAGAGATTGCAGAAAAGCTAAGAAAAGATAAGCAGTCGAAAATGTAGGAGTTTCTTTGCGGAACGCACCGTCTTGGGCTTTAATTCGTGATATTTGAGTAATTCGAAGTCTACAGCGGCTGGTTCAGTTCGCGTTCGGCGGCTTGGGTGGCGGCAGCATAAATTTCCCCGACGCGGCGCTTGGCTTGATAGACCTGGTCGCGGGTGACGCCGTAGGTTTTCATGACTTTGGCGACGGGCCACTCCTCGATGACATAGGCGTGGAAGAGCGAAAACTGCTTGGGCGCGACCGCGGCAGCCTCGGCCTCGGCGCGGCCGGCAACAATGACAGCTAAGGGGGACAGCAACAGCCACCGGCCCCAACGGGGCCGGCTACAACCTCAGCCAAGGACCACCGGCGTGGCAGCCTTTTCGAACCGTGGCGGGCTGGGCTTGGGAGAGCGTGTTTAAAGGAGGCAAATATGCATTCTGAATGCAAATATGTCTTGACCTGGGGACGGGAAGGATGGATAAGCCGGGCATGAAGAAATACATCCATCGGAGCATTGAGCCCGTTTTGCGGATGATGCTGAAGCAGTTTCCGGCGGTGGCGCTGACCGGTCCCCGGCAGTCCGGGAAGTCCACCCTTCTCCAGCATGCCCTGCCGGCGGCGCGCTACGTGACGCTGGACGATCCCGTTGTGTTGCAGCAGGCCCTGAACGATCCAGAGTTGGTTCTGGGCAGCGAGGGAGAGGTGGTGGTGATCGACGAAATCCAATACGCTCCGTCCCTGCTGTCCTACGTCAAGTTGCGGATTGACCAAAAACGGCAGGCCAAGGGGCGTTTTGTCCTGACAGGTTCCCAGCAGTTTGCCTTGATCAAAAACCTGGGGGAGACCTTGGCCGGCCGGATCGGCTTGCTGGAACTCCTGCCGTTTGACGTGGAGGAAGCCGGGCGGGCGGGGGTCGGGGCAGACGCCTTGGCGCGCTTCGGGCATGCCTGCCTGCGGGGGATGTATCCCGAACCCAACGTGACCCGGAGCATGGATGTGCCGCGCTGGTATGCCTCCTACGTCCAGACCTATCTGGAACGCGACATCCGTTCCGTGTATGACATTGGCAATCTGCGCGAATTCGAGCGATTCCTGCAATTGCTGGCTGCGCGGTGCGCGCAAGAGGTGAATCTCTCGAATCTGGCGGCGGATGTCGGCATGTCGGTCAACACCATCAAGAAATGGGTTTCGATTCTCGAGGCCTGCCGCATCGTCTATCTGCTGCCGCCGTATCACCGGAACTTGGGCAAGCGGATCGCGAAATCTCCCAAAGTCTATTTTCTGGACATTGGCCTAGTGTGCTATTTGACGGGCATCCGGGACCGGCACCACCTACTCCATGGGCCAATGGCCGGTGCTTTGTTCGAGAACTTCTGCATCCAGGAGGCGGTCAAGGCAACGCTGGCGCGAGGCGTTTCGCCGCGCTTTTATTTTTTGCGGACCCACAACGGGCTGGAAGTCGATTTGTTGATCGAGGGTGTCAACGGGCAGCTCTGTCCGTTTGAATTCAAGCTGTCGCGCACGCCCCGGCCGAACATGGGCGATTCACTTTCCCGCTTCGCGGCGCTGTTCAAGGAGCTGAATCCGAAACCCGGCCAGGTGATTTCCCTGGCGGACAAAACGGGGCCTTTGACCCGCATGGTTTCCATGGCATCAATGTCCGCATTCCTCGAGGAGGTCAAAGCCTTGGCGCGAAGTTGAGGGGTTGGATTTTCGCACAGCTTAGCAGCCGGGTTCTCACAGAGTCAGAGCGGCCACAAAGGGGGATTTGAAGAGGAGATCCATGCGGGCCGAGTTCTCTGCGGGACGCACTGTCCCGGGCTGTTATTCGTGATATTCGAGCAATTCGTAGTTTACAGCGGCCGGTCCAGGGTGCGTTCGGCCTCTTGCACGGCGGCGGTGAATACTTTTCCGACGCGGCGCTTGGCCTGGTAAACCTGGTCACGGGTGACGCCGTAAGTTTTCATGACCTTGGCGACGGGCCATTCTTCGATGGCGTAGGCGTGGAAAAGGGAAAACTGCTTGGGCGCGACCGCCGCCTTCGTGGCATGTAGGGCGCGGTCCCGCACAAGCGCGGCCCATTCTTCGTCGGCTATTTCCTGAAAGCGGTCGGGGCCGGGATCGGCTTGGCGCAGAATGAATTCAGTCTGGGTTTCGCTGCGGTCGAGTCCGTGGATTTCCCGGGATTCGGTTCGATATTTTGCGCGCAGCAGATCCTTGACCCGATGGGAGACACACGTGCCCAGCCAGGAACGAAACTTCCCTTTGCTTCGGTCGTAGTCGAAGGTGCGGATTTTTCGGGCGATTTCGATCATGACGGATTGGAGGACTTCATCGGCATCCGCCTCTTGCAAGCCGTTGCGCCGGGCCAGGGTAAAGATGAAATTCCCATATTGGTCGAAAAACCGCTCCCAGGCGGCATTGTTTTCGGGGTCCCGGATTTTTTTCAAGACGCTGGACCGGGTCTCGGACATATGGGGATTGCGGTATTTCATTTGTCCTCGTAGCGGTTGGGGTAGGCTTGGCTCCAGCGTTCCTGCAACCCATAGAATGGGGCGCTGGTATTGAGATTGGCCCGAATCTCTGCTTCGCTCAAGTTATCCTTATGGGCGCGATCCATGAATCCAGCCACGTTGCGGGCCTGTTCATCGTTCAGGTTTCGCACGATATCTTCCCACTGCTCGGGGTTGTCGGTGGTCAGGAATAGCCAAATGGGGAAGCGATAGGGATGTTGCGGCGCCCCCTGCATGGCTCCGGGCGGGATTGGAACGACGCCGTCGGGGGCTGCCATGGTGCTTGCGGTTTTCTGGGGAAATCGGATGAGAGGGGTTTTCTTGGGCAAGAGCCCGTCTCCGATTGGTTCTATGGGACGGACAATCAAGCTGGGGGCATTGAAATCCGTTGGCCAATGAACAAAGACCAGCCGCCAATCGGCCATGGAATCGGCCGTGCCTTTGCCGATGTATACCCGGTCGGGATGGATTTCCAGAAAAGCCCCGTCTTGGATTGCCTGTGCAGGAATGGAGAAGTTGAGGCCAGCCGCCGGATGGGGACCCTCGGGCTTGCCAATTTCTCCGGCTTCGATTTTGCGTTCCAGTTCTTTTTGCATGGCCTCGCGGGCGGGCTGCAAGTCGATGGATATGGGAGGAACCGGCTTGGCGGGTGCCGGGACTGGTCTGGAAGGGATTATGGGTGGCGGGTCGGGAACAGCAGGCGGTTTGGGCCATAGATAAACGGCGATTCCCGCCAGGACAACAGAAAATAACAAAATACCGCCGGCAATCCATGGCCATCGGTATCGGGGTTTGGCCAAAACCAAAGAGTTTTCCCGTAATTCTTGCAAGTCATGGAGCAGGGCGGTGGCGGTTTGGTGGCGCTTGGCGGGGTTGGAATCGGTGGCGCGGGCGAGGATTTCCATCCAGCGGGCGAAGCCGGGGGCGTCGGTGTCGGCTTCCTCGACGGGGCTGAAACCGGTTTCATCGGCGGGCCGGCCGGTGCTGATTTCGGCGAGCAGGATGCCGAGACTGTAGATGTCGCCTGAGAAATGGCCGTGCTGTTCGTTGGGGACATAGCCGGGGGTGCCGACGATGGATTCGGCTTCGCGGGTGTCCACCAGCAGGCCTACGTCGGCAAGGACGGGTTGGCCTTGGATATAGATGATGTTGGAGGGTTTGATGTCGCGATGGACGAGGCGATGCCGCTGGAGGAAATCTAGCGCCTCGGCGAGTCGGATGCCGATGTCGAGGCATTCGGCCAGGGGGAGGGCGCGACGGGCGACGAGTTCGCCACGTAAAGTCTTTGGGCGGTATTCTTCGGGGTGCTCCTGCCAGAGCGGGCGTTCCGCATCGGCGAGTTCCATGACATAGCCGAAGCCGGCATGGGGGTCTTCGCGGACTTCCAAGATCGGGACGATGCCGGCGGGAATGTTTTGTAGGGTTTGGAGCAATTGGATGCCGCGGTGCTCGCGGGCATAGCGGGTTTCATCGCCTGAACCGTCCTTTGCGACGAATTTGATGGCGCGGTATTGGCCATCGGCCGAAACCGCCAGCCAGATTTCGCCATAGGCGCCGCCGCCAATGCGGATCAGAAAGCGGAAGTCGGGAAACAACCGCCGCCAAGTGTCGGGGATGCTGGCACTGGTCGGTTTTGTGCTCAAGTTGCGGTCTCGTGAAAGCGTGAGCATAGCCTATGGCTCTTAAGGGCGGAACAAATTTTTAGGGGTAACCTCCGCGGGAACGGGGCGCATCACACTCCGGATAGGGTTTGTATTGTGTTGGAGGAAAGGGGTGGATTATACTGCGCGCCACGATGAATCTGCTGGGCCACATCGGAGCCGGGGTTCTGGCACGGTTCGGGCGGGCGGCGCGCACGGCTGGACTGGTTTGGGCGGTGGCGGTGCAGTCGCTTCGCCCGGGCACCTGGACCGCGCCGATGCGCAACGTGCTGGCGCGGCAAATCCTCTTCACCGGCCTGGAAGCGACCGGGTTCGTGGTCATGATTGCGCTGATCGTGGGGGTGTTGGTGGTTGTGCAGGCGCAATACTGGCTGACGCGCCTGGGCCAGACCGCGTTGATCGGGCCGATCCTGACGGCGGTGGTGCTGCGGGAACTGGGGCCGCTGCTGACGAACTTTGTGGTCATCGCGCGCAGCGGGACGGCCATTTCGACCGAACTGGCGAACATGAAGGTGCATGGCGAAGTGCGCGCACTGGATGCCATGGGCATTGATCCGTTCATCTATCTGGTGATTCCGCGCGTCCTGGGGGTGGCCGCGTCCACCTTCTGCCTGACGGTGATCTTCCTGGGGGTGACGTTCATTGGCGGATTTTTATGCATGTGGGTGATCCTGCTGGGGGATATCGACATGGGCCTGTTTTTTGGAAATATCATTGGTGCGGTGACGGTGACGGATGTGTTCAGCCTGCTGGCCAAATCCATCCTGCCGGGAATGCTGACGGGTGCGATTTGCTGTGACGAGGCGCTGGGCGTGGGGCTGGCGGTGACCGAGGTGCCGATCGCGGCGACGCGCGGCGTGATGCGGTCGATCGGCGCCTTGTTCGTGATGTCGCTGCTGATTTCGATGATGGCCTATCTGTGAGGACCGGAATGGACGCACAGGAACTCATCCGGGTCGAGGCGCTGCAAGGGCCGCAACTGGGACCGGCCTGGACTTTCACGGCGTCCCCCGGAACGGTGTTGTGGATCCCCGACGGAGAGGATTCGGGGATGTCGTGGCTGGACTGGTTGACGGGCCTGGCGCCGCCGCCGGCCGGACGAGTTTTCTGGCAGGGCGTGGACTGGCGCGAGCGGGGACCGCGCGCGGCGGCGGCGGAACGGGGGCGGATGGGCTGTGTGTTTGCGGCGGGTGGTCTGGTGATGAACCTGGACTTGGACGAAAACGTCTGGTTGCCGGCGCGGATCCACCGGCGCGCCGGGGCGGCGGAGGAGATTGAGCGCTGGGCGCGGTTCTTCGGCGTCTGGCCCTTGCCGCCGGAACGGGCGCCGGCGGTGCGCGAGCGGGACCGGCGCCGGCTGCTCTGGACCCGGGCGTTTGCCGGGCGTCCCGCGGCGCTGGTGCTGGAACGGCCGTTGCGCGAGACGCCGGCCGAGGACCGGACCCGGCTGGTGGACGCGGTGAAACAGGCGCGCGCGGAGGGAAGCGCCGTGATCTGGCTGGAAGAAGCACTGGATATCGCCACGCGTACGGCCCTGGAACCGCTGGCCGTTGCGTCGCCGGAATCCATTTGAAGGAGCATGCCATGCCCAAAAAATTCAAATTCCGCTATGTGAATGAAATCGTGGGCGGCTTCGTGCTGCTGGTGGTCCTGCTGCTCCTGGCGGGCGTGCTGGTGGCGGGTCACGCCCAGCACTGGTTCGAGTCGGTCTATGAAATCAACCTGAATTTTCCGCCGGAAGGCTCGATGGACTTGCAAAAAGGGGGGGAAGTGATGCTGCTGGGCGCCAAGGTCGGCAGCGTGCAGGACATCACCGTGGGCGACGATGGGGACATCACGGGTTCCATCCGGGTGCGCGGGCCTTTCGCCAAACGGTTCGTGCGGGCGGATTCCATCGCGCTGGTCAAGCGGAAGATGGTGGTGACGGGCGACGCCTACATCGAACTGACCCGCGGCACGGGGGCGGAACTGCCGCGGTCCGGCGGCGAGATCGAATGCGTCAAGGACACCGAGATCATGCAAATGCTGGAAGAGGCGCTCGAGCAGCTCCGCCAGGAGGCGACGAACACCCTGGCGCTGGTGAATGCGGCAATTTCGGAATACACCAAGCTGGCGGCCGGCATGAATGATCCGCAGGGCAACTTGCAGCTCACCATGGCGAACGTCAACGGACTGCTGGAGGACATCCGCAAGGGGCCGGGCCTGCCCGCCAAGATCCTGAACGATCCGGCCATGGCCAAAGACGTGGAAGGCATCATGGCCCAGGTGCAGGAACTGCTTCAGAAGGTGAATGCCATGGCCGCCGAATTGCAGGTCGTCGTGGCCAAGCTGCCCGCCATGGTCGACACTGTCGCGGGAGAGGTGGACAACCTGCCGGTCGTCGTCGGGGAGACGCAGACCCTGATGCGCGAATCCATCACGCTCCTCGACGGCCTCCAAAAACACTGGCTGCTCCGGAAATACGTGGAGTCGGATGACGCCCTCCGCTCCGAGGAGGTGTTGGTGCCATGAAGAGAGAGAAGTCAAAGGTCAGAGGTCAGAGGACAGAAGTCAGAATCCAGATGTCAGAGGGCAGGGTTCGGGGTTCAGGGTTCAGGGAATGTTGGGCGGCTGCACTGGCAGCTTTGCTGCTGGCGGGGTGCGCCACTCCGCAGGCGCAATTCTCGGATGCCGATTGGGTGTCGCATGCGACGACAGGGCGCGGGTGCTTTGAGCGGGGGGATTTCCGCCGCGGGGCGGATGCCTATGCGCGGGCCCAGCAGCGCGCCCGGGCGCTGGACGACGCGGATGCCTTGGCGGTGTCGGCGGTAAACCGCGCGGTGTGCCTGCTGGCCGATAGTCGCCCTGCGGAGGCGGGCGCGGATCTGGACGAGGCCCTGGCGGATGCCCGTACTTCTCCGGCGCGCCGCGCGGAACTGATGACGGCCGCTGCTCGCGTGGAATTGGCCTTGGGGCGGCCGGACGAAGTTCTTTCTCGGGGAACCGCGGCCTTGGCCTTGAAGCCGCGGCCGCCTTTGCGCGCGCAGATCCTGCTGGCGCAAAGCGGGGCCTGGCTGGTCAAGAGCGATCCGGCCACGGCGGCCAAGGTCCTGGCCGAAGGCTTGAGTGCCGGCGCATGGGCGAAGCTGCCCGAGTCGATTCGAGCGGAATGGACGGCCCGGCGTGGTGAGATCGCGGCAGCGGAGCAGAAGCCGGCCGAAGCGGCCGCCTTGCAGGACGAGGCCGCCGCGTTTTGGAAACAGGCCGGACGCCTGCCCGAAATGGCGCGGGCGCTGGCAGTCGCCGGATACCAGAAAAAGGCGGCCGGCGACCTGCCGGGCGCCTGCGACCGCTTCTATCGGGCTGCCGGCAGCCTCTGGGCTCAGGGACTGCAGGCGGAGGCCATCCGCGCGCTCGATGCCGGCGTGGTCTGTGCGGAAGAACTGAAGGATGAGGATACTGGGCGGCGGATGGCGGATTTGTATGTAACGTTCAAGAGCGGCAAGCGACTATCACCATAACGGAGGCTGAGTATGAAACGATGGATGGCAATGGCTTGTGCGGTGCTGGTGGCCACTGGCGCCTGGGCGGCCCGCGAAATGAGCGTGCAGGTGCGTGAAGGCCAGTTGCGCAATCGCGCATCGTTCTTGGGCACGGTGACGGGCACAGTGGCTTATGGCGACCGGGTGACGGTCAACCAGACCCAGGCAGGCTGGTGCGAGGTGGCGTCAGCAGCCGGCGTGTCCGGCTGGATCCACGAGTCGGCCCTGACGCCGAAGCGCGTGGTGATGAGCGCGGCGGCGGGCGACGTGCGCAGCGGCGCCAGCGGCGAGGAAATCGCCCTCGCCGGCAAGGGGTTCAACAAGGAGGTCGAGGCGGAATACAAGAGCCAGAACAAGAACCTCGACTACACCTGGATAGATTGGATGGGTCGGCAAATCGTGCCGGAAGCCCAGATCGTCCAGTTCCTGAAGCAGGGCGGCCTGGCCCAGTGAGGAGGATGCCATGAAATCAATCTTCACGATCAAGGGCATCGGGCTGGCGGCGCTGCTCGCGCCCATCGTCTGGCTGGCGGCGGGATGCGAATCCATGAATCAACTGGCGGAATTGGGCACGGGCATTGCCGTGGCCACGGGCTCCATCTCGACCAACGAAGCCGCCAGCATTACTCGTACGACCCAAGCGGTGACCAAGACCTTCCAGGACATCACCCCGGAGCAGGAGTACTATATCGGCCGCACGGTGGCCGCGACCGTCCTGCTGGGCTACCCGCCCAAACCGGCCGAGAAGCTCAACGACTACGTCAACCTGGTCGGCCAGTCTCTGGCGAAGTTCTCGGCGCGCCCGGAGACGTTCGGCGGCTACCATTTCCTGGTGCTGGATTCGGACGAGATCAACGCCTTCGCCGCGCCGGGCGGATTGGTGTTGGTGACGCGCGGCCTGCTGCAGTGCTGCCAGAGCGAGGACGAACTGGCCGCGGTGCTGGCCCACGAAATCGGGCACGTCGAAAAGCTGCATGGCCTCCGAGCCATCAAAACCGGCCGGTTGAATTCCGCCCTGACCATTCTCGCGGTCGAGGGCGCAAAGACCTTTGGCGGAGAGAACCTGGCCGAGGTGACCCAGGCGTTTGATGAATCCATCAACGACATCACCACCACGCTGATGAACAGCGGCTATTCCCGGCGGCTGGAATACGAGGCCGATGCGGCCGCGGTGGCCATCCTGAAAAAAGCCGGCTACCAGCCCGGCGCGCTGGCGGCCATGCTGGAGAACATGCAGCGCAACTGGAATCCGACGCGCAAGGATTTCGCGGCGACACATCCGCCGCCGGCCGACCGCATCCAGCAGCTCGCCCGCGTCGGCGTGGCCGCAACGAAAGACACGAATCCCACCCGCCAGCAGCGGTTCCTTGCGGCAATGAAGGCGCTGTGATTTCTGGATTTGGATTTGTTGTAACCGCGCCCGGCGGGCGCGGGGATTTGAGAACCGGCCTCACCGTGGCCGACTACAGGAAATTCGAAATCTGTTTTAGGCTTCAAGGCTTCCATGAATAAGAAAATCGCCTACGGTCTTTTGGCCGGCGTATTGGCGACGGCCTGCGTCGGCATTCTCGGCCGCACCGGCCTGGCCGGGCGCTGGGACAATCCAATGTCCGATTGGCGCGCCCGCCTGCTGGCGAAACCGTCGCCGGCAACGGATCAGGTCAAGCTGGTTCTGCTGGACCAGTATAGCCTGGACTGGGCCAGCCAGAACATGGGCTGGTCGTGGCCGTGGCCACGCGAAGCCTATGGGGCGTTACTGGACTTCCTCAAGCGCAACGGCGCGAAAACCGCGGTGTTCGACGTGCTGTACACCGAACCCTCCGCTTTCGGTGTGGCCGATGACGAAGCGCTGGGCGAAGCCGCCGGCCGCTTCGGCAATTTCGTCGGCGCGGTGTTCCTTGGGCGAACGACCGAACAGGCGATTGTGTGGCCGGACTTTGCCAAGCCCAATCCCATCCGCATCGATGGACTGGAAGCCTGGCTGACGGCGCATCCGGAGACCGTGCCGGAGATCGTCGCGGAACGCGCGGCTTTCCCGGTGCCGGAATTGACCCGGCCGGCCGCCTGGCTGGCCAACGTGCGCGAAGTTCCGGACGGCGATGGTGTTTTCCGCCGCGCGGTTCCGTTCCGGGTCTTCGATGGCCGCATCCTGCCATCGCTGGGTTTCGCCGGCTGGCTGGCGGGCCTGGATGCGGGCGAAATCCAGGCCAAGCTCGAACCGCGCGCCCTGGTCGTGGGCGGCCAGCGGATCCCGCTGGACGAGTCGGGCCGGATGATCCTGAAATTCCGCGGGAAATCCGGCACGCACCAGGCCTTTAATGCGGCCGAGGTGATCCAATCGGAGTTGCAACTGCTCGCGGGCGGCCAGCCGCCGATTGAGGATGGCAGCGCATTCACGGGCAAGCATGTCGTCTTCGGATTCAGTGCGCCCGGCCTCAAGGACTTGCGGTCCACGCCGATTGCGCCCGATTATCCCGGTCCGGAAGTCTATGCCACGATGCTCGACAATCTGCTTGCGGGGGATTTCCTGCGCGATGCACCCGTGGCAGCGGTCTGGGCGTGGGTGCTGTTACTGGCATTGGCGGCAGGCATCGTCGCGGCCTCCGCGCGCAACGGGTGGCAGAGCGGGCTGGCGGCGCTGGGGCTGATCCCCCTGCCGACTCTGGCGGGGCTGGCGGCATGGCAGGCGGGCATGGTGCTGCCCGTGGCGGGGGCCTCGGCGGGCGTGGTCATCGCCCTGCTCGGGGGCGCCGTCGTCAATTTCGTGCTCGAAGGCCGCCAGAAGATGTTCATCAAGGGCGCGTTCAAGCACTACCTGAGCGCCGACGTCATCGAACAGATCATGCGCGATCCCAACAGCCTCAAGCTCGGCGGCGAACGCCGCGAACTGACGATCTTTTTCTCCGACCTGCAAGGGTTTTCGACCATTTCCGAGCGGCTGGGGCCTGAAGACCTGACCCGGCTGCTGAATGACTACCTGTCCGACATGACGGACATCATCCTCGAGGAAGGCGGCACGCTGGACAAGTACGAGGGCGATGCCATCATCGCGTTCTGGAATGCGCCGCTTGCCCAACCGGACCACGCGGTGCGCGCGGTGCGCGCCGCCGTGCGCTGCCAGCGCAAACTGGCGGAACGACGGGCGGAGTTCGAGCAGCGAACGGGGGCGGTGCTCAAAATGCGCATCGGCCTGAATACGGGCGCGGTGGTGGTCGGCAACATGGGCTCGAGCAACCGCTTCGACTACACGGTGCTGGGCGATGCGGCCAACCTGGCGTCACGCCTCGAAGGCGCCAACAAGGCGCTGGGGACGTTTCTGATGATTGCCGAATCGACCTGGACGCAGACGGACGGCGCGTTCCCGGGGCGCGAGTTGGGACAATTGACGGTGGTGGGGCGCAAGGCACCTGTGCGGGTTTACGAGGCGACCGGACTCGAAGGCGAAGCCGTGGGGCCGGAGATCACGGCGTTTGCAGCCGCGCTGGCTCGGGTGCGGGCGGGCCGCTGGGCTGAGGCGGCCGAGGCGTTCGAGCAGCTGGGCGATGATGCCGCCGCCAAAACTTATGCGGCCAAGTGCCGCGCATTGGCCGCGGCCGGTTCCGGGGCGACCTGGGACGGCATCTGGAACCTGACAGAGAAATGAGTGCACAATGAAGGTCTTCCTCGGCGGCGCGCGCGGCAGCTTTCCGGTGTCGAGTCCGGACAAAGTGCGCTATGGAGGCGACACGTTCAGCCTGCTGGTGGAAGGACGCGATGGTACCCAGGTGCTGATCGACGCCGGCAGCGGCACCCGGCGGCTGCGCCGCCGGCTGCAGGCCGGGGGAACGCTGTTCTTCACCCATACGCATCTGGATCATCTGATCGGCCTGCCCGCGCTGACCAAGGCTTGGCCCCAACGCATGATTCTGCCGCGCGGCGATCTGGAACAAATCCTCGCCCGGGTGTTTTCCCCGCCCGTGTGGCCGGTCAAAATGCCTCCGGCGGAATGCCCGGTGCCGTCCGCGCCGGTAATCGTCGGCAGCCTGCAGGTCGCCTGGCAGCCGGTTGCGCATCCCGACGGATGCGTGGCCTATCGCGTGGACGAACCTGCCACCGGCGCCAGCCTGGTGGTCGCAACCGATGTGGAGTGGCCGGAAATGACGCCGCGTGCCAGGGATGAGTTCTGTCGGTTCGCCCGCGGGACGGACCTGCTGGTGTTCGATGCCCACTATCTGCCGGAAGAATACGCCTTGCACCGGGGCTGGGGGCACAGCACCTGGACGGATGCAGTGACAGCCGCCCAGGACTGCGGAACGCACAAGCTGTGGCTGATGCACCATGCCCCCGGGCGCAAGGATGCCGAAATCGATGCCTTGGGCGCCGCGGCGACCGCCGCCTTCATGCAGGGAATCGTGTGCCCCGCGGCGGATGGCATGACTGCGGAATTGCGTGAAAATCGCTGAAATTGCAGAAAAACAGCAAAAATTGGTCCCCAACAGCAAAAAAATCGCGAGATGCCAGCTTTTGGGTCCTTATTCGAGAAAACAGCCTGATTTTCACGAATTTGAACGGCCAACCGCCATTTGGTCCGTTCAACGAATGGACTATCATTAATTAAACATGGAATATCGAAAATTGAATAATATCCATGATAATCAACAAAACTGTTGAAGATTAATCTTATGTTTAATTAATCATAGCAGCACAGGCTCTCTTTTATCCCTTGGCCATCGCGATGACTTGGATGCGGGGATGGCGGTTGTTGGTTGTTTGCCTGTCCACGGGCTTGTTCCGGGGGAGGCGAAGTTGGTTCCCCTGCCGCGCAAGGCGGCAGGGGCCGCAATCTGGGGCGTCAAGGGGCATCTCGGTTTCACTGACACCGCTTGGCAACATTTGGAGGGCGGCGGGAAGCGGGGCCCGGCGAGCGCCAAGCCGCCAAGTACCTTGTCTCCGCCCTCCAAAATAGCCAACCAGGGGAGACGGCAGTTCGATTCCGGTCGGTCAATGAAACGGGGATGCGCTCGCTTGCCCTTCCGGAGGGGCAGGCTCCGTCCTGCCTGTCTTCGGGAATCGGTTAGGCCGCCGCAACGGGGGCGCGGGGCGATCGTCACCCCGTGTGTTTTTCGCGTTGATTTGATCCGCCGGGAAGGTATATTCAACTTCGACAGGCGCGGCGCGCGACCAAAGCGGCAACGAGGTGGATGATGAATGTAGTCGGCGTGGTTCTGGGCGGAGGCGAGGGCAAGCGGTTACAGCCTTTGACGCGCGACCGCTGCAAGCCGGCGGTCCCCCTGGCCGGCAAGTACCGGCTTGTGGACATTCCGGTCAGCAACTGCATCAACAGCGGCATCCGGCGCATCTACGTGCTGACCCAGTTCAACAGCGTCTCCCTGCACCAGCACGTGCAGAATACCTATGTATTCGACCAGTTCCACAGCGGTTACGTGCGCATCCTGGCGGCCCAGCAGACGCCGGGCAGCGAGACGTGGTTTCAGGGAACGGCCGATGCCGTGCGCCAGGGCCTGCGCTATATTCTCGACCGGCAGCCCGAGCACGTGCTGATTCTGTCCGGCGACCAGCTCTACCAGATGGATTTCCGCCCCGTGCTCGAAGAGCACGTCCGCAACAAGGCGGAGGTCACCATCTGCACGAAACCCGTGGCGCGGCAGGAGGCGGGCGCCCTGGGCATCATGCAGGTGGATGCGCAGGGCCGCATTGCCCGGTTTGTGGAGAAGCCGGGCGACGGCGCCATCCTGGAGGAACTGCGCGCGCCCGGGCCCGGCCCGGAGCAGTTCCTGGCCAGCATGGGCATCTATGTGTTCAACACGAAGGTGCTGCTGGAACTGCTCGACAACGACGCCAAGGACTTCGGCAAGAACATCATTCCGGCCGCCATCGACCACCACGCCGTCTATCGCTATCTGTTCGCGGGCTACTGGCGCGACATCGGAACTGTCCGCTCGTTCTGGGAGGCGAACATGGAGCTCGCCGAGCCCCTGCCGGAATTCAACCTCTACGACAAGAACGCGCCGATCTACACGCATATGCGCTATCTGCCGCCCTCGAAGATCAATGCCTGCGACCTCAACCGGGCGCTTCTAAGCGAAGGCTGCATCATTTCCTGCCACCGTATCTTGCGGTCGCTCATCGGGGTCCGCGCCAAGGTGGGCGAGGGCAGCGTGATCGAACATACCGTAATGATGGGCGCGGACTACTTCGATCCCAAGGAGCTGCCGCCCGGCGAGATCCCGTTGGGCGTCGGCCGCGACTGTTTCATCCGCAACGCCATCATCGACAAGAACGCGCGCATCGGCGAAGGCTGCTACATCACCCCCGATGGCAAGCCCAATGACCTCGTCACGGATCGCTATACCGTGCGCGACGGCGTGATCGTGATCCCCAAGAATGCCGTCATTCCCCCCGGCACGCGGATCTGAAATCTCCACGTGTAAACTGTTTTTATCCTACACGCCGGAGAGCAGTTCTTGCCGGATTAGCCCGATGATCTCAACGGCATGGGCGGCGGTCCCGCTTTGGCTGTTCCAGCTGCCAATTCGGCTGCCCCCCAAAAAAAGTGGCGTGGCGCTCGCCGAGCCTCGCTCCCGGCCGCACTCCCAATTTGGCCGAATGTTGTCAATAAAACAGGAATGCACCCTTATCGTCTGCCAGGGGCCGAACGTCAGGGGTTTGGATTGGCCTGCAGCTGTACCGGATTGGACCACGCGAAGTTGAGAGACCAGCTTTGACCTGAACTTGGTCAGCCTTTCCTGTCTCGGTTTCGGCGGCTACGCGCAGATAGCCGGCGCGTTGAATCGATGTATGAGCAAGAAAAACGGGAACAGGCTTGGCCCCGGCTCTGATTGGCTGATTGGGTCTCGATTCAAAGACCCAATCCACTACCCCTTGTCCTTGCGCAAATCCCCGCCCGTAATGATTTCCGTCTGCAGCAGAGAAGCGCACTCCAAAGAAGCCTTGCCCCTGTTCGCCTATCGGACCATTGACGCCTGATGTGCCATAGCGCGGACTGGTCCAATTATAGACTTCTCTTTCTGCACAACGTCGGCGGTGAGCCTCGCCGCGCACGCGGCGTTGCGTTCCACCGTCTGGTGTGCGCCCCTCATGGGTGCGGTGTAAATGAGGTGCAAGTCCTTTGTAGGGTCCTGGTTCCCTGTGATATCGAACACGTTGACGGTGTAGCGCTGATAGGCATGAATCAGATCTTCTAGAGCCCATGCGGCAACGGCGGGCGGTTCATTCAAGTAGGCGTAGAACGCTGCATTTTCCTGCGCGAGCAGTTCGAATTCCAGCCGTGCACTGACAAAAAGCCGAAGTTGGTTATATGCTAGGCGGCGCGCACGATAATCACCAAGATAGTATCCCGCCATTAGGGTAATAAGGGCGGCAATAACCAGTATCCATTTACATTTCAATCTATTCCTGAGAGCCAATAAGTTATGGAATGGTTTCTACTGATCTTCCGGGTGACAAACCTGAAAACCCAATCCATTGAAGGATCCAAGGTTGAGGTGCTGGTGTTTCTGTCAAAACCGCAATCTCTTTGGCATTATGGTGCTGGTGTTCCTGCCAAAATGCGGGCGTTCTGGTACCTGATGCTGAGCAACAGCGAAATGCGCAGCAGGTTTTCCTGCGAGGTAAGGCGGGAGACCAGAGATTTCGAAACGGCTACCCACTTGGCGGCCTGACGTCTGGGGCGGGGCGGAATCGGATCGGGCAACGACCAACCACCAACGCGCCAACTGTCTGCCATCCGCCATCAACCAGACTGCACGGGTGCGGCAATAACAAAAAGGCTTTCCTGGGGCGGGGGCTTGTGGTTTTCTGCACCGACGAGCGCGCACATGGACAGCATGACCGAATGGATCTGGCGCCAGATTGGCGCGGCCCTGCCGCCGGATTGGGAATGTTTGCAGTTTTCCCGCGATCCGGAGGCGGGGCGCTGCGCGTTTGCAGACCGGTACCGCTATCGCTTTGAATTGAACTGGCGGCGATCAAAGGGGGAGCCGGATTTTGACCGGATGATGAAGGATTACGAGGGTTCGCTGGCGGCGGAATGGCAGGGCATCCGCCGCATCAAATGCCGGGGCTGGCCGGGGTTGACGGGACGGCGGGGCGATGAGGTGGTGTCGCGGTTCGGACGGTGGCAGCCCGAGATCGAGCTCTTGGTGGAGATCGTGTTCATCCATCCGGAGCGCCGGGACGAGGGGTTGGAGGCGCGCATTTTGGGGACGGTACGGGCAGTGCCGCCGGAAGCCGACGGGTTCCAGCGCTGGCGGGCATTTGGGATGGACTTGCGGGTGCCGCAGGATTTCACCCTGGGCGAAGCCGTGGTGGAGCCGGCGCGGGTCGGCCTGCGTTTCGACGGGCGAAAAAAACCGGACCGGTGGATTTTCCGGCGCTATGGCATGGTAGATTCATGGCTCAAGACATCGGTGCGCGACTGGCTGGAATCGCAAACGGGAGAACCGGTGCGCCACGTTCGCTGTCAGTCAGGCAAGGGCGGCACGGGAAATGCGGACCGGCTGGAAGGCCAATGGCGTCCGCGCGGCCTGCTGTTGCCGCGGGGGGCCTATGCCGCGGCGGCCTGGCTTGATCGGCGGGACGGCCGCCTGTACCACGCCATCTGCATCACGGGGAAGAAAAACCGCCGGTTCCATCCGGCGCATGGCGCGGATGATGTCCTGAAATCGTGCCCCGGATTCCTGGTCGTTCCGGAGGAGAACGCGTCGTGAAGTCGCGCGGGACAACCGCATCGACGCCGGGTGCCTGGAATGCGATGTTGCAGGCGGTCCTGCTGCCGAATCGGGCGGCGCGCGTCGTGCGGGAAGATCCGGACGGGTCCCTGACGCTGGCCGTGCCGACCCGCAAGCCCAGCGTCCTGCGGGGGCTGGGGGCCTGGCTGGTGCGGCCGCCGCGAGAACGCCTGACTCTGCTTGATTCGCTGGGGGCCTCCGTCTGGAAAGCCTGTGACGGCCGCCGGCCGGTTGAAGCGCTCGTGATGGAATTCGCCCGGCGGCATCGATTGTCCTTTCACGAGAGCCGGGTTTCTGTTACGGGGTATGTCTCTTCTCTTCTGCGGCGAGGCGTGCTGGCGGTGGCGGTGGAAGCCGACCGGTAGCGCAAACAAGGATTTTGATCGGGTGACGGTGCGTTCAATCATTTTGGGCCTGCTGGGAGCGGCATTTGTCTGCTCCTACACCTATTTCAACGACTGGATCATGCGCCAGACGATGTTCGTGGGCAATTTCATGCCCATCAGCGTTTATGGCCTCTTGGTTCTGTTTTTGGTGCTGGTGCATCCGCTCTGGCGGCGGTTGACCCGCCGGGGGGCGTTGAAGCGTTCGGAACTGGCGGTCATGCTGGTGCTGACGCTGGTGTCCTGCGCCATTCCGGGGTCGAACCTGCTGCGGCTGTTCACGCCGGCGCTGATCATGCCCCACCGCTACGAACGGACGGAACCGGGCTGGAAGCAGCAGGAAGTGATGACGCTCGTGCCCGACGGCATGCTGGTGGACATCTCGCAGGACGAAGGCACGGTGCTGGACGGCTACACGCGGGGCCTCAAAGAGGCGTCGGACCGGCTGTCCTTCCGGGAAATTCCGTGGAAGGCGTGGCGGGAACCGCTGCTGTTCTGGCTGCCGATCATCCTGAGCCTGTGGATCGCCCTGGTGGCCCTGGCGGTGGTGGTGCACCGGCAATGGGCGGATCACGAACACCTGCCGTATCCCGTCGTGACCTTCACCAAATCGCTGCTGCCGGAGGAGGACGGGCGGCCGAGTCCGGTGTTCGGCAATCCCCTGTTCTGGCTGGGCCTGGCCGCCGTGATCGGCATCCATGGCTACAACTACCTGAACCTGTGGTTCCCGAAGGTGTTGTTCGGCCGGATCCCCCTCGGGATCGATTTTTCCCCCCTGGCGGAACTCTCCGACACCTTCGCCAAGGGCGGGGGGCGGGCGCTGCTGGAAAAATACACGATGTTTTTCACGGTCATTGCCGTGGCGTACTTCCTGCCCAAGGAGGTGTCGCTGTCGCTGGGCATCGGCCCGTTCATCTGGATTTTCATTGCGGGGATTTTTGCGACCTACGGGGTGGGGGTGGGGGGGTGGCAGGGCACCTGGCCGTTCGGTTTGCAGATGGACGCCATGATGATCATGGGGGCGTATTTCGGCATGCTGCTGGTGCTGCTCTACACCGGGCGGCAGTATTATGTGGCCGTGTTCCGGCGCGCCTGCGGGCTGGCGTCGGCGGAGCCGGTCGAACCGGCGGCGGTGTGGGGCGCCCGGTTTTTCCTTCTGGGCATGGGGTTCTTCGCCGCCTATGCCGCCATCCGCATGGGTCTCGACTGGCCGATCGCCCTGCTGTTCGGCCTGGGATGCGCCGCGGTGTATCTGGTCATGGGCCGGCTGCTGGCGGAAACAGGGCTCTTCTTCATTGTGGTGACCGGCACCCCGGCCACGCTGCTGTGGGCCGTATTTGGTGCGCGCGCGCTGGGACCGGGCACGCTGTTTTTGATGTTCATGCTCTGTTTGATCCTGTTTTACGACACCCGCGAAGCGCTGATGCCCTACGTGATCAACGGGCTCAAGCTGGCCGACGACTGCCGGGTGAAAGTGGGGCGCACGGCGTTCTTTGCGGCGGTCGCGCTGATGGTCGGGCTGGGCGTGGGCATTCCGACGACCCTCTATTACCAATATGAACGCGGCGTGGATGTATCGCTGTGGAAGGTCGAGCAGGCCAAGCGGCCGTTCAACGAGACGATCAGCATCATGCAGCGGCTCGATGCCCAGGGGCAGCTCGAGGAGGCGGGCCAGGTCACGGGCCTGCGGCGCTTCCGGGAAATGGCGCCGCATCGCCACGGGCTGATAGCCTTCGCGACCGCCGCCGGGCTGGTGCTGGCCTTTTCGTTCATGCGCCTGCGCTTCACCCGCTGGCCGCTGCATCCGGTGATGTTCCTGGTGTGGTCCACGTATGCGGGCGATTCGTTCGCGCAATCCTTCCTGGTCGGCTGGCTGATCAAGGTGGGCATCACCCGCTTCGGCGGGGCCGGCGTCTACCAGCGCTGCAAGCCGTTGATGTTCGGCCTGATCGCCGGCGAGATGCTCGGCGGCATGCTGCCGATGATCGTCAGCTTGATCTACTTTTGGATTACCGGCGGCACCATTCCCAAACCCTTTTCTATCATGCCCGGGTGACGATGAAGCCGATCGATGTCCAGAACCAGCCGGTCCTGCCCCCCCGCCGCGTTCTCCAGATCGCGCTGACCGGCGTGAAATACCGCCTGTTCCGCTCGCTGGTCACCGTGGCCGTGATCGTGGTGGCCATGGCGTTCCTGATGAATATTCTCACCGAAAGCCTGATCAAACGCGCCGTGGCGGCTTCGGTCCGCGACCAGATTGCCAGTCTGCACCGGGTGGACCGCTGGATCGCGCGGCTCTCCATGGCCCGCCCATACGAAG
>JAAZBB010000063.1 GCA_012514035.1 Lentisphaerota bacterium | reverse complement strand
TAGATGCCGCCGAAAAGCGGCAGGATGGTGCACGAGCAGACCGCGAGAATCGTGCCCGAGACGGAGGCCACGGAGTAGGACAGCCACTTCGGCGCCTTTGGGCCAAAGTATTTCATCACGGCATTCTGGCTGACGAACACGCCGATGGCGCCGGCGATGAAGAAGGCCGGCACGAGACAGAGCAGAACGTGTTCGCGCGCGTACCATTTCGCCAGACGCAGGGCTTCCAGGATCGCGCCTTGGAAGCGCAGATGTTCCATGGGCAGAAAATACAGCCCGAGAAAGGCGGCGAGGAGACCCAGGAGGATCTTGATCTCTTTGCTCATGGGGCGTCAGACAATGTCCGCCTGGCGTTTCTTGACGGACTTCAGCGCTTCGAGGGTGCAACTCAACGCCTGCAGCATGCAAGGGCAGGCGAGGTGGTGGATGACCCGGGGGCCGACCCGCCGTTCGGTGACAATGCCGGCTTTCTTGAGCCGGTCCAAGTGACGGGAGATCGTCGGCTGGCTGGCCGCGGCAAGGCGGCGCAGGTCGTTGACGCTGCGGTCGCCGCGGCTCAGCTCGTCCAGCATCAGGACGCGAGTGGGGTGGGCCAGGGCTTTCAGTAGATCAGCGCGGGCTTTGGCTTGTGCGGTATTCATGTTTAGTTATACATATACGAATATGTGAATATATGTCAAGGACCGCCCGCAACTTCACGCTGGATTCAAAACTCCGCGGATGCGGCGCCACTCTGGCTCGTGTTCAAGCGGTACCCCCCCCAGAGGGTTTGCCCGGACAACATCATCATGGGCCGCGCGGCCTGAAAAAGCAGGGCGAACCCAGCGGACGAACCGCATCCGGCGGCGCAACACGCAATTCATACCAGTCCAGCCCGTTGATGTATCCCCTCCCGCGGCCATGCAACCTGGATCGCCCCCCCCCATCCGTGGCTTCGGCGAAGGCAGAGGGAGAACTTGCCGTGTCCCCCCAAGGCGGGACTCGCGCGCCAAGCAGTGGAGATAGGGCCCGTCCGAATCAAAACCACAACCTCCTTTGGCAAGCGCCGCTGGTCCGATCTGCGGGTCCCGGTGCGAAAAAAGCGTGAAATGTTCCTTTCGATGTGAAAAACTGACGGGCCAATTCCAGAGGTGCAGCCATGAGCAAGAGCATGTGGATAGGCTTGTTGATTCTCGCGGCGTTCGTGGTGGTGCTGATCATGACGCAGGGTAAGGTGTCCGTGAACCTGTTTTCCAAAGTGGTGACGCTCAAAACGTCGTATGCGTTGCTGGCAGCGGCAGGTGTGGGCGTGGTGGCGGGGGCCTTGTTGCGCAAATGAACCGCGTGGAGGAATTACTGGGGCGCGGCGTGCGGATTGTAACGCCGACCGCCGTGGAAATCGGCGCGGAAGTCAACCCGGACCGGATCGCGCCGGGTGTGGTCATCCACACGGGCTGCAAGGTGTTTGGGGCTTCGACGAGCATCGGACCCGGCTGCGTGCTGGGGCGGGAGGCCCCCGCCACGGTAGAGGACTGCCAACTCGGCGAGAAGGTCGAACTCAAGGGGGGCTATTTCAACGGGGCGGTGTTTCTGGATGGCTCCGCCATGGGCAGCGGAGCTCAGGTTCGCCCGGGTACCATCCTGGAAGAAGGTGCCGAAATGGCGCACACGGTGGGTTTGAAGCAGACGATTTTCTTTCCGTTTGTGGTCGGCGGCAGCTTGATCAATTTCTGCGATGTACTGATGGCGGGCGGCAAGAACCGCAAGGTTCACAGCGAAATCGGGTCGTCCTTCATCCATTTCAACTACACGCCCCACGGTGACAAGGCGACCGCCTCGCTGATTGGCGATGTGCCCCGCGGCGTCATGCTGGATCAGGAAGCTATCTTTCTGGGCGGGCAGGGCGGGCTGGTCGGTCCGGTCCGCCTGGAATACGGTACGGTGCAGGCCGCCGGACAGGTCGCGCGCCGGGATGTGCTCGAGCCCGGGCAACTCGTGGTGCCGGGCACGCCCGCACCGGTCACGAAGCCGTACGGGACCCGTTATCGTTCGCTGGCCCGCGTAGTGCGGAATTGCGCGATCTACATTGGCAACATCGCGGCGCTGCAGGTCTGGTACGACCAGGTGCGCCGATCGTTGCTGGAAGCAACGCCGCACGGGGCGGCTTGCCTGGCCGGGGCGTTGCAGCAGCTGGCGGCCGTACGGAACGAGCGGATGAAGCGCCTCGACGACGTGATGGATCGGATTGCGGTAGAGGACCGGATGGAAATGGCGGAGACGCTGCGCGCGGAGCACGAAGCGCTTTGCGCGGGCTGGCCGGCGGCCCGTGAGCGGCTGGCAGCCGCCGGCGACGTGGCATGCGCCGAGAAGAAGGCATTCCTTGCGGCGTGGGCCGCGGCGCCGGAAGGAAATTATTTGGCCCGGGTGCAGGGGCTGCCGGCGAAAGTCCGGGCGGCGGGTACTGCTTGGCTGCAGAAGATCGTACATTGTGCCGGCGTGCCGGCCTGAACAAGAAGAGGAGTCCAAGATGGGCGCGAAGAAACTGTTCGGAACCGATGGCGTGCGCGGGATCGCGAACCGCGAACCGATGATGGTGGAAATGGCGGTCAATCTGGGCCGCGCCGTGGCGCATGTGCTGCAGGAACGCAAGGGCGGCAAGCGCCCGCGCGTGGTGATTGGCAAAGATACGCGCCTGAGCGGCTACATGCTCGAAAACGCCCTCGTGGCGGGGCTGTGCTCCATGGGCGGCGATGCGTTGCTCGTGGGTACGCTGCCTACTCCGGGCATCGCGGTGCTGACCATTGACCAGAAAGCCGATGCCGGATTCGTCATTTCGGCTTCGCATAATCCCTACCAGGACAATGGAATCAAATTGTTTTCGTTCGATGGGTTCAAGCTGCCCGATGCGGAGGAGGCGGCGATAGAAGACCTGATGACCAACGGCAAATTGACCAGCCTGCTGCCGACGGCTGGGGGCATCGGCAAATCATTTCGCGTGGAGGATGCCCTGGAGCGCTACATCACATTCTGCAAGGGCACATTTCCGCCGGAACTGGACCTGAAGGGCCTGCGGATCGTGCTGGACTGCGGCAATGGGGCGACTTACAAAGCGGCGCCGGCGGTCTTCAAGCAGCTCGGGGCGCACGTGACGACGCTGCATGATACGCCCAACGGAATGAACATCAACGCCCGTTGCGGGTCGCAGCACACGCAGGCGCTGTGCGAGCAGGTGCTGGCCGAACGCGCGGACATCGGCCTGGCCTTCGACGGCGACGGCGACCGCTTGATCGTTGTGGACGAAAACGGGGTGGAACTCTCCGGCGATCATATCCTGGCCATCTGCGCCCGGGACCTGAAAACCCGGGGCGAGTTGAAGAACAACCTGGCAGTCGGGACTGTGATGAGCAACTTCGGGCTGCATGCCACCATGCGGAAACTCGGCATCGAACTGGGGTGCAGCGCGGTGGGCGATCGTTATGTGCTGGAAATGATGCGGGGAAAAGGTGGCATCCTGGGCGCGGAATCCTCGGGCCACATGATCTTCCTGGAAAAACATACGACGGGCGACGGCATCGTGTCGGCCCTGCAACTGCTGGCGGTGATGCGGCGCGCGGGTCAGGAGGTTTCCGAACTGGCCGCCATCCTCAAACTGGCGCCGCAGATGCTGATCAACGTGGATGTGGCCAGCCGGCCACCGCTGAAGGATCTGCCCGGCGTACAGGCGGCGATCCACGCTGCGGAAAAGGAACTGGGGGCGGATGGCCGCGTGCTGGTGCGCTATTCGGGCACCCAGAACATGTGCCGCGTCATGGTCGAGGGCCCAACCGAGGAGATGACTGCCCGGCTCTGCCAAGCCATTGCCGCGGCCCTGAAGAAGGAAATTGGCTGATGCCCGGTTGGCCTCCTGGCCGGCGCTTGCGCCACGCCGGTGGAGTTCGGAGCCTTGGCCGCCTCCCGGACGAGTTGGTTGGTTTTGGCTTTCCAATCCCGCCGGGGTAATGGACAATGCCGCAAAAATCGGAGCATTTGATGCAAAGGAACG
The DNA here is from genome assembly GCA_012514035.1 of Lentisphaerota bacterium. GTDB lineage: Bacteria > Verrucomicrobiota > Kiritimatiellia > CAIQIC01 > Lenti-01 > Lenti-01. The sequence continues at coordinate 75,926 of JAAZBB010000063.1, read as the reverse complement.
TATTCATGCAGACCAAACACAAGTGGTTGGCGGCGGCGACCATGGTCCTGTGGGCCATGACGGGCGGAGCGGCGGAATTGAACGTTGCCACGGTGGATCTGGACAAGGTGTTCACCGCGCATCCGAAGACGCAGGCGGCAGAAGCGGAGTTGAAGCAGGCGGAGGGTGTCATCCAACAGGACCTGGAGAAAATGGTGGCGGAAGGCCGCGTCTTGGAGGAGGAGGTGGCCAAACTGCGCGAGGCGGCCAAAAGTCCCGTCCTGACCGACGAGGCCCGCCGGAAAAAAAGCGACGAAGCGGAGGAGAAACTCACGGAGCTGCAGGAATTCCAGTTGCGCCTGCGTCGCACGCAGGAAACCAAGCTAAAGCAGATGCGAGAACAGTTGGCCAAGACCCGCCAGGGCATCGTGGATGAATTGATGGAGCAAGTCGCCGCCTTCGCCCGGACGGAAGGATATGATTTTGTCATCGACCGTTCAGGGATGACGATGAACATGGTGCCCCTGACAGTGTACGCCAACCCGGACCTGGACGTGACGGACCGGCTGATAGAATACCTGAAGGGCAAGGTCCCGGCCGAGGCGGCGGAACCGGTGGAGAACTGACGGTGTTCACGCTGACGACGGGCGAACTGGCGGCGAAGCTGGGCGCGAGGATCGAGGGGGATGCCGCCGTCGTTTTGCGCGGGGTGGCGGACCTGCGCGCGGCGGGCCCGGGACAGGTTTCGTTCGCGGCCCATCCCCGGTATATGTCCGCAGTGGCCGCCAGTTCCGCCGCCGCCGTGATCGTGCCGAAGAATGCGGTCATTGACTCGCCCCAGCCGGTGCTGCTGCGGGTGGCGGATGCCGATGCGGCGTTCGCAACGGCCTGCACCCTGTTTGCTCCCCCGCCGATCGTCTTGCCGCGCGGGGTGGATCCGCAGGCCCGGGTGTCGCCGCAAGCCAAGCTCGGGCAGGATGTCTCCATCGGCGCGTTCACGGTGGTCGAAGCCGGGGCGGAGATCGGCGACGGCACGACGCTGTATCCGCAGGTTTATATCGGCCATGAGGCGAAACTCGGCCGGGATTGTCTGGTATATCCCTTTGCCAGCGTGCGCGAACGATGCGTGCTCGGCGACCGGGTCATCCTCCACAATGGAGCGGTGATCGGCAGCGACGGGTTCGGCTATACGGTAGATGCACAGGGGGTGCGTACCAAGATTCCACAGACGGGCATCGTGGTGCTGGAGGATGATGTTGAAATCGGCGCTAACACCACCGTGGATCGTGCTCGGTTTGGCGAAACCCGAGTGGGGCAGGGCACCAAGGTGGACAACCTGGTGCAGATTGCCCACAACTGCTTCATTGGCGCGCATTCGGTGCTGTGCGGGCAGATGGGCATGGCCGGCACAACCACTCTGGGCAAGCACGTGATCTGCGCCGGTCAGGTGGGGCTGGGCGGCCACCTGACGATCGGCGACGGGGCCATTATCGGCGCGCAGTCCGGAGTGGCCAAGGATCTGCCGGGCGGGCAAATGTACCTGGGCTCCCCAGCGGTGCCGCGCCTCGAATTCGGCAAGTCCCTCGCCTACGTAGCGAGCTTGCCCAAACTCAAAGAGCAGCTCAAGGCGCTGGAGGCCCGGCTGGCCCGGTTGGAGCAAACCGGGGTCAGCCCTTAAAAGTTGAATATTGTCCTTTGAAATTTAAGATTTAAGGGCTGACCCCAACGGAAGAATGCGATGACATTGACCAAGGCTTCGGAAAAAAAAATTGAGCAACTGGCCGCCCAGGCCCAGGCGGGATTTCTCGACAATGTCACGGGCGCCTTTTTCCGCCGCACCGACTGGTGGGCGTTCTGGATCGTGCTGGCGATCTCGCTGGCGGTCTATTTTTTCACCCTGGCGCCGACGCTGACGCTGGAAGACTCCGGCGAGCTGGCGGTGGCCTCGGACTATCTCGGAGTGCCGCATCCTCCGGGCTATCCGATCTGGACGCTGGTAACCTGGTTTTTCCAGTGGATTTTCCACTGGGTCAAATACAACGGACATCCCAATCCGGCCTGGTCGGTGGGGCTGGCCTCGGCGGTGTCGGGGGCCGGGGCGTGCGCGCTGCTGGCGCTGCTGATCAGCCGCTCGGGCGCGGATCTGCTCCGGAGCATTCCGGCGCTGACGGACAAGATCGGATTCCGCACGGAAAACACGCTGTGCCTGGTGGCGGGGATTTCCGGCGGCCTGCTGCTGGCGTTCAGTCCGGTGCTGTGGTCGCAGAGCGTGATTGTGGAGGTGTACAGCCTCAACGCGCTTTTCCAGATGGGGGTGTTGCTGCTGATCTACATGTGGATGTGCCGGCCCAAGAACGACACGCTGCTGTACCTGGCGGCCTTCCTGTTCGGGCTGGGGCTGACCAACCACCAGACGCTGCTGTTCCTGGGATCGGCACTCGCCCTGGCGGTTGTGTTGAAGGATGCAAACCTGTTCCGGGATTTTGCGGTGGCCGCAGTCCTGCTGGGGGTGGTGTTCATTGTGGCGGCCAAAGGGGCGGGCCTGCTGCTGGGTTCGGAGCAGTTGGCTCTGGCTGGCGCCGACCAGGCCCTGTGGAAGTGGTCGCGAGGTCCCTACACGGCGCCGTTCTGGATCTATAATTATCTGTTTCTGGCGATACCGGCGGCGCTGGCGCTGGGCAGCGCGTTGCGCAACCGGACTTTGCCGGCCCGGCTGGGGTATGGGGCGCTGATGAGCGCGGGGATTTATCTCACGGTCGTGGTGGCGGCGGCGGTGCATCTGCGCCTGCAGGCGGGCAACGCGCAGGTGCCTGCGGAGTCGATCCGGGCCGCGCAGGATTTTAGTCCCTGGCTGGTGACTGCGCTGGTGCCGCCCGCGGCGGAACAGGGCGGCAGTCCCTTCGCGGTCTGGCTGTGGCAGGGGCCCGGCCAGCGCATTGCGTTTTTGTTCCAGTTGGCGTTGCTGCTGCCGGTGCTGCTGTCTCTGACCCGGCTGCCCCATGGCCGGACGGTGGCCACCACGATCCTGTTGGCGGAACTGGGGGTGGCGTTTTACCTGTATTTGCCCTTTGCCTCGGAGCAGAACCCGCCGATGAACTGGGGGTATCCGCGCACGTGGGAGGGCTTCATGCATGCCATCACCCGCGGGCAGTACGAAGCCATCGTGCCGACGGACATCTTCAGCGAGAAGTTCATCCAGCAGCTGGGGGCCTATCTGACGGACCTGCGCAGCCAGTTTTCGCTGCCGGTGGTGGTGCTGGGCTTCCTGCCGTTCTGCGCGTGGGGTCTGGTGGCGGGCGACCGGCGCCGTTCGGCGTTTCCGCTGGCGCTCGGGCTGGTGTTGGCTTCTTCGCTGCTGATCGTCCTGGAGACGGCGACCGGCTGGGCCGGCTTTGAGCAGCTGTACCGCCTGCTGATCGCCCCGGTGCTCCTGCTGGCTGGTTGGGGTTTTTTCACGATGCTGGCGCTCTACCTGAAGAAGCAGATCGCGGACATGGCTGGCTACTCGCTCGGAACAAAGATCATGATCTGGGGCTTCTTGGCGGCGGTGGCCCTCGGCGTGCTGCTGGTGGACGTCATGAGCCTGAAGGCGCTGTTCCGTTCCTTCGGCGTGGAGGGGAACGAGCCCGGCTATCTGTCCGGCGCGGGCAAGATGTTCTATCTCGGGCTGGTCTGCGGCCCGCCGGCGGCGATTGCCGCCGCCTGGGCGCTCAATCTGTCGCGGTTCCGGCTGGACTCGGATCTCGGCGTTTCGCAGCAGCGCTGGCTGCTGACTTCCATCGTCGGGTTCTTCTCCGTCAGCGTGATATTCCTGATCTTCCAGAACCCGCAACTGGACATCCAGAACCTGTTCATCGGCCGGGTGCAATTTATCCAGAGCCATGCATTTTATTCGCTCTGGCTGGGCTACGGACTGCTGCTGGCGCTGGCCTGGCTGGAGCGGCGGCTGGGGCGGCGCGGGCTGGCGCCGGCCATGTTGGCGGGCCTGCTGCTGCCGGGGATTCTGCTGTGGCAGAACGCCTACGACGAAGAGCAGCTCCGGATCGTCGGCGGCGCCGAGCAGAACGGCCATAGTTACGGCTGGCAGTTTGGCAACTGGGGCCTCGAAGGCATCCGGGGCATCCGGGAAGACTTCCAGTACTGGTTCCCGGACGAGGAGGATTTCGCCCGCGAATGGGGCGCCTTGACCAATGCGCTGGGCATGGCGGAACCGGACTATCCGCCGCCGATGACGCCGAATGCCATCTTCTACGGAGGCACCGATCCGGGGCGTTTTGTGCCAACCTACATGATCTATTCGGCCAATGTCCGCCCCGATGTCTACCTCATCACCCAGAACGCCCTGGCCGACAACACGTTCATGAACATCACCCGCGACCTCTATGGCGACACCATCTACATTCCGTCGCTGGAGGACAGCAACGAGGCTTTCCGCAAGTATGTGGACGACGTGAACGCCGGGCGCATCCAGGCGGGCGCCGACATCAAGATCGAAGGCGGCAAAGTCAGCGTGCAGGGGGTCGGCGGCGTCATGACCATCAACGGCATCCTCGCGGAGCTGATTTTCAAGGAGAACAAGGCCAAACACGACTTTTATGTCGAGGAAAGCTATGTCATCCAGTGGATGTATCCGTACCTCACCCCGCATGGCATCATGTTGAAGCTGAACCAGGAGCCGCTGCCTGGCCTGGATCCGAAGCTGGTCGAGAACGACCACAAGTTCTGGGGCTGGTACACCCAGTGGCTGCTGGGCCAGTCCGCCTTCCGGCGCGACATCTGTGCGCGCAAATCGTTCTCGAAACTCCGCAGCGCCATCGCCGGCATCTACGACTACCGGCGCATGTACGCCGAGGCGGAATACGCCTTCCAGCAGTCCATTGAGCTGTATCCGCTGTCCCCCGAGGCCAACTTCCGCCTGGCCCAGATGTACATGAACATGCAGCGCTACGACGATGCCGAGGCGCTCATCCGCGGGTTCGCCGAGGCGGATCCCAAGCACGAAAGCGCCAAGGGCTTCCTGGGACAGATCGCAAATTCGCGTCGCATGGTCACCCGCCGTCAGGAGATCGAAAAAAAGCAGCACGAAACCGGATATCTTTCCGCCGACGAGGCCCTGGAACTGGTCTCCATCTACAAGGCCGCGGGCATGCAGAGTGCATTCCAGAACCTGGTTTCGCGGCTGCTGTCCGACCCGGCGCTTCCGCCCCAGCATCTTCTGGCGCTGGCCGGACTCCTGGCACAGGAACAGCGCGTCGAAGCCATGATCTACGCCTTGGAGCAGTATACCAAGCGCGAAACCGGCAATCTGGACGTCTGGCTCGACCTCGCCTCCGCCTACGCCTTTGTTCGGCGCGATGGCGATGCCGTCAACGCCGTGCGCCAGGCGGTCAACCTCGGCGGCGACCGGGCCCGCGAGGCGATTCTGGGCGATCCGCGTTTCCAGCCGCTGGCCACCAACCGTGAATTCCGGGCGCTGCTTTCCCGTCAGGCCGGCCGCCCCCTTTCGCCGGCGGCATGGCAGGGCGGGGCGTTGCCGGATCTGCCCGGCCTGGCGCGATAGGTCCGCCATGTCCGGTCCCTCCGGAGTCGCCGGTTTTGCGACCCTGGCTCCCGATGTCGTCATGGACCGCGTCGAGCAGGTTTCCGGCCGCCGGGCTTCCGGCATCTGCCGTCCGTTGGCCTCCTACATCAACCGCGTCTTTGAGATTGGCCTCGCGGACGGCGGCTATCTCGTGGCCAAATTCTATCGGCCCGGGCGCTGGACCCGTGCGGCCCTGCAGGATGAACACGACTTTTTGCGCGAGCTGGCGGCGGACGAGATATCCGTGGTGGCGCCCCTCGCGGACGCGGCCGGGCGCACGCTGCACGAACAGGACGGCATCCACTTTGCCGTTTTTCCCCGCCGGGGCGGGCGTCCGTGCGATGAACCCTCCCGCGCCGAATGGCAGCAGATTGGCCGCCTCATCGGCCGCATTCATCAGGTCGGCGCGCGGAAAGCAGCCGCCGGCCGGATCACAATCGATCCGCGGCACTCTGCGCGCATCCATCTGGAATTCCTGCGTGCCGCCGGTGCGATTCCCCGCGAAGTGGAAGCGCGCTACCTGGCGGTTGCGCAAGAGTTGCTGGACCGCATCGCCCCGCGGTTCGACGGGGTGGCCCGCCAACGTCTGCATGGCGATCTCCATCGGATGAATCTGCTTTGGCGCCCCGGCGAGGGCTTTCATGCCATTGATTTCGACGACATGGCCAACGGCCCGGCCATCCAGGACCTGTGGATGCTGCTGCCCGACCGCCTGCCGGCCGCGCGGTCCGAATTCGACTTGCTGCTCGCGGGCTACGAAACCTTTGCGGAATATGACGACGCGCAGACCCGCCTGATCGAACCCCTGCGCGCCCTGCGCTATCTGCACTATGCCGCCTGGTGCGCCCGACAGAAGGCCGACGAGGGCCGGACGCTTCTGCATCCCGAATGGGGCACCGCCGACTTCTGGCGGCGGGAACTTGCCGACCTGCAGCGTCAGGCCCAGGATATCATGGATCTGGCCTGAACCCGCGCGCGGTGCCGTTCGTCTTCCGGGCCACGAACAGCCAGTCCCAGGGATACGGGGCCTGCATCCAGCGCGGCGCATGCGTGAATTCCGTGTTCCAGGGGTACTCGATCTTCTCGATTTCCAGCGTGTGCATGCCCCGGTTGCGCAGCAGGATCAACAGTTCTTCCTTGAGGAAATGCTTGGTCTCCACCTGCTCAATGCAAAGGATGCCTTCATGCAGGCGCGACCGGCCTGCCCGGCGGGGCGTCCGGAAGCCGGACCGGACCGCGGATTCTGGACGCAGGCCGTGGCGCAGATTGCATTCGATCAGGCGGAAGTCGGTCAGCAGCGCGGATTCCAATGAAGGCACCACCAGTACCAGATGCCCGCCCGGCCGCAGATGTTTGCAGGTTACGTCCAGGATGCGGTTGCGGCAGGCCAGGGAAGGGGTGATGACCGAATTGACGCACAGAGCGAAGTCGGTGCGGGGCAGGCGAATCCCCCGGGCCGCCAGGTCGGCGATCTGGAAGGTCACGTTGGTCAGGCGGGTGTATGAGGACCTGGCCTTGGCGATGCACTTGGCCGACAGGTCCACCGCATGGATTTTCCGGAAAAGCCCCGACAGCAACGGCAGGAAATGGCCGATGCCGCAGCCGACATCGATGGCCGTCTGCCGCCGGCTTCCGTACTGGCGGATCTTGCCCGCGATCTGGCCGCCCCGGTCGTGTTTCAGCACACTGAAGATGTCTGCCTCGTAGGTGTCGGCAATGGCGTTCCAATAGGCGCGATTCACGACGCCCGGACCGTGACGGGGTTCTTCTCGGTTTCCACAGCGGTGAGCCTACATGCAAGGCGTGCGCCAAGTCAAGGGCGGCAACCGTATTCCGGATTCGCCAAGGGCAGCGATGCGCCCTTTCCAGCGGTCGTGCGGATCAGAGCCTGGCGGCGACGTCGCGGAACGCGCGGCGGATTTCCTCTTCGCCGGGAATCTGCCGGTGGCGCATGAGGACCTGGCCATTGCAGATGGTGGTATCCACACACTCGGGCGTGGCGGCATAGACAAGATCCGAGATCAAATCATGTCCGGGGACCAGGCCGGAGTGGTCCAGGTCAACCAGAATGCAATCGGCCAGCTTGCCGACGGCGATCTCTCCGGCGTCGAGACGGAGCAGCTGGAAGCCATCCCGGGTTGCAGTGCGGAAGATGGCGCCGGCCGGGCAGGTGGTGGGATCATCCGACGCCACCTTGGCCAGCAGGGCGGCCGTCCGCATCTCCGAAAACATGTCATAGCGATTATTGGAACTGGCCCCGTCGGTGCCCAGGCCGAAACGCAGGCCTGCGGTGCGCGCGGCCTTGTCATTGAAAACACCGGAGGCCAGTTTCATGTTGGAGGACGGACAGTGGGCAATGGCCGCGCCGCGTTTCACCAGGAGCTGGCGGTCGGAATCGGAAAGCCAGATGCCGTGGGCGCCGAGGAAGTTTTCGTTCAGCAACCGCTCGGCATCGAAAAGTTCAGCGGGTGTTTTGCCGGTGGCGGCAATGCATTCATCGGCTTCGCGCCTGGTTTCCGAAATATGGGTATGGACGAGCAGGTCGTGGGTGTGGGCGAAATCGCGGCAGATGGCCCGCATTTCCGGGGTGGTGGTGTAGAGCGCATGGATGCCGACCGCCAGTTCGACGCGGGTGGGATAGGATTTGGCCAGGGCGAGGTGTTCTTCAAGGTCGCGGCGGAGATTGGCGAGCGCCGCGGAGTCTGGCGGGATGATGTTGGGATGGCTGAAGCAGACCCGGATGCCGCTTTGATAGAAAGCGCGCAGGGATTGGGCGGTCTGCCAATACATGTCGTGAACGGCGGTGATGCCGGAGCGGATCATCTCCAGGCAGCCAAACAGGGTTCCCCAGTAGATGTGGTCGCCGGTCAGGCGGCGTTCCATCGGCCAAATGACGTTGTTCAGCCATTCGTGCAGGGGGGTATCGTCGCCCAGCCCGCGGAACAGGACCATGGCCGCGTGGCAATGAAGATTGGCAAACGAAGGCAGGATGGCCAGACCGGTGGCCTCCAGGATATGACAGGGGCGACCCAGGGAGTCTGGAACGATTTGCGGCTCGATCCGGGCAAACCGGCCGTCTTGGACAAGAACATCCCGGACATCCGGCCCCAGGCGAGCTTGTTGGATAAGCAAATCCATCGGTACGACCTTCCTTGATCCGGCTTGGACGCAGGCACCAAGTCGAAACGCAGGAACGAATAACGCGGCTAAAGGGCAAATGCCAGCACAATTACGCGGCCGTTGTCTGATCCATCGTCTCATGTTCGGCCGCCCGCAATTGATCGGCCACGATGACGGTGCAGGGATTTTGGCACAATCCGATCATGGGGAATGCAATAGATTGAAGATCAAACGGATATGACTTCAGTCTGCGAGCTATTGTCTTTTCGAGAGATCCGATGTCCCCGAGACGCCAAATGACGGTTCAGAGGGGGATAATGTCGTTGTTTTTGGGCTTGCATGCCCCCTGTCCGCACAGTACCTTGCAACTAAACAAAGCTGGTGTGGGTGCGAGATGGGCCGAGGTGATTCGTCCTGCGTTGTTTATTGTCTATAACTTGATCATTAATGATTCTGTGCCTTTGCTGAATGCGATGAGCAGTTGGGTGCGATGAGCCGGATTAGCCACAACATAGCTGAAAAAAGCCGGGGGGGCGGGGGAGTGCTCCTGCTTGCCGGCCTTTGTGCCTGGCTGTCATGGGCCTGCCCTGCCCATGCTTTGGTTGTTCAATTCGATATCGGGTGGGGATACAGCGACGGATGGACCAGTGATGCCGCCGCAGAAGCCGGCCTGAGGGATACCTATCACTTGCAGGAAGGTTCGATCGTCCAGATCATCATGTTTAATTATCCGGATTATCCATCCCAAGACTTTGCCGACGGGCCCGCCTCAGAGAATTTTGAGATCTTTTCTACCTTGGTCGATGATTCGACAGCGGAACCATATGGCGGCTTGGATCCCGAAACTTACCCCGAACGTGTGCCCGAGGATAAAACCGTTTACGATCCGTACTCCGTTCCCGAAGGCCATGTGATTGCCTACCAAACCCAAATCGGGGATTCTGTGAACACGGGCCCGAACGGAACCTATTGGTACAATATTTTTGATGAGTTCACAATTTACGGAACATGGGACCAATTGTATATCCGCGTATTCGGGGCCACCGATTTTCCGAACGGGGAAGTCGTTGCCAGCTACTGGGGGCTGAGTACTGTTCAGACCAATCCATTCGCATCGCCGGGTGTCTGGATTGTGCCTGTAGGCAGTTTGGACGATGTCGTGGCTGTCTATACGAACTATTTTGAAGTGGTTCCCGAGCCGGGATCCCTGGCGTTGATGGTGGCGGGAGGGGCGGGACTGCTGGGGTGGCGATGGCGCAGGAGATCTGCCCGGCCACGATAGCCGATGACGTGTTATCCAGACCTGCCGTTTTTTGAAAACCGGGGTGGCGCAGGGTCTTTGGTTCCTATGGGTTGACGAGTTTCGGGCGGAGGCAGGTAAGTAGGGAAAAAAGGAGCCCGGCAGATGAAACAGCATTCCAGCACACGCGCATGGCCAGCCTTGGGAACAGTGGCCTGGCTGATGGCGGGCGTGGCTCTGGCTCAGATTGTCCAACCGTTGTATGTGGGCAACGTATCCACGCCCGTCAAGGACGCTCTGGGGCGCAACCTGCCTGGCTGCGCCTGCAGTCCGGACACTGCTTGCCTGGTCGAAATTCGCGAGGTGGGAACGACGGTTTGGCCTCCCGATCCGCAAACCGGCCAGAGCCGGACCAATAACCCCTTGGTGCGCGCTTCGTTCATGGGCTACGGCGTGCAGGGGGATAATCCCGGCAAGTTTTCCGAGCAGTTTGAAGAGCGGCTGGTGGTGGGGCGGCAATATTTCGCCCGGGTTTTCTTCCCCCCTCCGCCCGATCAGCCGGTTTACTTTGCCAATTCCCTCCCTTTTGCCGGTCCCGCGACACCCACCAATCTCGTCGATGTGCAATTCCGGCCCCTGGAGTTGATCAACGGGGAGGACGACGTGGATTGGGATGGCGACGGCATTCCGGATGCCATGGAAAACGGCGTGACCCACACCAGCCCAACCGAGCGCGATTCGGACGGGGACGGCTGGGATGACCACTATGAGATCGTGCATGAAGGCCCCTTGAATGCGAACGAGCCCAATCCGGCGGGACCCATGAACGGCCTGGATCTGCTGCTGGAGGTTGCGTTCCCCGCTACGTTGACATGGTCGACGATTCCCGGTCTGCCCTACCGCCTGGGCTATTATCAACAGGCGGAAAATCCGCAGGATTGGAGCGAAGTCTGGAGCGGCACGGCCACGGAATCCAACCTGGTGGTAGACCTGGAAGATATCTTTGGGAAAGATCCTCCGGATCCCCGGGGCTTCTTCCGCGTCTGGGCGGTGACGGACGGCCCCTGACGGGCCCGCAATCCAACGTTGCAGCAATAGCCAAACGGTCCAATCCTCTGAGAACGGAAATACAATGAACAGAACAAAATGGACCGCGTGGCAAGCCCGGCGGGTCATCGGGGCGGGAGCGGTGGCGCTGGCGGGCTTGTTGCCACCGGCCGTGCAGGCCCAGCAAACCGTCTATTGGCGCAGCGAGACGGGCAGCGGCCTCTGGTGGAACGGCACTTCGCCCAAACCCTGGTGGTATTCCTCCTGGAGCAACGAGCAGGACCGCCCCGACCGCGATTGGCGCACGGCCAATGACATCGTGTTCAACAACAACAACCAGACCACTCACGATGTGAACGGCAACGATTGGTACTATGTCCGCACGCTCACATTCGACAGCACTGCCTCCGGCGCCCGCACTTTCAACCGGACCGGCAGCGCCGGGATCGACATGCGCGGGTCGGGTACGCGCAAGATCGAAAACAACAGCACGGCCTCCCATGTGTTCAACATTCCCATTTCGCTCGTGGACGGAACGACCGAATTCAATCCGATCAACGGCGACCTGACGTTCAACACGGACGTCTATCTCGCCAATAACTGGATCAATGTCTACGGCAACAACGGCAAAACGCTGTATCTGAACGGTGTGGTGAACGCCAACAGCGGCAGCGGCGGGCTGGCGGTGAAGCAGAACAGCACGGTGGTGCTGACGAATGCCAACACGTACAGCGGCGGCACCTGGATCGAAAAGGGCAAGGTTCAGGCCGGCAACCAGACCAACGCCCTGGGCACGGGCGCAGTCAACGTCGGGACGAACGCCATGCTGGATCTGCAGCACGGCACGGTGAATCTGCAGCCCCACGGGCTGTACTTGTGGAACGGACTGGTCACCAAGTCGACGGGCGATTCCATCACATGGAAAGGAGCCCTGACGTCCTACAACAGCTCGACAGTGTCAGTGACGGACAGCACGCTGTATTTCGGCGGTGGCATCGACATCTCCAGCGGCACCCTGAACTTCACCAATACGGTCGAGGCCGGCATGGCCTCGGGTGGCGCCATGACCGGGTCCGGGACCTTCGCGAAAAACGGCGCCGGTGTTTTCCGGCTCTATCCAGGAACTCATAGTGGGAACATTTCGTTGAACCAGGGAGAAATCCGGCAGTACACCGGCACCATGACGGGAAGTGGCACCCTGACGATGGCGGACGGCACCAAGTACAGTTCCGACGGGACCAGCGAGCGCACGCTGACCAAGGCCCTGACCATCAACGGCAATGTGGGGCTTGCGGTCAACAGCACGGGGGGGCTGGTGATCACCAATTCTGTCAGCCTGGGCAGCGGCACGCGCATCGTGACCAACAACAACCAGGTCACGATGTCCGGAAAAATCTCGAGTGGCGGGCTGACCAAGGCGGGTTCGGGCACGATGATCCTGGCCGGGGAGAACGATTATGCCAGCGGGACGACGATTTCAGCCGGCACGCTGCAAATCGGGAATGATGGCTTGGCGGGTTCGGTGTCCGGCAACATCGTGAACAACTCGGCCTTGGTTTGGTACCGGTCCGATTCGCCGACCTACAGCGGGGCGCTCAGTGGCTCGGGCACGTTGACGAAACAGGGGGCGGGTACCTTGACCTTGTCGGGCACCAGCAGTTCTTACAGCGGCGCGACGACGATCAGCGCGGGGACGCTGCTGGTCAGCGGGTCGCTGGGCAGTTCGGCGGTGACGGTCTCGAGCGGGACGACGCTGGCGGGGGCGGGATCGGCGGGGGCGATCGCCTCCCTCGCCGGCACAGTCAGCCCGGGCAATTCCGCCGGCGCGGCGGGGACGCTGACGTTGACCGGCACGGCGGCGCTGGGCGGCGGCACCTACACCTGCGACATCACGGGCACCGGCAGTACGGATTGCGACAAAATCGCAGCCGGCGGCGCGGTGGCGGCGGCCTCGACACTGACGATCAACCTGCCGGCCACGGCGCCGGGCGGATTCAACGAGTGCAGTTCCTACAGCTGGACGATCATGAGCGGCAGTTCGGTGAACCTGGCGAACATGTCGCTGGGAACCAAGTGGTCCAGCAGCGGGGTGTTCGGCCTGACGGTGGCCGGCAACACCATCGTCGTGACCCATACCCCGTCGGTGCCGGCGCAGCCCGATGGCCTGAGCGCTTCGGACGGTTCCTCGTCGGCGCAAGTGGGACTCTCCTGGTCCGACGTGTCGTGTGAAACGGGCTACGTGATCTGGCGAAACACGGCCAACGTGTTTGGTTCGGCGACCGCGATCCGCACGAACGCGGCGGGCACCGTCACCTATAACGACACGGGCGCGAATCCGGGTCAGCTCTACTACTACTTTGTGACGGCCACCAATGTAACGGGTGCCAGTGCCGCAAGCGTTTCAGATTCCGGCTACCGGCGGCTGGCGGCGCCGGCGAACGTGGCGGCGACGGATGGGGGGGCTACCGCCAACGTCACAGTGACATGGGATGCGGTGACCGGAGCGAGTTCCTACCATGTGTATCGGGACGAGGACGCGACGCCAGCGGGAGCGACCGCCCTAGGTCCGCAGTCCAGCGGCTACGCGGACACCGGGGCAACGCCGGGCCAACTCTACTACTACTGGGTGGTGGCTTCGAATAGCACCAGCAGCAGTACCAGCGACTGGAGCACGGCCGATTCCGGCTACCGCAAACTGACGGCGCCCGCCAGCGTGACGGCAACCGAGAATTTGTCGGACAAAGTAACGGTGACGTGGGGCAACGTGACGGGCGAGACGGGGTTTGGCATTTGGCGGCACACGGCCGACGTCTCGGGTTCGGCCACGTGCATCGGCAGTGTGGCGGGGGATGTGCTGACGTACGACGACACGACGGCGACGGCGGGAGTGGGCTACTATTATTGGGTGCGGGCGACGAACAGCACCAGCGCAAGCATGAGCGACTTCGGACTGTCGGACGCCGGCATGAAAACCCTGACGGAGCCCACGACGCCGGCCTCGGTCATCACGTTCAGCAGCCTGGCGAATACTTCCATGACCGTTGGCTGGACCCGCGGCAACGGGGACTACGTGCTGGTGGTGGTCAAGCAGGGTTCGGCGCCGGCGGATCCGGGCGACAGCACGGTCTACAACGCCAATGCGGCCTTCGGCTCCGGCGATCCGACTGCGGCGGGCAGCTACGTGGTCTACAAGGGCATGGGCACATCCGTGCCGGTGACGGGCTTGACGGCGGGCACGGAGTACTATTTTGCGGTCTATGAGTTCAACGGAGCGGACACGCCGAACTATCGCACGAACGACGAGCCGGTTGCCAGCCGGTATACGCTGATGGCCGAGCCCACGACGCAAGCCAACAGCATCTATGTCACGGGCACCAACGAAGTCACACTGACCGGGATCAACTGGACGGATGGCAACGGGTCCGGCCGGCTGGTGGTGGTCAAGGCCGGGGCCGCGGTAGACAGCTTTCCCGTGGACGGGGCGGGCTACACCGCCAATGCGACCTTCGGCTCGGGCACGCAGATCGGCACGGGCAACTACGTGGTGCACGCCGGCAGCGGGCCGCTGGCGACCTTGAGCGGTCTGTCGCGCGACACCGCTTACCACATCCGCGTCTTCGAGTTCAACGGCAGTGGGGCCACGGCTAACTATCTCGCCAGTTCCGCCCCGGCGAATCCAATCAGCCTCAAGACCATGGCCGTTACCCCGGACGGCAATCCGACCGGCCTGACCGTCTCCGCCATCGGCAGCAATGCCTTGACCGTCAGTTGGACCAAAGGGACGACCGGCACCAATACCCTGATCGTGATCCGCGCCGGAGGCAATCCCGTGGATCCGACCGACTTGAACAGTTATACCGCCAGCGCAACATTCGGCTCTGGCTCGGATCTCGGATCCGGCAGCTATGTCGTGTATAACGGCACCGGCAGCAGCGTGATGGTGACCAACCTGGGGCCTGGCACCTCCTATACCATCGAAGCGTCCTCTTTCAACGGCAGCGACGGTTCGGAAAACTACCGGGGCACCCCGGCCTCGACCAGTGCATTCACCCTGATGCCGGAGCCGACGCAGGCCGCCAGCATCGGTTTCAGTACCCTGGGCAGCACTAATTATACGGTGTCGTTCGCGGCAGGGAGCGGATTGAGCCGGCTTGTGGTGGCCAAGGCAGGGAGCGCGGTGAATTGGCTCCCAACGGATGCCACGGCGTATTCCGGCGAGAACAACAACTTTGGCGCGGCGACCGACCTGGGGGACGGCAACAAGCTGGTGCACGTGGGCACGAGCCCGTTCACACTTTCCGGCCTGTCGGCGCAGACGGAATACCATGTCCGGGTCTACGAATACCAGGGCACGAACCTGACGCTGAACTACAACACAAACCCCGCCTCGGGCAATCCGGCCAGCCGCTACACGCTTTCGACCGAGCCCTCGGCCCATGCCGTCGCTTTCACGGCCACGGCGCTGTCGGACACGCAGATCAAGCTGGACTGGGGCGCGGCCACGGGTGCCAGCGGGTTTGTCATCGTGCGCCGCTCGGGCGCGCTGCCCACGGGCCGCCCAGCGGACGGAACGGGATATTCCCAAGGCAATGCCATCGGCGACGGCACGGCGGTCTTCGTCATCACGGCAGCCGGCGCCGGCTCGGTCACCGACAGCTACAGCACGGCCGCCAGTACGGCCTACTACTATGAGATCTTTCCCTATGCCGACAACGGGATCCCGGCCAATGCCACCTACAACTATCGTACCGACTCGCCGGTGCCATGGGCCACCGCCACCACCGGTCCCGCCGAGCCCGGTACCAGTTTGACGCTCACGTCCTTTGTTCCGGCCAGCAGCGGCAGCGCCACGCTCACCTGGACGGGCTCCGGCGCCGACGGCACCATCATTCTGGCCAAGTCCGGTTCGGCGGTGAACTCCGATCCGGTGGATTGGAGCGGCTATGCCGCCAGCACAACGTTCGGCAGCGGGACCCAGATCGGGACGGGCAATTATGTGGTCTATCTGGCGGCAGGCAGTTCCGGCAATGTGACGGTGACCGGACTGAGCGCGGGCACGACCTATCATGCGGCCATCTATCCCTATAACGGCTCGGGCAGCTTCCTAAACTACCGGACTGCCTCCCCGGCAACCGGCAGCGTGGTGATTCTGCCGGATCCATCCGCGGGGACGGCGACGGCCGACGGCAAGACATTGATCGACCTGGCCTGGACCGAAAACGGCTACGATGTGATGATCGTGTACAAGGCCGGCAGTGCCTCGGCCGCGCCCACGCAGGGTTCGGTCTACAGCGTGGGTTCCGCGTGCGGCGGCGGCACGGTGATCTTCAAAGGCAACGGTTCGGCGCTGGAGCACGTGGTGGCTTCGGGCACGGCACACCATTACGCTTTCTATTCCTACAGCGGCAACTACTACTCGGCCGGCCTGACGGACAGCGAGCCCACGACCTCGTTCGCTACGGGGGAGGTCGTGGACACCTTCTCCTACACGAACAGCACGACATTGGCAGGGCTGAGCGGCGAAACCGGCTGGGGCGGGGCGTGGAGCGTGGGGACCGGCAGTTTCTCCATCGCCAGCGGGAGTTTCGCCGACCAGGCGGATTATCCAGCCATGACCGGCAACAAGATTAAAACCACGGTGGCGGATTCCGGCAGCAGTACCGCCTTCCGTGCGTTGGGCCAGGTCTACAAGAGCGGGCGGATCTACTTCAGCTATGTGATGAATTACCTGTACGAAGGCGCGGGTAAATACGAAGGGCTTTCGTTGTTCTACGACTCGACCGAAAAACTGTTTGTGGGCGAAATCGCCGGGGCGGATCAGCAGCTGGGGATCGACACCACCGGCTCTTCCTATACCCTGTCCAAGGGCAGCGGCAACGACTACATCATTGTGGGCTACTACGACTGGGCGGCGGGCCAGGCCAAGGCCAAGGCCTACAAGATCGGTTCCCAGAGTGTGCCGACCGATGAACCGTCCTCCTGGGACGTGACGGTTTCAAAGGCCAGCAACACGGTGGGGTGGGTCAATTCGATCCGGCTGGCGGCGGGGGCGACTTCGGGCGGCACGCCGGGCGATTGCACCTTCGACGAAGTGCGCATTGCGACCAACTGGGTGGACCTGATTGGCGTGGTGCCGACCAAGCCGTCCGATCCCTCGGGCCAGACGGCCACCCCGGACGGCAGTGAAATGGTGCGGCTGGCGTGGACCAAGAACGGCACCGGCAGCGACGTGATGATCCTGCACAAGACCAGCGCGATTTCGACGGATCCGACCGATGGCACCGGCTACAGCGTGGGCAACACGATCGACGGAGCCACGGTGATCTACAAGGGATCCGCCACGGCGGTGGAGCATGTGGTCGTGCCCGGCACCACCAACTACTACCAGTTCCATTCGTACAGCGGGGCGAACTATTACTCCGACGGCGTAGGCGCCAGCGCGACCAACCACGCCTATGCCGATTACGAGCAGGTCAATCCGTTCAGTTACACCAACGGGACCACGCTGGGCGCCGCGACGGCGGGCGGCCAGGGTTTCGGAGCTAATGCCTGGTCGATGGACACCGGCACGTGGAACGTGCAGACGAACTTCAGCACCGCCGTGGCGGACAGCGTTCCGAAGTTCCTCAACCTGAGCAACTATCCGGCCATGGCCGGCAACCTGGTGTATTGCAGCGACCCGGGCAACGGAGGGAACGCCAAGGCCCAACGGGCTTTGTCCAGCGCCATCAACAGCGGACAGTTCTTCATCGCGTTTCAAATGGCGTACCAGTACCGCGGTGCCAACAAGTGGGCGGGGGTCAGCCTGCTCAACTCGAGCGGCTCCGAGAAGGCTTTCCTCGGAAAGGGCGCCGGCGGCAACTGGAGCACATTCGCCATTGGCGATGGCACGACCCCCTACTGGTCGGGCTTCGACATGGGCGAGTTCTATTCCGGTACCGGCAGCACCGGCAACGTGTACCTGGTGGTGGGCAAGTACGACTTCGACACAGATGTGTTCCAAGCGAACGCCTACCGGATTCTGGACACAGCCGAGTTTCCCAGCACGGAGCCCTCAAGCTGGCTTGTCAGCCAGACCATGGCGGGTATCGACAACATTGCGCGGATCCAGCTCAATGCCGGTTCCACCGACGGGGGCAACACCATCGGCAAGGTGTTCTATGACGAGATCCGCTTTGCCACCAACTGGTCGCAACTGCTGACGGTGACCTGCCCGACGTGGGCGGGCAGCAACATGGTCAATGGCGCGGCGTGGACCGCCGCGACCAACGTCTGGCTGGGCGACACCGAGAATTTCCAGTTCCAGTCCTATCCCATCAGCCTGGGGCACAGTGCGGCCATTGAGTTCGACTGGGCCCAGAACGGCGCCTTTTCTGCCTCCTATGCCATGACCTGGTGGCAGAATGCCAACAACAACAGCTCCTGGACCAATCAAGTGCAGATGACCACGGCCGGAGCAATGACCAGCCGGTATGTGACCGTCGGCAGCGGGTGTGCCGATGTGCGGACGAACAACCCTGTCGTGATGGTGCAAAATCTCAACCCGCCCACGGCTGTCACGGCCGCGAAGGATTCCAGCAATACCAACAGCCAGATCAATCTGGAATGGACGCGCGGAGTCTCGGGTTGGGCCAAGGATGTGCTGGTGGTGCGGCAGACTGCCGAGACGGGCTGGAGCACGCCGGAAAACGGCACCACCTACAATCCCGGCGACTTGCTGGGCGGAAGCGGGACCGTCGTCTATCGCGGCAACCTGGAGGCGTTTGCCGACACGGGCCTGGCCCCCAGCACCACCTACTACTACCGGTTCTTCTCCGAAAACTGGTCGTATTATTCCGTCACCTATGCCGCCGCCAGCGCCACGACCGATGCCGGGGGACAGACAATCATCCTGGACGGCAGCCCGGCCGACTGGGTGGGATCGCCTTCCGCGGCGATCAACAACTCGGCCAGCTCGGTCCAGGAATTCATCTGGACAGACAAGCAAGGCGAGGTCCGGCCGGAACAGGCCGATCATCCGAACGGCGACCTGCGGGAATTCCGTGTGTTTGCCGACGACACCTGGGTGTATTTCCTCGTTCGGATGAGCGACATCACCGACATCACCAAGCCGTACATCGCCATCGGCGTGGATACGCGTACGAACACCGGCAGCACAGGCCAGACCTTCCTGGGCGACAATGCCGGCAACAACATGATCGGCGGGCAGTATTGCGAGGGCGACAACGAGCACTTCCCTGAATACCAGGTCAACGTGCATTACGTTTCGGCCGCCGGCGCGCCGCAGGTCGAGCTGTTCTCCACCGACCGGGGCGATTGGCATGCGCCGCCGACCGGGGCTCCCAACAGCCAGACCAACGCGGTGATCAGTGCCGTCCATGACACCATCGAGCTGAAGGTCCCGCGCGCCGACCTGGGGTTGGCCGGCACCCTGGTGGGCCGGTTCACCGTGGCCACTTTCCTCAACACCGGCGCGTGGAACAACGACGGCGATGGAACCCTCCAGATCAATTCGGATGGATCGATCGACGCCATTGACGCGATCTCCATCCCGCCGTGGACAGTGACCGACAACGCGCTGCAACGCACGGCCTGGGAGGAGGACATCAGCGACGGGGACATCGACTTCTGGTTCGACGTGAAGTTCGGCCCGGCGGGGCTGTCCGACAATGTCAAACCGTCCCGGCCGGTGCTGACCACGCCCACGAACGCGGCCACCACGCTGGCCAACCCGACCCTCGAGTGGCAGGCGTCCAGCGACAGCGACGGAAAGATCACCGGCTACCTGCTGGAGGTCAGCACCAACGACCAGTTCAACGGCGTGTCGGGCGCGGAGAACGGGACGATCGAGCTGCGGGTCAACCTGGACGCCAACACCACGAACTATACCCTTTCGACCTCGGCCGAGTATTACTGGTGGCGGGTGCGGGCGCGCGACACGGCCGGCGAGTTGTCAGCGGCCACGACCCGCTGGTTCCGGGTGGTCGGCAAGCTGGATGCGGACGGGCCGCAGCCTACTCTGGTCTACATCGGCACGAACGTGGTCGGCTATCTGGCCGGTGACTATGACCAGCGCATCGCCCGCTACGGCTACATTCAGGATGTGCTGGACAGCGAGATCCGCGACACGAACAACATCTTTGGCTTCGTGATCCGCTGGGACGATGCCAGCGGTGTTTACGCGACCAACCAGATGAAGGATGCGGATTCTCCGCCCAACGGGCCCGGCGGCTTTGCCTACAACATCATCAGCACGGATGGGCGAGTATCGCCGAACTGGGACTTGATTGAAATTGACACGGTCACCGGCACGACCAACGACCTGTGGGGCGTGGACAAGCCCTTCCACGCCTCCAATACCTTGGCTGCCGGCAACTCCGATGTCATCATGACCAATTACGTTCGCGCGGCGTTCAACGTGACCAACTACGATCCAACGATCGAGTACTATCTTACGCTCAGCGCTGAGGATGCCTATTCCTCCGGCGGCAGCTGGTCGGAATACGGCAGTTGGAACAGCTTCGTCAGTTCCTCTTCGGCGGAGCCGTATTACAGCGGCTGGTGCCAGGACGGTCCCAACACGGTGCGGAACATCACGACGAACTTCCTGATCCAGATCCGCGTGACGGACGATGACATCCGGGCACCGGTCGCCACCACCAACCTGGGCCTGGAGAACAGCGGCACGAATGTATCGCTGGTGGTCTCCAATGCCGCCGGTCGCCTGAACTACGTCGTGGGGGAAGGCCAGGATGTGCTCTATGAGGTGTCTGATGGCGACCTGACTGGCCGCGCGCTCTGGTTCAACTTCAACGCCTATGACGAATACTACAAGGGAGTAGCCGCCGGTAACAGCGAAACATATGTCACTGAGGGCCGGACCCTGACCAACACTTCCTTCGTGGTCGCGGGCTGGAAAACAAATTGGGCGGGTTTCAATGCCGCCGCCAGCCAAACCAACGACACCACCGATGCCCATACCCTGCTGACCTGGTCCTTCTCTCCGCTGGCCGATGCTGACATTACCGCTCTGTGGGGCGCCGCCGACCCGGCCGGCCCGGTTGGCCACACCAACTTCATTCAGTTGAACCTGTTCGATGTGGACAACGACCGCGACGATGACCAGGCGTCGGCGCTTACGACCTTCGGCCGTCTGCGGGTCTTTGACGACGATTCCACCAATCCGGTGCTCACCAACCTGACCGTGACCGGCACCGGCCTGGCCCGGGAGTACGTGCTGACCAACCTGGTGGAATGGACTTTCCCGAGCGGCGCGGCGGACTTGAGTCCTGCGGCCGTGGCGGCCAACATGACCGCCGGCAACATCGTGAACGGCCCGCCCGGCACCACGTTGCAGGGGACCTCCAACCTTTTCATGAACGCTCAGTTCTACAAGACGGCCACCAACCGCTATCTCACGTTCACCCTGACGCCGGCGGCGGGCCGGAGCTTCAAGGCGGAATCCATCAGCTTCGAGACTCGGGTCAGCAGCGCCAACGGCCCGGACCTGGTCGAATTGTACGGCACCATGCCAGGCGGGTCCGAAACTCTCTGGGCCACGAACACCATCGACCTGTACGATCCGGAAAACCTGATGGGCACCAACTGGAACAACTACCTGGTGATCTCCTCGGGCGTGAGTGTGGCGATGACCGCGGCGGCAACGGACACCGTCCTGTTCAAACTGCTGGCGCGCGTCGCCGACACGAACCACCTGGTATCGGAACAGAACGCCAACTGGTACATCGACAACCTGACGGTTTCGGGCTACATCCTCGGGCCCGAAGGCGGCACGCAGGTGACGGACCAGGATCTGGCGCGCGGCACGGTCACCTTCGCGCTGTCGGCCCACGACAGCCACAGCGGGCTGTATGCCGTGACCAACACGGGCCGGGCGCCGCGGGTGGACTTCTGGAATGTGTCCTCAGGAAGCGTGCCGGTGACGAACGCCTTCCTGACCAACGGGCTCGCTGTCAATGGCGGGGCCACCACGGCGACCATCATCTCGAACACGGCGCCCGCGGCCGACAAGAAACAGATCGTGCTGGGCTCCGGCGGCGGGGCGCTGGTTTACCAGGCGCGCTATTGGGTGGATGACTATGACGTGGATCGCGAGGGGGATTCACGCACGGCCACCAATGTCACCACGGCCACTCTCTATGACGAGGACACGGCCCGGCCGGTGCGCGGCTATCTCTACGGCGGCCCGCTGGGCATTTTCGTCAATGGGGTCATTACCAAGGCGGTATCGAGCGGCAACAACCGGGAATACCGGATCAACGATGAGCAGTTGCAGGCGGCCGCGGCAACTTCCATCACGGCCCGGGTCAACCTGTATGACTTCAGCGGCTGGACGGTGCCGGCCTTGTCCTTCTCGAACGCCCTGGCCGACCTGATTTCGACCAACGGCTGGCTGACGGGCAAGGATCTGGCCGCCAACACGACCAATCGGCCCGATGCCGCGCTGGAATGGACTTTTTCCCTGGGGCAGGCCGCCGCGCTGTTCAACGATTACGAAGGCGTGATCAACGAATTCCGAATCGTTTCGGTCTGGGACAAGGACGATGACCGCCAAGACGGGACCGGGATCAATATTGACAATCTGGAGCTGAGCAACGTCCGGATTGGCTATGTGACGTTCATCGACAATGACGTTGGCCAGCCCAACATCCAGAGCAGTTGGAGCCCGGCCCGTTCCAACTGGGCGATTCCCCGGATCTATCTGGGTCTGCCGGGGGCTGCAACCCGCAGCAACCTGCTGATCAACGGGGACACCGTTCTGGCGGACACCAATTCACCCGCGCAACTGGCTAGTTTGACCAACCGGGTATATGACAGCCAGTTGGCCAAGGTGACCGCGGCTGCGCCCTTGAGCGTGGTGCTGCCGCTCTACGACACCGGCGGCGGCGGGCAAGGGCGCACCATCAAGGGCGTCCAGCGCGGCACCGCCCTGACGCAGGAATCCGTCAACGGCGGTTATGACATCACCAACAGTTCGCTGACCATCGGCGCCGTCGCGGCGAACAACACGGCAAACTATCGCAGCGACCTGAGCTCGGGGCTGGAGTCAACCCGCATCGCGGCGCAGTTCCCCACCAGCACCTGGGCGTTCAGTTCTTTCTCCTACGCCGAGGTGGGCGATTGGCTGCCGTATCCGGCCGTCTGGGAAGATCACCTGATGACCGCCAGCCTCTATGATGCGGATGACAATCGGGGGGGGGACCAGCGCGCCCGCCTGGATGTCGCCCTGGGAACGCTGCAGGTATTCGATAACGATACCGTCAAACCCAGTCAGCCGACCAATGTGACCGTCAACGGAGCGGAATTCACCGGTCCGCTGGACCGGTACACGGCCGCCTGGACCAATACCCCCGAATTCCGCGTTTCTTTCCAGCCCGCGGCGGACGGGGTCAAGGCCGCCGACGACCTGGAGGTGACCGGCGTGGGCGAGCACCGCACCGCGACTTCCACGAGCGGCATCGGACCGGATCTGGGCATTCCGCTGGCCGTGCCGGCGGAGGGCGCCCTGGCCAATTATGGTTTCGAACTCGGTGCGACCGATTGGACGTTGTCCGGCGCGGTCGTGACGGCGGAACAATCCTTTGAAGGCACGAATTCGCTCAAGATGACCGGGGCCACCGTCGTCCAGACGGTTTCGCTATGCAACGACTACCATTGGGTGCCGCGCGTGACGGTTCTTGGCGCGCAGTATCGCGGCGCGGGCACCGGCACTCTCACGGTCACAGGGCTCGACGCCAATGGAGATCCTGTTTCGGGCGCCACCTTCCACGTTGAAATCGCCGGCGCGGCCGGGGGGTGGTCGAACGGCCTCTCCGCCGCAACCGCCCTGGATTCCGCGGTGGATCAAATCGAGGTGGAATTGTCTTCCGCGGCCGGAACCTACTGGGATGACATCCGGATTCAAATTGAGCTGCTGGAGGATGGCTCGCCCATCAATGAAGTCACGGCGGTTTTCACGGCGACCGAGCAGGGCCTGACCACCAACTATCTGTTCGCGGTGGATCGGGACAACAATCGGCCGGGCGACCGCCTGGCCAGCAGCGTCCCGGACGATGCCTACATCCCCGCCTTCGGAATTGCCTACGACATCACCCCGCCGACCGAAGTTCCGGACGTGACCGCTTCCACCGAAGGCGTAGACGATCCTACCACGCAGTTCGACCTGGAATGGGACTCGGGCGATGTCGGGCCTGACGACCGGAACGATCCGAACCATCCCAATCCTCTCGCGGGCCAGGACCTGTTCTCGCCGTGGAAGAGCTACAAGATCTATTACGGAGCCTTTGACATCAACAAGGTGCCTCTCGACGACTATCTCAAGAGTCCGGCTGACAAGTTCATCTTCACGAACTTCATTGCCACCGGGGCCTATCAGTCCTGGACCAGCGTCACCGCGACGAACGCGATCACCGATCCCTCCGCCTCCGGCGCCGACTATCTCGACCTGACCAATTCCTACCAGGGCGGAATCCGCCTCTATGATCTGGACTACGACCAGGATTACGCCGTGATCGTGGTCGGCCTGGACCGGGCCGGGAACGAAGGTCCGGCCGGAGTGACCAGCTGGGCCACGAACAACACCATCCGGTTCGCGGTGACCCAGGGCGTGCTCAAGGCGCGGAGCATGATCGAAAGCGCCTTCCCGACGAACAACAACCTGCGGACCGGTGACAAGAGCGGGGCGGCACTGTACTGGATTGCGGCGGGACAGACCAACGCGTACGGACAGTACACGAGCGTCACCAAGGAGTACGACCTGATCTACAAAGACGCCGCTTCCTTCCAGGATAACACCAACTGGACGTGGAGCAAGGTTGGCACGATCCAGACCAACTGGTTCACGGATGCGCCGGGACAGGATGTCGGTCTCTCGGGCGACCGCGGTCAAATGCGATTCTATCGCGCGTCCTACAAGGACCGCTGGCAACGAACCAACGTCCTGAGCGGTCTGCCGCAGCGGCCACTGGCCAGCGAGGACGTGTACGCCCTGCACAACCTCATCATTTCCGAAGGATTCAACTACGTGGGCTTGCATGGACAGCCTTTCACCAACACCTTCTCCGGCGTGTTCGGGACCGATACGAACATCTGGCCGGCCGGCGAAAGCGCCGCGGCGGGCTCGACCAAGATCGAATTCTATGCGTCGGGCATCAAAGCGGTGGCGACCGATTCCTATTTCTTCGGCCTCGACGGCAATTGGTACAATGTCACGAACCCGTACACGCCCGTAACACACGTCGAGCAGTCGCCCGATTTCTTCCAGCGGGGGTTCTCGATCACGCTGCCGACCAACCTGGTGGGCCGGGGCTATGCCACCACCACCGCCTCCGACGAGAGCCAGCCGGGTGTTTCAATTCCCGCCATGGTCTGGCATTCCATTCTGAAGGTTCCGACCAACGGTCCGGCCGAAGACGGCAGCTTCACCAACATCATATATACGGGAATGATCTCCGGCCGCACCAACCAGCCGGTCTACAATCTGGTGGCGCTGAACCTGCCGGTCTCGACGCATCCGAGCAACCTCAACCTGATTGCATCGGGCTTCGTTAAGACCCCGGCGGGCAGCGCGCCGTCCTACGGCGATCAGATCTACACGGTGGACACCTCCACCAAAGGAGTGCGCGGCAGCACCAAGATTTTCTGCGATTCCACCGGGACATGGCGCTTTGTCGGAAGTCAACTCCCGGTGAACGGGCCGTTCTTCAAGCCCAACGACATCCTGATCATCATTTCCGTGAATGGCGGCCTGGGCAATCATTGGATCTGGACCTACCACCCGACCAACTTCTACCAGCCGCCCACGCGCTGGATGGGGCAATAAGAAGAATTCATGATTCAGAAGTCAGGATTCAGAATGGAGCCGGCCCGCCCTCGGGGCGGACTTCATTTCCGCGAGGCGGAGCGGTTCACGAAAAAGCCGGCAGCCGCGTCAGCATCCATTCGTAGAAGACATGGGTGGCGGTCCCCAGCCGCCGCAGGTTGCCAAGCAGGTCAGCGGTCGCTTCCGGAAATGTCCAGGGACTGATGGCGGTCAGGGCCGCCGCGACTGAGAGCAGGTTGAGTGCGGCGATCAGCGCATAGGAGAACAGCCGCCCATGCTCGCGGATGTCGGGCTGATTGTAGGCCAGGAAGCGCACCGTGAAGGTCAGATGGAATGACCAGGTCAGGCCGATCCAGAACAGGAAGACCGGGGCATAGGGCCGGATGGCGGGGAACAACCACACGCTGAAGATCCAGGCCAGAGCCACCCCAACGGTGTAGAGGGGGAAAAAATACGGAGACAGGGTGACCCAGGCATTGCTGCGGGTGACGCGCACGCTGCCCCCCCGGTCGGTGACTTTCAGGTCTGAGGCTTTGCCGCCCAGAAGCATGGACCAAAGGGCATGCGTCAACTCATGACCGAGGACATAGGTGCGGGTCAGCGGCGGCAGCAACAGCCAGATGATGGCCCAGATGACGATGCCGGAGATGCAGGCAAATGCCGGCAGCATCGGTCGGCGGGCGGGGGATTGCGCCAGGATGACCATGGCCCGCCATAAGGTCATTGCCAGTGCCGCGCACAAAGGCAGCAGCAGCAGCCCCGCCAGAAATTTGGCGATCCGCAGCTTCATGCACGGTTCTTATAGCAGGCCCGCGCCGGAATATCCAATCTCCGCGCGGAGTGTGGAGCAGAAGAGGCGCATCTGAGATTGGATGTGTCAGAGCTGATGCAGGAAAGGCCGCGGGCGGGAATTACCAGCCGATTTCGAGGGAGGTGGGGGCGTCGGCGAGGCCGACATCGGCATCGTACCGGGCATGGAGTTCGTACCCGACGCCGTCGGAGCGGATGGTGACGGCACCATCCGTGTCGGTGGCGTAGATCCTGGCCTGCGGCAAGGCATCTTCGGCGGCGCGCCGCGAGGCGCCATGCAGCTTGACCGCCGACTTGTATTTCATGCCTACAACGGGGCGGGGATTGCCGAACTCGAAGACGACCGTGTCGGGAGCGATGGCCTTCAGCAGGCCGCCGGTGGTTTCGGCCAGTCGCTGGTCCATGTCGTCGGGGATGCCGATGGTGATGTCGGCGAGGCCGGTGGTGCCGTGGCCGGGGGCGATGGCCACATTGGCGCGCAACTGTTCCGCGGGAACCGACTTGATCAAGGCCTGCTGCTGGTCAAAGGTCAGATCGGAGGGGAGGAGCATGGCAAAGTTGCCGTAGACCATGCGCAGGACAAGCGGGGCAGCATCATTCCCGGGGGCCGGGCCGAGGACTTCGACATGGAAGGGCTGGCCATCGCAGATGGTCTCGAACAAACGCTCGCCGGCGACCGGCGAACGCGATTCGATGGTGGTGGCGGACAAACGGTGTTTGAGGCGGCGGGGCGAACGCTCGTCGAGGAGGCGGGCGGTTGCGCCGCCTTCCAGGACGGAACGGGCGGCGGCGGGAAGCAGGAGCTCATCCACGTCGAGGTATTGGAGGATAGTCGCGGCGCCGGCGGTGCGTTCGGGCGCCGGCGAGGTCAGGATCAGGGCATCGAGATGCTTGATCTGCTTGGCGCAGAGATGGGGCAGAATGGTGCGTTCCGCATCGTTGCGGCGGCCGCGATCGGTTTGGACAAACGCGGCGTCGATCAGGATGGCCCGGCCGTCGGGGGCCTCGACCAGGACGGCGGAGCCGTAGCCGACGGAGAGGATGGTGACCGCCAGTTCGCCGGCGGGCCGCAGGGCTTTCTTCTGGCTTTGTAGGGACAGCACAAGCGCGGCAATGAGCAGGGCGATCCCGGCGCTTGCCACGAGGCGGCCGGCCGTGGAGGCTTTCTGCCAGCGCGGCCGGACAAGGCGGAACCAGATGGGCCGCCACCAGACGAAGAGACAGACGCCGGCATAGTAGACGAACATCCAGCGCAAGGTCGGCCGGGCGACGAAGGGATACAGGAACCAGCGCGAAAAGTAATGGCCGATGAGCAGGAACATCGTGGAGAAAATCCAGTTGGCGGCATTGAGCAGCAGCGCCAGGTAGATGCCGATGCCGGGCACCAGCCCGATGAGGCCGGCCAGCATCGAGAGCTGCAGCACGACGCCGACCAGGGGAATGGCCAGCAGGTTGGCGTAGGCGCCGGCGACCGGCCAGCGGTAGAAATAGTAGGCCGACAGTGGGATCATCATGCCGATCTGCATCCCAAACTGGGCGGCGATGAAACCGGCCACGCCGGGATGGATGTCCGCGAAGCCATAGTGGCCGATGGGATGGATGTTGCGGCGGTCCAGAAAGCGGGCCAGCCCGAACAGGGCGATGCCCAGCAGGGCGTAGGCGAGCCAGAAGCGCACGGTGACCACTAGCAGCCAGTGGGCGGCAAAGGCCAAGGTGAGAACGGCCACCATCAGGACCAAAGCGATGAAATTATTCCCGTGGAACTTCTTGAAAAGGTCGAAGAACGGCTGGGTCAGCAGGGCCAGCGAAAGAATCGCGCCGAAGGAAAGCGTGAACGACGGATCCACGGCCATGGCGGGATTCTGCAGCAGGATGATGAACGCGGCGACGGGCACGCCCAGCAGGGCCGAAGAGCGCACGCCCTGGTCCAGGTAGCCCCAGGTCAGCAGGAAGAGCGAGTTCATGATCACCGCGCGCAGGGTCGAGGGGCGTGCGCCGGTGATGATGGCGAAGATGACGAGGGCGAAGATGACGAAGGGGACATAGACTTTACGGGACACCTTCAGCAGCGTGAAGATGCCCATGAACATGATGGTGATGATGGTGACATGCAGGCCGGAGACGGCCAGCACATGGTTGATGCCCGACGCCCGGAACTCGTCGGCAATCAGCGCATCGGTATCCCGGCCCAGATCGAGGATGGGGGCGACCGCGGCGGTGTCATAATCGTCGGAGGCGACCGAGACGGTGTTCTGCATGCCGTAGCGCAGGCCGACGGTCACGGCGCCAAGGAAGGCGGAATTGGGCTGTGGCATGGTCTGCTTGATCACCCGGACCATCTCGTCGCGCAGATACAGGGAGAACTCGACAAGGCTGTTGCCGGCGCGAGGCTCGGCGGCGCCCTGCGGAACGATGATGGACAGGGCGGTGGAGCCGTCCAGGGGCGTGCGCAGCATGATCTGGCCGCCGATGTTGTAGTTGCGCAGGTAACGGGCCTGGTCGAAGGCTCCGACGTTGGCGGCGGAGGGCGGGGCGATCAGCTCGCCGGTCAGCGCAACGTCATAGCCGTAGGCGGCGGAACGGGCCAGCCGTTCGTAGCCGGGCATGTCGGGATTGACGGTCACGCGGATGGTTTGGCGGTCGATGGCGAAATAGGGACCGTCGGGCTGGTACTGGATGTAGTCCGGGGTGACGGCCAGGACCGTCTTGAACGAATAGACCCACGGGTCGGCCGTGATGCGGCCGAGGATCGAAACCGGCACCACGTTGCGGCCGCTGCGGGCGAAGAGCGCGACCGTGTTCACGGGTTGCAGCACGGCCAGGGCCCCGCCGGCCGGCGGACTGAGCAGCTCGACCGCATCCAAATGGGTGAAGGGCTGCTGGATCAGCAGCTCGGCACCGGCCGGCGTGCCGGCGGGGATTTCGATTTCATCGCTTTGCTGGTCCACGTTGAATTGGGTGAAGGTCCAGCGGCCATCGGCGGAGAGCACGGGCAGGCCCTGGTCGTCGCGCGTGGGCTGCAGGGCTTCGAGCCGCCCCCGGAGGCGCAGGCGGATGTCCTCCGCCACGGGGGCGAGGGTTTTGACCTTCAGGAACGAGGTGCCGGACATGCCGGCGCCGGGCGACCAGGCCGCGCCCTGCGGCGCGATGCGGAGCTGTCCAACCAGGCGGTCGGGCGATTGGATCATGGCGAGATAGCGCGTGTAGCCGAATACCAAGGCCGCGAGCAGCAGGAGAATCCAGACCCCGACTTGGATGGCGTCGATGCGCGCCGGCGCGGCATGGGGCGCTTCGTCCGCGGACGGGACGCGCCGGCGGCGGCTCCAGACCAGCGTGCCGACGGCCAGGGCGCCCAGCCCCGCCGTGGCGTACCACAGGCCGGACAGCGCCGCGGGGCCCAACGGCCAGGCCATGGCGCCGGTGATGCCGATGATGAAGAAATAGCAGACCGCAATGAGCTTATTCTGCGTCATGGCGGGCCTCCGGGGCGGCAGCGGCAGGGGCGGACAGCGCGATGTCCGGGTAGTACTGGCTGTTGGATTTCCAGATCGGCGATTCGGCGGGGCGGCCCTTGGCGATGGACAGGAAAGCCTGGCGGTACGCCGGGTTGAACCCGACGACCAGCGCGCCCAGCAGCAGCGCGGCGCACAGGATGATCAGCAGGGTTCTGGAGCCTTGTTCCATGGGGGGCCTTTCAAAACGAAACCAATCTAAACATAATAAGGTTCCAGATGAAGATTCGCAATCGTTTCCGGTCCGAAGCGGTGCTGAAGGGCGTGTTCCAGGGTGGTGGCAATGGCATGCGCCTCGCGCAGCGGCAGGTCCGCCCGCAGGCGGACATGCAGGTCGATTACGGGATGGCGACCGACCATCCGGGTCCGCAGATTGTGGGGTTGCTCGATGCCCGGGATGCCGCGAGCCAAGGCCAGAATTTCAGCACAGACCTCGGGGGCGAGACTCTGGTCGGTCAGTTCACCGAGCTGTTCCCGGATGATCCGCCAGGCGATCTTGAGCAGGAAGATGCTGACGAAGAGAGCGGCGATGGGATCGAGGATGAGCCAATCGTTGCCGAGAAACACGGCCGCGCCGACGCCCGCCGCCGTGGCGATGGAGGAAAACGCGTCGGAGCGGTGGTGCCAGGCGTTGGCGACCAGCGAGGCGTTGCCCGTGCTCCGGGCGACCTTGAGGGTGGCGCGGTAGAGCCATTCCTTGACGACGATGGACAGGACGGCCGCCCAGAACGCGAAGGCGGAAGGCATGGTCAGGGCGTCTCCGTGCATGGCGTGGAAGATGCGCTGGATGGCCGTGCCGGCGATCCGGACGCCCACGTAGGCCAAGGCCACCCCGATGACGGCGGCGACGATGGTTTCGTACTTGCCGTGGCCATAGGCGTGGTCCTTGTCCACCGGCTTGGACGTGAACCGCAGGCCGACCAGGACGGCGATGTCGGTGGCGAAATCGGACAGCGAGTGGATGGCGTCAGCGATCAGCGCCTGGGAGCGGCCGAACACGCCCGCGACAAACTTGAGACCTGTCAGAAGGATATTGATCCAGATGGACAGGTGCGTGATCTTGCGCTCGGGGGACATCATGAGGGCTTGCCTGGCTTGGATCCGGGGGCTGCCGGAAGGGTGGCGGCTTGCTTCGCGCGCTGCTCCCGCTCGTAGTCTTCGTCGCTCTGCCACCAAGGCTTGCCTTTGGGGCCCGTCCTGGGGTTGATCATCAGCATGTAAACGAACAGGAACGGGATGCAGGGCAGATAAAAGAGGATGCCCTCCTGGGAGCGCAAGGTGGCCCGGGCATCCAGCGTGGACAGCCAGACCAGGTAGAGCACGAATCCCAAGGTGTTGAGTAGCCACACAGCACGCTTGAGGCCGGGAGTCATGAGCAGACTGTATCCTGTCCTCCCCTCCGATGGCAACTGTGCAGACGCGCGGCGGAAGATGGCTCTTGGCCCCGCGGCGCGGGGATGATATAGGCCGGACATGTCAGCAGATCGCAGCAGTCGGGACGGCCTGGGCCGGTGGGCGATGTCGCTGGCCTTCTATCTCTATGCCCTGCTTGGGGCTCCGCCTCTGGCCCGGGCGCTGAAAGCGGGGCTGGAACAAGCCGACCCCCGATGGTGGCCCGGCGCGCTGCTGTTCGCCATCCTGCTGCTGGAGCCGTTTGGGCTGCGCTGGAAACTGCAGTTTTTGCGCCGACGGAACGCCGATGAAGGTTTCGTTCCGCAGGGCCCGATGCTGGCCTTCTGGTCCGTCACGACCATTGCCCATGTGATCGTGACGATGATGGTTGGCATGCTGGCGCTGGATGCCTGGGGGGCGGTTGGGTCCGGTGCGGACGACGCCTCCGGATGGTGGGGCGGCGTCATGGTGGCGCTGATCCTGAAGGAATTCATCGGCCTGATCGCCGCCGGCGGCCGGAGTCGGGCTCGCCGGGTTCCCGGACATTGGCAGGAGCACCTGGCCGATCTCCTCCTGCTGGCGTACGGGGGCGTGGCCTACACGGCCTGGTGGGAGGCCATCATGGATTTGGAGGCGCTGGGAGCGGGGACGCTGGGCCCGCGGCTGGCGCTGCTGCCGGTGCTGGCGGTGTTGTTTGTCTTTCTCTACCTGCCCATGCGGTTGCCCTTCCTGCTGGAGGAATTCCACCTGCGGCCGTCCGCCGGGCGCAAGTGGCGTCTGACCGCGGAATTGGGGGCAGGAATGGTCTTCGGGCTCTATCCGGTCTTCGGCTGACTTCCTCCTTTTCAAGCGCAGGCGCCTGCCGGATACTGGCGCAATGAAGAACATCGCTTGGATGGCACTGGCGTTGGCGCTGGCATGCGGAGCCCCGGCGGAGCAGGTCTTCCCGCGGGAGGGGTGGGTTGAAGCGCCGAATCCCCTGGCTTCGGAATTCGCGGAAAAGGGCGGGATGCTGGTGGTCTACATGGGGCCATATCCCAAAAGCTTCAACTATTACCTTGACCAGAACGTGATGTCCGCCGAGTTGTTCGGCCAGTTCTACGAGACGCTCCTGAGCCAGCATCCCGTCACGCTGGACATGGAGCCGCTGCTGGCCGAGCGCTGCGTGCTGGCCGACGACCTGCAAACGTTCACCTTTCACATGAATCCCCGGGCACGGTGGAGCGACGGTCGGCCCGTCACCGCCGAGGATGTGCGCTGGACTTTTGAAACCATTCTGGACCCGAAAAACCTGACCGGCCCGCACAAGATCGGGCTGGAGCGGTTCGAAGCCCCGGAAGTCCTCGACGAAGCCACCATCCGGTTCGTCGCCAGGGAAATCCACTGGGAGAATCTCCTGACGCTGGCGGGTCTGCAGGTGCTGCCGAAACATGCCTTTGCCGGCAAGGACTTCAATTTGCAGAACTTCGATTTT
The DNA here is from genome assembly GCA_012514035.1 of Lentisphaerota bacterium. Taxonomy (GTDB): domain Bacteria; phylum Verrucomicrobiota; class Kiritimatiellia; order CAIQIC01; family Lenti-01; genus Lenti-01. The sequence goes on along the minus strand of JAAZBB010000063.1, from coordinate 42,929 downwards.
CCGGTGGTGTCGGGTCCCTATCGGCTCGGCGCCATCCGGGAGGGCCTCCAGGTTACGTTGGAGCGCCGATCCGACTGGTGGGCGGCCGGTCTGCCGCGCTTCCGGAACGTGGCCAACTTCGATGTACTGCGTTTCCGGTTCTTCGAGGAGCGCGACAACGCGTTCGAGGCGTTCAAAAAGGGGGAAATCGACCTGTTTCCGGTCTATACGGCGCACGTATGGGCCAACCAGACGAGCGGGGAGAAGTACGACCGCAACTGGCTGGTGAAGCAGGAAATCTGGAACCAGAAGCCCGTCGGCTTCCAGGGCATCGCCCTGAACCAGCGCCGCCCTCCGCTGGACGACCCGCGCGTGCGGCGCGCCCTGGCGCACCTCTATCACCGCGAAAAAATGAATGAAACCCTGATGTTCAACGCCTACTTTCTGCACCGCTCCTATTACGAGGACTTGTACGATGCGAACCGGCCGTGCCCCAACGACGGGATCCCCTTCGACAAGGAGCAGGCGCGGGCGCTGCTGGCCGAGGCCGGCTGGCAGGCCGATCCCGCCACGGGGCGGCTGGCGAAGGATGGCCAGCCCCTGCGCCTGCGCTACCTGTCGCGCGGGGCCACCGACGACAAGTTCACCGCCATCTTCCAGGAGGACTTGAAGGATGTCGGCATCGAACTGATTGTGGACAAGAAGGACTGGGCGGCGTGGACAAAGGATATGGACGAATATAGCTTCGACATGACCTGGGCCGCGTGGAGCGCCGGAATCTTCAAGAATCCCGAGAGCATGTGGCTTTCGAAGGAGGCCGACCGGCCCTCCGGCCAGAACATCACGGGTTACAAAAATCCGGATGTGGACGCGCTGATCGAGGCGCAGCGGACCGAATTCGACGTGCAGAAGCGTCATGACATCGTGCGGCGGATCGACGCGATCGTGACCAAGGACATGCCCTATGTCTTGCTGTGGAACAAGAGCGATACGCGCCTGGTGTGGTGGAACAAATTCGGCCTGCCGGATGCGCCCCTGGGCAAGTTCGGCGATGAACGCAGTGCCCACGCCTACTGGTGGTACGATCCGGATGCCGCCGCGGATCTGTCCCACGCCATGAAGACCGGCCGGGTCCTGCCGTCCCGTCCCGCCCGCGCCGTCTATTTCGGGCCCTAGTCCGGCGGCGGCAAAGCCCGTCTCCGCCCCGGCCTGGATTCGGCCTGGATTCCAGAAAAAACTTTGATTTTTCGAAGATTTCTGCCAACTTGGCATGTCGTTCAGGATGATTATTGCAAGTCAGATATCTCGGATCAGTATGAATGTTCTGGTTGTCCCTTTTCATGCCGGTGCGATCGTCCACCTGCCGTTTGTCAGTCATATCATGCATTGGCTGGCGGCCCATCCGTTGTCGTTTTTTATGGCGGGTATTTCCGCCTTGTCCGCGGCTCCGGACATTGTATCGTCATCCGACGAATATGCCCGCCGATTCCGGGGCGCCGTGGGTGCCTGGCAACTCCGGGTGCAGAATACCGCACTACTGAAGTTATTGGGCAGTGGTCACAATGTTCCGGTGCTGGATGTGGGCGGCGGACATGGACAATACACTGCGGAATTGATCGCCCACGGTTGCCAGCTCACGGTTCTGGGCAGCGCACCGGAAACCAGCCGGCGCATCCAGGCCCAAGTGTCCGCCGGAAAATGCCGGTTTGAGACCGGGGATTTCATGCGCCTGCCCTTTCCGGACAGGGCATTCGACGTCGTGATCAGCACCCGCCAGATGGCGCATGTGGACGATCCACCTGCTTTTCTGGGCGAATTGTGCCGGGTGGCTCGGCGGGCGGTTGTGATTGATTTTCCGCCCCAGCGCAGCTTCAACATTTTCAATCGGCTTCTATTCCCCTTGAAACAGAAACTGGAAAACGGTTCGACTCGTCCCTACACGGTGTTTCCCGAAGCGGACATTGAACGCATGCTTCTGGAGCAGGGCTTTCACGTGACCAGCCGCGCTCCGCTCTTTTGCACGCCAATGGTGTTGCATCGGGTGGTTCGGTGGGTTGGCTTGATCCGGCTTGTGGAATGGGGCTGTCGACTGCTGGGATTGACCCGTTGCATGGGATCGCCTATCCTGCTGCGCGCGGACCGGCAGGAGGCCGACGCGGTCGCCGGCCAGGCGACGTGACTTCCATTCCCCGGCGCCTACGGCGGTGAGGTTCGCACGGGCCGGAAGCCTTGCCAGGCTGTTTGGCCGCTGGCGGCCGGCTCCACGGTGACCGCCAGCAGGCAGAAGGGAGCGGCGATGCGTTCTTCTTCGATGCGGATGCCGGCGCGGTGAAACACGGCGCGCGCGTCTTCGAGATAGGCTTCTTCGATCACCAGCAGATAGCGGCCGGCGGTCAGCGGCTGCACGTCCGGCTGGGTTCGGGAAAAGCGGGGATTGTAGGGCAGGGGCAGCGGTGGGATCCCGTCGCGCCCCTCCGCTTCCCGGTGCAGTAGGCGCAGGATGCCGCGCTCGGCGATGAGCCGGGCGCCAGGGGCCTCTGCCAGAAGTTCTTCGACGTGCGGCAGCAGGCGGATGTCCGCCGGCCAGGCCTCGCCGGAGGATTCCAGGGCCATCAGTTCATCCAGCTGTGGCGGGGCGCCGGGGCCGGGCGGGATGGCCCATTCCAGCGCGAGGGCGTCCACTGGGTCAAACCGAATGTCCATCCAGGGATGATGCCCCCGGAAATAGAGGCGGGTTCCGCTGAGCCAGGAAGCGCCGATGCGGCGTTCGCACTCCTGGACGGCGATCCAGCGTCCGTCGGGTGTCTGCACGCGCACGGCGTAGCGGGAAGGCAGGCCGGCGGCATGGGGCGCGCAGGCGCGCAGTCCGGCCAGGCGGGCAGGCTTGTCGAAGCGCAGCGTCAGCGCCAGGCCGTCTTCGCCGGCGGATTCCGGCCAGGCGGCGCCGGATGCGCGGTCGAACAGCGGGTGCGCTTCGACCGGGCCGGGCCAGCCGTCCACCGAATCGGGCCGGCGGCTGCGTTCCAGGCGGCGGGGGACGTCCGGGGCGTCGAGCAGAACGTAGCGCGGGGCCTCGCGGAATTCTCCCAGCGGCACGTTCACGGCAGCGTAGCTGCCGGCGAGAAACGGCAGGTGGCGTCGGGGCGCCAGCCAGGCGCCGCGCCCGCCGAATTCCCAGGCGAGCTGATGCTCGAGGAACCGGTCGCTGAAGGCGGACGCAAAGACCGGGCGGGAACGGGAAAGAAACGTCAGCCGCGCGCCGTCGTAGCCCTCGGTTTCCGAGCCGGCATGCAGCACGGCGTCCCATCCGCCGGCGCGCGCGGCGTCGATGACGCCGGAGAATTCCGCGAGGGTCTGCCGGGCCTCGGGGGCGCGGGCGCGGGCGGCGCGAACCATGCCTCCGGCGTTGTAGACGGCCAGCAGCAGCGCGAAGGCGAATCCGGCCCGGCGCATCCACCGGGCCGGAGCGGTGCACCACTGGACCAGGCACCAGCCCAGCAGCAGGGTGACCGGCGCAATCAGATAGCGCGGGACGAATCCCGACATCGGATGGGGAAAATAGGTCAGGGCAAAAACCGCGAGCGTGACTGCGACCAGCCGCGTGGTTGTCCGGCCGGCGGCCAGGGGGCGGCGGCGGAAGCCCAGCCAGAGGCCCCCGGCGGCCAGCAGCGCCAGGCCGACGGCGGTCAGGCGGTGGAGGAGGGCCGGCGGATAGGTCCACAGCACCGAATACGCCAGGTCGTGGCGGATCAGGGCGCGAACGCTTCGGGCGGCGGCAGCCAGCGATCCGCCGGCGAACAGGGGCGGTTCGACGTGGGACGGTTCCGCCAGAAACTGCGGCAGAAAGGCCGCGACAACGGCGACCGGCACGACCAGATAGACCAGCCAGGGCCGCAGGGGGACGGGGCGGCGGCGCCAGGCCAGGATCCCGGCAAGTCCGGCTGCGGCCAGGCAGGGCAGTACCTGCAAGTTGACCCACAGGGCGATGCCGGCCGTCGCCGCCAGCGCCAGCGCATGGCGCGGCGTGGGCCGGAACCGGTCGCTCAATCCAAACGGCAGGGCCAGTCCCAGCAGAACGAGGCCGAAGAAATAGGTTTCCGGATAGCCGCCGTAGGGCGCAGTGGTGTACCAGGCGGCCGGCCAGCCGGGAAAAGCCGGCACGAGCGCGGCGGCCACCGCCGCCCAGCCGCCGTATTCCCGGCGGAAGAATCCAAACGTGGCGGCGATCCACAGCAGGGCAAAGGCAATCGGCACCAGCGTCATGGTGACGCGGCCCGCGGGCAAAACCGCAAAGACCAGCGCCGTCAGGTACGCTTCTAGCGCGCCGAGGTAGGACTGCCCGGCAAAAAATGCCGGGCGGCCGCCGTCGAGAATGTCGAGGGCCATCTGGCCGACAACGGCGGTGTCGAGGGTCGGCACGTGCGCGCACCAGGCGAGATAGAGCCGCAGTCCGCCGGCCAGCAGCAGCATGACGGCCAGCGCCGCGAGAGGTCCCCGGGATGGAGGACGGGCGGTCATGGGCGGTAGCGGAGGGTGATGCGGCGGCGGTCGCCCGGGTCCAGGCCGATGAACACGACTCCGCGCCCAGCGTCGTGCGGGAAGAGCGTGACGCCGTCCGGCGCCTGCCAGCCCGGCACCCAGTTGTATTTGATCACCACCCGCTCCTGCGGGGTGTCCAAAACGATATCGATCCGATCGAAGTCCGCCTGCACGCGCCCGGAGCCTTCCAGAAATAGCGAGGGTTCGAGCCGGGTTTCGAAGATGGCGGTCCGGCCGATTTCGTGCGCCGGGCGGTAATAGTTTGTGGTGCGGCGGAAGACTTGCTTCCAATCGTCGTGCCACGTGACGACATGGGTGACATTGTGGAGTTCCATGAAAGAGAACAGGACATCGGGGCCTTCATAGCGGAATTCACGCGGGGGATACTGGTATTCCACCAACTTGGGCGAGAAACCGTAGAAGTCGGCGGCCATCATTTCGCGTCCGGCGAACAAGGGCAGGGCGGCGATCTTGGCGCCGCCGTAAGCGTGGACGGCCCGGCCGGCAAACAGGACGCGCCCGCCTTCGGGAACATTCGCGGCGAGCCAGTCCGTCAGCTGGCGGTTGGATTCCGGCCGGGCATGGAACGGTGCCAGTCCTTTCCCGTTCCAGGTCTTGGCGCCCTGATAGGCGCCGGTCAGCAGGATCGCGACGGCCCACGCAGTGGCCGTGCGCCGTATCACGCTCCCTGCGCTGCGGCAGGGGGGCGCGGCGAGCACCTGGTCGATCAGCCGATCCAGCCACAGCGCCGTGGGAACGATGGCGACCAGCGCCGCGGGAATAATCAGGCGTTCGGTCTGGAGGATTTTTTTCACTTCCTCGCCCCATCCGGACATCAACAGCAGCATCGCGGCCAGCGGGGCGAAAAACCGCCGGACGGAACGCGGCAGGCCGGCAAAGCCGCCGATGAACCCCAGCACGAGAATCAAGGGATTCGTTCCGCGCAGATTGTGACCGAAAACGCCCCAGCCGTTGCGGACGTGTTCCCAGAAAGTCTTGCGGGCGGCCACGGACATGAAACCGCCGATGGTATCGTGGCGCACAGGCACCATGGCAAGAGGCAGCAACAGGAGACCCAGCACGGCGGCGATCCCCAACGCCCATTTCCATTTGCCGGGAACCAGCCGGTGCGCATGTCCCGCCAGCAACAGCAGGAAAGGGATGGCGATCACCAGCGATCCGGGCCAGGCCAGGAACGTGAACCCGATCAGCAGGAGCAGGAGCAGCGTGGCGTGGCGGGGGAGCTCTTCCAGATAAAGGAAGCGGTAGCCGAGGGCGGCGAGGGGCAGGGCCATGGCCATGGCAAAAAGCGCGGGGGCGGTCCCGTAGTGCAGCAGGTGCACCCAGAAGCGCTGGGTGGGCGCCAGGGCCAGCAGCGCGGCGATCCACCGGGCCCGCGGGCCCGCCCCGACCCACGCCAGCGACGCCCAGGCCAGCAGCGGCAGCACGCCCAGGAAAAACACCGCGAGAAACGGCGTATAGACCTGCTCGGCCGGAATCCAGCGCAGGAACGGCAGCAGCCAGAGACCCACCGACCAGATGCCGCTGGCGACCAGCGCCGTCACCGGCAGGCCCGCGTTCCAGTTCGGATCGTAGCCGTCCGGCCGGGGGAACAGATGCTGGAACGACCAGAAGCGATAGACAAACGCCGGGCTGTCCACCCGGTAGATCATGCCGAAGCCGGTGGCGGAATACAACTGATGCACGGCCAGGCCGGCCCCGAACACCCAGGCCAGGGCCAGGGCCCGCGGGGTGCGCAACAGCGGTTTGAATCCCAGCGCCAGGGCGAGGGTGAGGATCAGGCTGCGGAAGTATCCCGATTTCAATACGAGCGTTCCCGCCGCGCCGGATATCTTCCAGTTGGTGGGAAAAAACCAGTTGTCGGTAATGGCCGATGACCCGGCATACAAGAGCAGGATTCCCAGCAAAAAACCGGTCATCGGCCAGGGGGGGGCCGGTTCCGCCGGCCGGTTCGCTTCCCAGTCGGGAGTGGCGGCCCGGCGCGCGTAGAGAGTGGCGGCGATCGCTCCCAGACCCAGGAGCAGCGCCCCGCACACGGTCGGATCCAGCCAGGCCCCGTTTCCATGGCGCGTGGCCAGGGCCAGAATGGCGGCGGTTCCGGTTCCGCCGGCCCAGCGGACGTGCGCGGATTGCGTCCACTTCTTCGTCCGTTCAAACATGGCGAACATTTAGTTCAATCTGCCAACCGGGGCAATCCTAAAGCCCGGCATCCACCACCCCGAATCGAGTCCGCCAGGCCGATGGGTGATTCAGACTCTACCCATACGGCAACGGATCTGTCCCCCCTCCGGGCTTGCGGTTTGGGTGGGGAATCATCATATTGCGCCCATTCGAAATGATCGCATCCGGCAGGGTCCCGTGTGATCATGAATGGTCGCCGGATGCTTGAAAACAATGGAGACATGCTCATGAAGAAAACATTCCCCCCGGCCCGATGGGTGGTCCTTCTGGGAGCCACGTTGTTGCTGCTGACCGCTGGTTGTGATCGCTGGTCGGATGACAGTGGTTCCGATGGGGGCGGAAGCGGAGACCAGGGGGAAGGCGGTGGATTCCTCTGGAAGCCGGTGGGCGAGAATTCCGGGCGGCTGGTGATCCTGCTGCCGCCCCAATACACGGGGAAGGCCGGCAGCGTCCATGTCGCCAGCGGTGACGGTCAAGTGCTCGATGTGGGCGTATATACCGGCGTGGGGAACGGTGGCCGCACCCACTGGCGCTTTCCCCAGAAGGGTGGGGCCTACGGCAACAACATCCTAGCGGTGGCCGATCTGAATGCAGGCGGATCTGTCCACTGGCCGATTCCCTCCGGCGCCGCACGGGTCGAATACTAGATCGGCCATGTGCCGCCGTCAGTCTCTCGCGCGGTTTCTGCTCGGCGGGGTCGATGCCATGTTGCTGGTGGCGCTGGGCCTGCTGCCCGCGATTTGGCTGGCCACGCCCCTCCGGATTCCGGGCTTGCCTCTGGAGCTGCCGTGGCATCGCGCATGGCTGGCCTTGCCCGTGGTCCTGCTGGCGTTGCGGTGCGGGCTGAAAGGTGCGTTGCGCCGGCGGAAACCGGGCCTTCACGGGCTGGCGGAATCCGCTCTTTACCGGAAAATCTGCCTGGCCGTGTTTGTGCCGTTTGCCTTTTTCGTGGTGGTTGAACAACTGTTGGAATGGGCGGGCTACGAAGCCCACGCACCGCCCGTCATCGTCCAGGGCGCCGAACCAACGGCGGCCGGTCAACCCGGAGACGCCCTGGGACTGGTGCATTCCGATGAGTATCGGTGGCGGTTTGTGCCGGGTGTGGTCTGGCGGGGCCGACGGGTCAACCAACTGGGATTTCTTGACCGCGAAGTTGAACCGCGCAAGGCTCCCGGGACCGTTCGCATCATTTGCATGGGCGACTCCATCACCGCCCAGGGCATCCCTCCCTATTCCGGGCGGCTGCATGCCCGGCTGCAGGCCGCGCCCCCCACCGCGGCCCAGTGGGAGGCATTCAACATGGCGGTTCACGGCTACTCCAGTGTGATTGGCTTGCGGTTGTTTGAGCGCCGGGCCCGGGCCCTGGAACCGGACTATGTGACCCTCTATTACGGGTGGAATGATCACTGGTGGGGCGGGCGCATGCCGGACCGGGTACGCCTGGGGGTGCACATGGGATCCTTTCGCGCGGCGATCTACGACATACTCAGGAACAAACGCTTCGGGCAATGGCTGCTGACGCTGGTTCCCTCCGAACGGCCGCAGGCGCGCGCCCGCCCAGGCGGCTATCTGCGCGTTCCCCCGGACGAATACGTGGACACTCTGACCCGCTTTGTGGCCGCCATCCGCGGGAGCGGCGCTGTGCCGATCCTGATTACCGCCCCCCGCACCGCGCGGCCGTCGGGCCTGTTGGTTCGACGCGGAAATGCGGAGTCGGTGGAGGAAATCATCCGGTTGCACGATCTCTACGTGGATCTTACGCGCCAAGTGGCGCGGGAGACCGGGGCCGACCTGCTGGACCTGGCGGCGGAATTCGCCCGGCGGGATCCGTCCGGGTTGATGCAGGCCGACGGCATCCACATGAACGGCGCCGGATTGGATCTGATTGCAGACCAGTTGTACGACCGCATCGTTCAGCTCGCCGGGACTGCCCGGACCCCCTGAGGCAGCAGCCTAGATCCAGTTGCGTTGGCGGTAGTCCGCAAGGATGTCCCGGATTTCGCCCTGCACATCCTGCGCGGGGGCAAAGCCCAGTTCCTCCCGCGCCTTGCGGGTATCGAAGGACCGGTTCTTGGTGTAGAAATCCACGCGCCGCCGGAAAATCGGCGGCTGAATGCGCAGCGGAACGCAAATGGTTTCGCACAGCGTGCCCAGCATTTGCATGGGCTTGACCGGGAGATGGAGCCACGGCGGCGGAACCTGCAGCGCCCGGGCCACTTCCTCGGCGAATTCCCGCAGCGGCATAGACCGTTCCCCGGCGATGATGTAGATCTCCCCGTTGCGTTCCGTGTGTTCCATCGCCAGGATGAAGGCCCGGGCCAGATCGCGCACGTCGATGAAATGCACCAGCTTGTCGCCCCGGCCGACATAGAAGAACTGGCGGCGGGCGATCATCCGGAACAACTTGCGGAGCCGCGTGTCGCCGGGACCGTAAATCATGCCCGGGCGAATCACCACCCCGCCGATCCGACCGCTCCGGAACATCTCCAGGGCGAGTTTTTCGCCCTCCATTTTGGTGCGTTGATAGATGTCGCCGGGATTGTACTCGGTGTGTTCGTCGGCGGGGGGCTGGCGCACATGGCCCAGCACGCCGACCGTTGAGCAGTGAATCAGGCGCGGCACGCCGGCCGCCACGGCGGCCTCGATGACGTTTTGCACGCCCTGGACGTTGGTTTCATGGTAGGCGGAATCCGGCTCGTTGGCCTGCCGGAACAGCGCGGCGATGTGGTATACGCCGGCAACACCCTGCATGGCCCGGTCCAGCGCCGCGCGGTCGCGTACATCGCCCTTGCATGGCTCGATGGCCGGATGAGTCAGGTCGCCCAATTGCTCTGTGCGGCGGGCCATGGCCCGAACCCGGAAGCCGCGCCCGGCCAGTTGGCGCACCAGTTCCGAGCCCACAAACCCGGCGGCGCCGGTCACCAGATAGGTCGGTTGTTCATGTGCCACAGGCGGATTTTCCTACTACCTGTAATCCTACTGGAAATCCTTGCTGTTGCCAACGACCATTCGCTGCGGCTATAACCATGCAGCAATCAACCAAGCACGGGTGGAAGCGCATGGGCAAACTGAACACCATTACCTTGTTGGGCTCCTCTTCCGGGCGGAATGCCGGGGACGCGGCCTTGATCGCCGCCATCATGGACGGCGTGGACCGCGCCTGCAGGCGGGCGTTGACCTACGACATTCCCACGCTGCGCCCCGCCTACATCCGGGACCATTATCCAAATCGCACCCGCCCGGTCGGCATGATGCCCTGGCACGGCGCGCTCCGCATGCTGGGCCTGCCCACCGCCCGCGCGCTGATGCGCGCCGATGCCGTGATCATTTTCGATGCGGTCCTGTTCGATCGCGCGTTGTTCAATCCGCTGTTCAATTTTCTGTCCTCGATCTATCTGCTGCTGCCGCTGGCCAGCCGGCGGGGCATCCCGATCATCGGATACAATGTCGGGGTGGGCCCGGTGCACACCCCGGCGGGACGGCGGATGCTCAAGGCCGTCGCCGACCGCATGACGTTCATCACCGTCCGCGACCAGGATTCCCTCGACCTGCTTCAAGAAGTGGGCACCACCAATCCCCGCATCCGCCTGGCCGCGGATGCCGCCCTCAATGCGCCGTCCCTGCCGCCCGCAGACGTGGATGCCATCTTCCAGGCGGCCGGCATCGAATGGGATCAGCCCCGGCTTGGCATCAACGTGAATCGCTACCTGGACACCTGGGCCTCGGCCAACCGGACCTCCATGGGACCCGAGGCGTTCCTGAACATCTTTGCCGAAGCATTGGCGGGCTTCCATCAAGAGGTGTCCGTGCCCATGGTCTTCGTGACCACGCAGCACCACGACCTGGAGATCACCGAAGCCTTGCGGCGCCGGTTGCCGCCCACGATCCATACGGCTCTGATCGACAACCGTCAGCATGACCATGCCGCCATCAAGGGCGTGTTGCGCCATCTGGACCTCCTGTGCGGGATGCGCCTGCATTCCCTGATCCTGGCCTCCGCGGAGCTGACGCCGGTCGTGGGGATCACCTACCAGCCCAAGGTGGCCTACTACTTCCGCGAACTGGGCCTGTCGGACCGGACCCTCTCGTTTGACGACTTCACGGCCGACAACCTGCGCCGCCACCTGCTGCGCGGATGGCACGACCGCGCGGAGTTGTCCGCCGCCTTGAAAGCCCGCATTCCCGTATTGCAGGCCAAGGCCGCCCGCAGCGCCGAACTGGTCGCCGCCTTGGATCAAGGCGACGAAACCTTTGCCGCCCGATGGAGCCAATTCGAATCACCCTGACGCGGCCACGCCTCGAGAATCGCCTTTCTCCCCGATGAACGAAAACCCCGAAGAACAAACCGCCCCGACGAGCACCCCGCCGTCAGGTGGGCGCATCAAGAAAAACCTGATGACGTGGCTCAAGCTGGCCGTCAGCCTCTTGTTCATCGCCATTGTTATCCATTCGCTCGATCCCAAGGAACTGGCGGCCCGGGTGCGCAACCTCGATCCCGTTTATCTCATGGCCAGCATCATGTTGTCCCTCACGATGGTGGCGGTCAGCGCGTGGAAATGGTGGTACTTGATGCGCCTGCAAGGATTCGCCATCCCCTTGGCCCGGATGTACCGCTGGTATTTCATCGGCTATTTCTATTCCAACTTCGTGCCCTCCAACATGGGCGGGGATGTTGTGCGCGCCTGGCTGGCTGGACGGCAGGTCAAGGCAACCGAAACCGCGCTGGTATCCGTCTTTGCCGAGCGCTTCACCGGAATGATTTTCCTGTTGTCCATGGCCGTGATCCTGCCCTTCGGGCTGGCCAACCTGTGGCGGGAGCCCGCCGTGATCCTGGGCATCGTTGTGGCCCTGGGCGGATTGATTGGAATCGCCCTGGCCTGGGTGGTGGGCCGCGCCGGCCTCCGTTCTGAACCGGCGCGGCGCGGCATGGAAAAAATCCGCCATTGGGTGCGCGCCGATCGGCCCGGCCGCCCCGCGCGCCTGTGGGAAAAAGTCTCCGCCGTGCTTTCGCGCTTCGGCGTTCGCGCGGTCGAGCTCTGGGGCATTCTGCGCCGGCGCCCGGCGGCCCTCTGGGCGGTGTTCGGACTGACCGCGCTGCACTACGCCTTGGCCGTCGGCAATGTTGTCCTGGCCTATCGCACGTTTGGCGTCTGGCCCGAGGCCTGGTCCGTGGCTTGCATCCTGCCCGTCTCCCTGATGGTGGCCATGATCCCCATCACCCTCGGCAACCTGGGCATCGCCGAAGGCTCTTATGTCTATTTCTTCGGCCTCCTGGGCATGAGCAGCGAATTAACCTTGGCGATGGGTTTGCTCTTGCGCCTCAAAATCATTATGTTAGGCGCAATCGGCATGCTCGCGCAGGCCGGCGAGAGGCTGGAAGGCGTGCCGGCCTCGACGGGCTCCTCTGAATCCTGACTACATGAATGAACAGCCCCATCTCGACCAGCAAATTCAAAAAAATTTGCATCAATCCGGCCAATCATCCTGGCGGCAATATGCCCGCCTGGCCATTGGCCGCGAATCCCTTTCCGGCCTCATCCGCTATGAACTCCTGACCGGCTTGCTGGCGGGGTGGGGCGGCGCGCTGGGCCTCTGGCTGCGGCGCAAGCTCTATCGCGGCCTTTTTGCCGCCTTCGGACGCGGACTCATCATCGGCCGCAACGTGACGATCCGGGGCGCCGCCCGCATCCGCCTCGGCCAGAACGTGGCCCTCGACGACAACGCCGTGCTGGATGCCCGCGGACCGGAAGCCTCCATCGAGATCGGCGATGGCGTCCTCATTTCCCGCAATACCGTCATCCGCGCCCGCAACGGGCGCATCGCCATCGGCGCCGGCAGCGACGTGGGAACCAACTGCCTGCTCGCCACCGACAGCCGGCTGGAGATCGGGCGCGACGTGCTCATCGCCGCCTACACCTACCTCTCCGCCGGCGGGCACCATCGTTACGACGACCCCCACGTGCCCATCATCCGTCAGGGCTTCATCAGCAAGGGCGGCGTGACCGTCGGCGACGATGTCTGGATCGGGTCCCATTGCACCGTGCTCGACGGGGTTTCCATCGGCTCCGGATCCATCATCGGCGCCCATTCCCTTGTGAACAAACCCGTGCCCGCCGGCATGATCGCCTGGGGCATACCGGCGGAACCGCGGCGGGAACGGCCCGCGGCCGCCGCGCCCGCGAACCCATGAGCGGCGTCCCGCCAGACGCGCCGTTTCTGAGCATCGGGTTCGCCGCCCATGAACTCTGCACGCGCTGCGGCAGTTGCGCCGGGGTCTGCCCGGCGGACGCGATCGCGCTCGATGAACGCGGATTTCCTCGCTTGATCGCCGACCGGTGCACCGCCTGCGGCCTCTGCGGCCAGGTCTGCCCCGGGGCCAAGGTCATCTACGGCGACTTCGCCGAACAAGTCTTCGGCGAACGCTTCGTCAGCAAAGGCTTCGACGGCTACGTTCAGAAAACCTGCGTTGGCTATGCCGCCGACGAATCCCTCCGCTCCGGCGGCGCGGGCGGCGGCCTGGTTACCGGCCTGCTGGCCCACTTGCTCAAATCCGGCGCGGTGGATGGATGTCTCGTCACCCGCATGAACCGCGAGCGGCCCTGGGCGGCCGAACCGTTCATCGCCACCACGCCCGAAGAATTGCGCGCCAGCCAGGGGTCGCGCTATGCCGTCATTCCCGTCAACCGCTTGTGGCGCGAATTGCGCTCCCGCCCGGGGCGCTATGCCGCCGCGCTCCTGCCCTGCCAGACCCACGGCATTCGCCTTCTGCAGCGGCATGATCCCGCCCTCGCCGCGAAAATCCACGTCGTCATCGGCCTGTTCTGCGGCGGATCGCTCGAACCCAATCTCGCCCCCGAAATGCTTGCCGTGCGCGGCATCCGGCGCGAGGCCATCGCCGATTTCCAGTTCCGCGGCGGTGAATGGCCCGGCCGGATGCAGGCCGTCCTGAAGGACGGGCAGGTCCGCCCGCTGCATTATTCCAACTACAAGGACGGCGCCTACAATTACCTGACCTCCCTCTACATGCCCGAGCGCTGCCAGACCTGCCTCGACGGCTCCAACGAATTCGCCGATGTCGCCGTCAGCGACGCCTGGACCCGCGACGAACAAGGCGAATACAAATTCAAGGCGCACTCGCGCCTCCTGGTCCGCACCGCCCGCGGCGCTGAACTCGTCCGGCAGGCCGTGGCGGCCGGCGACATCGTCCTGCACGACGTCTCCGCCGACCCCAGCTACCAGACCCACAAGTTGCAGACCCGGCGCAAGGGCTCGCTGGCGCCCCTGCGCGCGGACCGCTGGAAAAAAGCCGGCCGCCGGGTGCCCACCTACGACCGGGGCCTGCCCGACGACGTTACCGTGGCCGAGCGCCTGACCGAACGCCTGTCCTCCGCCCTGCTGCGCGCCGGCCAGTGGAAGCCGTTCCGGATCGCGGTCATGGGTTTCCTGACCTCCCGCGCCGCCATCCCCCTCATCCAAATCCGCCTGTGGCTCAAAAAGCGCAAATACGCCCGCCGCCGCAAGCGCAAGAACGAAAGGCTGAATTAAAGCGAGCATTTCCACGCACTGGAAACATTTCTTCCATTGTGTGGAAAATCGCCAAAAACTTTTTCCATTGTGTGGAAAAAATCGCCCTTTTTTTCCACGGTGTGGAAAATCGACCGCCGCCCGCCGCACCGACGGGTTCAGCGTGTTTCGGATCTGTTGTAGCCGCGCCCGCTGGGCGTGGTCCTCTGTGGAATTTGGTCCGGCCCCCCCCCCCCGGGCCGGCTACAAATTGGATGAAGCTCCTCTTTGGCCCAACCCGTCGTACAGGTCGTTCACCGCGCGCTGGAATGCATCGCGGGAAAACCGGGTTGCGGCGCTGTGCTGCGCCGCCGCACCCAGGCGCCGGCGTTGCTCCGGATCTTGGATCAGCGCCGCCATTGCGGCGGCAAAAGCCACAGGCTCCGGGGCGGCGAGGCAGGCGGTTTCCGCGTCCAGCACCTGGGTGTGCGTGAACAGATCGGTCGCCAGGATGGCCTTGCCGGCGGCCATGTAGGAATAGATTTTCATCGGGGTGTTCGTGCCGTGGATGCGCGGCGACACCAGGATGTCCGCTTCGCCCATCAAGGCGGCCATCTCAGCGACCGGCCGCGGGCCGAGAAAATGGACCGTGTCCTGGAGGCCCTGCTTTTCCGCGGCGTGCCGGTAGCGCGCAACATGCGCGGGGGTTCCTCCCACGACAACCAGATGCGCGGACAAGTCGCGCGGCACGCGGGCGAAGCTGTCGAGCAGCAGGTCCATGCCCTGGTAGGGTTCCAGGTTCCCGATGTAGAGCAGGACGGGGCCGGTGAGGCCAAGTTCCCTCCTGAAGCCCCGGGCGCCGCCGGCGGGCGTGGCCGGTTCCAGCAGAGGCACGTCGCGCAGGATCACCGTTCGCGGGGCGCCATGCTGCCGGGCCTGGTCGGCCAGCGCGTCGCAGACTGCGGCCACGGCCGCCGCGTTTCGCACCGCGCGGCCTTCCTTCCAGCGCATGAGCGGAAGCAATAACTTCGCCAGCGGAATTTTATCCGCGATTTGCTGCGACATGCACGAGTCCATGTCATAGACGTAGGGGATGCCCATGCGCCGCGAGAGGCGTTGGGCCATGAAGACCGATTCCTCCACGGCGTGAATCAGGTCGTAGCGTTGCTGCCGCGTCATCCGCACGGCCAGCCGGTAGAGCGCGACATCCGCCACGAGTTTTTTCAGGGAAAATCCCGGCCGGATGTTGCGGCAGCCCGGCGGGGCGGCAATCCGGAAAATGCGCACGGTGCCGGGCCCGGCATAGTCGCGGTCCGTCCCTTCGTGATACGTCAGCACGTCGACCTGTTCCCCCCGTTCGACCAGGGTTTGCAGCAGCAGATCGACCGCGATCGGGGTGCCACGCTCCTGGTAGAAGGGGTGGGGCGCCAGCAGCAGGATGTTCATGACCCCTGCCGTCCCTCCATGCAGCCGGTCAGCGGCCATGCGGGTTGGGAAACAACGGGGAAAGGCATTGCGCTCAGTAGCTGGTGCGGGATGCTCCGTTGGGGATGGGCCAGTGTACCGCGCCGCCGGATTTCAAATTCGCCACGGCAAGTATGTTCTGGCCATACCCCGAACCGGGCTTGGAAAAGCGCCAGTGGGTCCGGTTGCCGTTGCCCACGCCCGTATAGGAGCCCGCCTCAATGGCGCCGCCCTTGGAATTGGCCACATAGACGCCGCTGACTTGCCCGGTGTATTGGGGCGGCAGCAGGATCACCAGTTTGCGGGAATTTTCACCCACCGGCTTCCACAGGAACCCGCCGCCTCCACCCCGCGGGCCGATGCCGGAGCCGCCCGTGACAACCGGGGTGGTGGCCGGGGCGCTGCTGGTGGATTCGGTTTGCGCAGGGGGCTGTGTTTCCGGAGCGACGTTCTGCCCTTGCAGCTCGGCCAGGCTCACCGTGCCCTCGCTCTGATCCGAGGTGGTGAATTCGCACCCGGCAACCAGGAATGCAGCCATCCAGGCGCCCAACGCCCCCCGGATGATGGACAATGCTCGCGTCATCGATCTCTCCACGTAATGGACTTCAATTCGGTACTGATTAATCACAATAGCATTCCGCATCGCTGGTTTCCAACATAAATCCCGGCCCATGATGACGCGATGACGCGGGGCTCTGGCTGGGCGGGGAGGCCGCGCTTCACTCCCACTGGAGTCGGTACAGGATTTGCGGATCAATCGAGCGCTGGGTGGGGAAGACGGCGTTCCAGGTCATCATCGGGACGAAGACCTCCGGCTGGCGGTGCAGGTCGGGGTAATAGCGCGGGCTCATGACCAGATAGGCCACCTGCCGGTCACGCAGATATTGCTCGATGGCCACGGCCCGGGCGATGGTCATTTTGCCTTCCGTGGAGGTTCCCTCCAGCGCCGGCCAGATTTCCGGAGAGGCCAGGCCCATGATGTCGATGATGTCGTTTTCAATGAAATATGAAATGCCGCCAATGTCGTTGACGGCGATCGGAATGGACGGGTCGATATGGTCGCGGATCCATTGGCCGGATTCGACATACAGCGCGTTGGTGTTCTTGACGTCGCGGGCATACATCACCAGGGTTGGCTTGAATTTCTGGTGGACGGGCACGAGCGCGAGCAGCAAACAGGCGACCGCCACCGTGCGCTGGCCCAGCCGGCTCCACAGCAGCCACAGGCCCAGGCCGCCCAGCAGCACGACCGCGGGAACATACGGCGCGAGATAGCGTTCGGCGTAGTTTGAGAAGGCGCCGGTCGGCGAAATCATGCCCGTGATCAAGGGCAGCAGGACCGCCAGCGCCAGAATCATGGCCGCCCGGCCATGGTCCTGATCACGGAAGGGACGGCAGAATGCCACGAACCCCGGCACCGCCAGCAGCGTCATCATCATGTTGAACTTGGTGAAAATAAAAACGTTCTTGGCCAATTCATTGTAGGCTCCCAGGGTAAGCAGATGAACGGCGCGGCTCCAATCGCCCGCCGCCAGCGCCGGCAGCAGGCCCACATCGCGCAACCCGGCCTTGACATGGAAAGCCGTGGGAAACAAATGCCCGGTTGTGGTCGCGTTGAAGATGAAGTACGGCAGGATCCCGGCGAGAAACACCGCCGATTGAATTGCGGCCATCCGGAATGCGGAGGGCAGGAACGCCCGATCTTCAGGGCTGCGCGTTTGCCAGATCTGATAGGCCGTGGCCAGAATCGCCAAAGGCACCAGAACGAAAAGCTCCGGACGAGACAAGACCGCCAGCAGTAGTGCCAGCGGCAGGCCGAACATGCGGCCCCGGCCGGCCGGCGCGGTGCGGTCGAAGATGTACAGGCAAAGCGCCACGGCGAATGCCACCAGCGGCAATTCCATTCCCGAGGCATAGCCCCATAGCAGCACCGGGTTCAGGGTCAGCAGTACCGCTGGCACCAGCGACCAGAACCGGTGGCGGGTCAGGCGCAACATGAGCAGATAGATCAACAAAACCGCCCCCGTCTGGCACAGGAAAGCCGCGGCCAGGCCGGCCACGACCGGATCCTTCAGCAGCAGCATTCCGCCCGCCATCAGAAACGTCCAGGCCGGGGCCGTCGAGAGCGGAATCCACTGGCCCCTATTGATGCCATAGCCCTGGCCCTGGAGCATGTTCTTGGCAATCGAGGCGTGAATCCACGAGTCGTCGAGCGCAAACCCCCGGGGCGTATCCACCCGCGCCACCCGGTGCTGCGTTTGCGCCATCAGGACGGCCATGAATGCCACCAGCAGCAGCGGGACAAAACCGGGATGCATCCAGATTTTTTTCATGCGCGCGTCCCATCGGGGGCCAAGGCGCATCCCGCCTGCCAAAGAGTGGGGGCGTTCTCGACCGCTGCAATTTCATCTTGGAGCCGGCCGTTGGTCCAGCCCAGGGCGGTTCCCATGGTTTCGGCGCAAACCCGCAGGACGGCAGACGAGGGGCGACCCGCCGAGGCCAGTCCCGTGCGCCGGAAGACGAGGTCGGCCAGCGTCTGCGGCATTTCCTCGTCCAATGTGAACAGGACTTCGGCCCGCATGCACGCATCGGCTCCGGTCAGCGTGGCCGCGCTGGCCAGGATGTCTTTGGCCTCGGTGCCGTAGAGCACCAGCAGCCGCTCCAATTCCTCCGCCGGCACGTCCGCATGCGCCGCCGCCATGTCGCGGCGGAAGGAGGCCCAGTCGGGGATTTCGCCGCCCGGAAGCGGATCCCGACGCGTGGTGGAAGGCGCGATCAGCCGGCCAAGCTTGGCCGCCGCGACCTCGATGACCTGTTCCGCGACCCCGCGGGCGGTGGTGTACTTGATCCCGCAGATGGAAAGCAGGCCTTCGATGCCGTCGCGGCGCGCGTGGTCCACCAGCCGGTAGTGGCGCAGGAGGACCGGTTCGCGGTCGGGCCGGGCCGGCTTCAGGCTGGGAACAATGCCGGCTTGAATCGCCAGAATGTCATTGCGCGTGATGGCGGTGCCCGGCAGGCAGGAATTGATCGCATCCAGATAGGAGTCGATGTCCCGGTCTGTCACGCGCAAGGCCTCGGGCGGCCCCTGGTGCTCGCGGTAGTAGGTGCCCGCCAGCACTGCGCCCCTCCAGGGCATGAAGAAATACAATCGACTGCTGCGCGTGGATTGCAGTCCCAGCCCGTGGGTGGTGACGGGCCAGTTCTGGATGACCAGGTTCATGCCCAACGCGAGATGCGGAGCGGTGTTGGCCACAGGCCGGCCGATGCCTGCCAGCACCTGCTCGATCCACGGCCCGGCCGCATTGATGACCAGCCCGGCCCGGATGTCGAAGGTGCCGCCGCCCAGCCGGTCTTCCACCGCCGCCCCAGTCACGCGGTCGCCCTCGAGCAACAAGCGGCGCACCTTGACGTAATTGGCTGCCGTCGCCCCGGCACGCGTGGCGGCCTTCAGCATGCCAATGGCCAGCCGTTCCGTGTCGTGGGCCAGTCCGTCGTACCATTGCGCGGCGCCGGTGGTGCCGGTGGTGCGCAGCATCGGCAGAATCTCCAGGCAGTCGCGGCGCGACAAGGTGCGGCCGTTCGGGATTCTCCGCGTCGGGTCCAGGTGGCGGTTGCGGCGGCAACTGAGGATGTCGTTCACGCCCAGGCCGCAGGCCATGACCCAGCGGCTTTTCATCAATATGCCCCGTGTCGGCATGAGGCACGGCGCGGGGGCCACGAGGTGCGGGGCCGTCCGCAGCACGGTGCTCCGTTCGCCGATGGATTCAAACACCCGCGGCAGGTCCGCCTGCTGCAGGTAGCGCAGACCGCCGTGGATGATTTTCAGGCTGTTGGCGGAACTGCCGGAACAAAAGTCCGCCTGCTCCACCAGGGCCGTCTTCAGACCGCGACTGGCCGCCTCGCGGGCCAGTGCTGCTCCGTAGATGCCCCCCCCGACGATCAGCAGATCGTGCGGGCCGGCTTGCAGTTCATCCAGATTACGCTTCATTAGGCTCATCCATTCTGGCGCGCAAGCTTGCCGATTCGCGTTTCGGTTGACAATTCATTAATTCCTCCGGCCCCGGCGGAGGGCGCATCCCCGTTTCATTGACCGACCGGACATGAAACATCTTGCTCCCGTCGGCCGGCCTTTTTGGAGTGCGGGGACAACGACCAACGGGAGGCGGCCCCGCTTTGGTTGTTTGGGCTGCCAGTTCGATTGCCCCCCCAACAAAAGCGGTGTGGCGCTCGCCGAGCCTCGCTTCCCGCCGCACTTCAAATTGGGCCGATCGTTGTCAATGAAAGAGGGATGCGTCTCCCGGCGGATTTGCCAAACGGGGCGGCCCGGCATAGGTTCCGGGGCATGATGAAGAAGCCCGTGATGAACGCATGGTTGGCGCAAGTCGTGGTCCTCGGCCTGCTGGCAGCCGGCAGCCCAGCCCGAGGAGAAGACCCCGTGAACAGTATTTATGATTTCACGATGAAGGACATTGGTGGTCATGACCTGTCCCTGGCGGAGTTCCGCGGCAAGGTCCTGCTGGTGGTCAACGTCGCCAGCAAATGCGGCTTCACCCGGCAATATGCCGGGCTGGAGAAGCTGTATCAGGCCTGCAAGGGCCGCGGATTTGTCGTTCTGGGTTTCCCCGCCAATAATTTCATGGGGCAGGAACCGGGCACCGAGGCCGAGATCAAGCAGTTTTGTTCCCTGACCTACGGCGTCACCTTCCCCATGTTCTCCAAGATTTCCGTCAGGGGCACGGACATCCACCCGCTCTACGCCTTCCTGACCGATAAAAAAATCCATCCGGAATTCGGCGGGGCCATCTCTTGGAACTTCAACAAGTTTCTCATCGGCCGCGCTGGTCAGGTCCTCGCCCGCTACGGCAGCCGCACCGAACCGGATGATCCGGGGCTGCGGGCGGCGATCGAAAACGCATTGGAGTAATTTGTTTCAATGTTTATAAACATTGAAACAAACGCGGCAGCCAGATCATGGACGGGCTTGACGGTCGCCAACAGGATGGTACTTTGACCCGTGACAACTGAATTGGTCGCTAGGGGTGTCCTCGAGTAAGAGGGCTGAGAGTTCCCGTCAGGCGGGATAACCCTTGGAACCTGTTGGATCATTCCAGCGCAGGGACAGCGGATCGCTTGGACAAGCCGTGGTTTCTCCGATGGAACCGCGGTTTTCATTATTTCCGCGGCAGGCTCCCCGATGCACCCCAAAAGGAGCTGGTATGGCGCGGAATGCCCCGGTGGAAAGCCGGGAACGGAACTTGTACGAGCGGGATTTCTTTCTGCTCTGGGCGGGGGCGGCGATTTCCCTGTCCGAAATCTGGGCGGGGGGCCTGCTGGCGTCTTTCGGCCTGGCTGCGGGGCTGGGAATTATCCTGCTGGGGCATCTGCTGGGCAATACCCCGATGGCGCTGGGTGGGCTCATCGGCAGCCGGCACGGCGTACCGGCCATCGTCAGCACCCGCGGCGCCCTTGGCAACCGCGGATCGGTGCTTCCGGCCGTGCTGAACGTGGTGCAACTGGTCGGCTGGACTGCCGTCATGCTCTGGATCGGCGGGCAGGCGGCCGCCGGACTCGCCGGCGGCAAAGCGGCCGCCCGTGGCTGGATTCTGCTCCTGGGGGCGTTGACCACCCTGTGGGCGCTGGCCGGCAGCCGGGCATGGAAGGGGTTGCAAAAAATCGGCGTGGTGCTGCTCCTGGGGCTGTCGCTGGCCATGACCGGGCTGGCGCTGCGGACCTACGGGGGGCGGGACCTGCTTGCGGTTCGCCCCGTGCCGGCGATGTCCGTCATGCTGGGACTGGATCTGGTCATTGCTATGCCGATTTCATGGCTGCCGCTGGTTTCGGATTACACGCGCTACGCGGCCGTGCCCGGACACGGAATCCGCGGCACATGGTGGGGGTATTTCCTCATCAGCTCGTGGATGTACGCGGTGGGGCTTGTCGCGGCGATTGCCACGGGATCGGGTGCGCCGCAAACAGCGCTGCTGGGGCTGGTCGGCGACCGGGGATGGCTGGTGCCGGCCGTCGCGATTGTCTTGCTCTCCACGCTCACCACGACGTTTCTGGATATCTATTCCAACGCGGTGTCGGCGCAAAGCCTGTTCCCACGGATCGGGATGCGCCCGCTGATACTGCTGGGCGGGGTGGCGGGTACGCTGCTCGCGCTGTTCTTCGACGCAACCCGCTATGAGGGCTTCCTGCTGTTCATCGGTTCCGCGTTCTGCCCGCTGTTCGGCGTGGTGCTGACGGATTATTTCTTCCTGAGGCGCGGCCGCTATGCGGCGGAGGATCTGTACCGGCGCGGGTCCTACTGGTACCGCGGCGGGGTGAACTGGCGGGCGATGCTGGCATGGGCCGCCGGATTCGGCGTCTACCACTGGTGCGCGCAGACCGGGTTTGCGGGAGGGGCGTCGCTCCCTGCCTTGGCGGCGGCAGCGGCTCTGTATTTCGCGATTTCATTTCAACGGAGGGAACCGGCATGAATCCGAAGGCAGAATGGGCCGCGCGGGCGGCGATCAACCTGGAGGCAGTCCGCTTCGCGCGGCCCTTGGTGCACAATATCACGAACTTCGTGGTGATGAACTTTACGGCGAACGTTCTGCTCGCGGCCGGAGCCTCGCCGGTCATGGCGCACGCGGAAAACGAGGTGGAGGAAATGGTGTCCCTGGCCCGGGCGCTGGTGTTGAATATCGGGACCCTGGAGGATGCCTGGATTGCCGCCATGGTCAAAGCCGGGACGCGCGCCATGCAGCTGGGCGTGCCGATCATCCTCGATCCCGTGGGCGCGGGGGCGACCCGGCTCCGCACGGCGGCCGCTCGGCGGATCCTGACAGAGACTCAGGTGGCCCTTGTACGCGGCAATGCCTCGGAGATTCTGGCCCTGGGCGGCGGTGAGGCCAAAACCAGAGGCGTCGATTCCGCCGATTCCGTGGAAGCGGCGGCAGAACGAGCCAATGCCCTGGCCCGCGAATTGAGCGTGCCAGTGGCGATCACCGGCACGCTGGATTTCATTACGGACGGATGCCGAACGCTGCGCGTGGCCAACGGACATGCGATGATGGGCGGGGTGACGGGCACCGGTTGCGGCGCCACCGCCATCATTGGCGCCTTTGCCGCCGTGGATCCCGACCCGGTCTCGGCGGCAGCCACGGCGCTGGCCTATTACGGGCTGGCTGGGGAACAGGCCGCGGCCGGGGCGACGGGACCCGGCTCGTTCCTGATCCGGTTCCTTGATGCCCTGCATGCCCTGACTCCGGCGGAACTGGAGCGGGGAGCACGAATCCAGGAGAATTGAAATGAGCCGGATCGACTACACGCTCTATCTGGTGACCGACCGGGTCCGGTCGCGCGGTCGCTCGAACGCCGAAATCGTTCAGGAGGCGGTCGCTGGCGGTGTCACCTGTGTGCAGCTCCGGGAAAAGATCTGCGGCACGCGGGAATTCCTGGCCGAGGCCCGCCTGGTGCTGGCGGTGCTGCGGGGCACGGGCGTGCCCCTGATTATCAACGACCGCGTGGATGTGGCGCTGGCCACAGGGGCAAACGGCGTGCATGTTGGGCAGCAGGACATGCCGGTGACGGCGGTGCGGCGATTGGTCCCGGCGGAATGGATCGTCGGCATCTCGGTGGAATCCGTTGCAGATGCGGTTTGCGCGGAGCGGGATGGCGCGGACTATATCGGGGCCAGCCCCGTGTTCGCCACGCCGACCAAGGCCGATCATGCTCCGCCGCTCGGACTGGCCGGGCTGCGTGCCATTCGGGCCGCGGTCAAAATCCCCGTCGTGGCGATCGGGGGCATCAATGGGGAAAACGCCGGGGAGGTGATCCGCGCCGGAGCGGATGGCCTGGCCGTGGTGTCGGACATCGTCGCCGCCGATTCCCCGCGCGCCGCCGCCGCCCGACTGTGCCAGGCCATCGAAGCGGGCCGGAAATCAAGAGCGCGGCAGGTTGAACAGCAGGATCCAGGCCATCGAGAGACGCCAGGCTTCTTGCTATAGTATTTGCAAATAGTATAGTATAATAGTTGCAAATATTATAGTTTCAGGCAGGGAGAGAAAATCATGACCAGCAAACTCTATCGGCGCGTGCTGACCATCGCAGGTTCGGACAGCGGGGGCGGGGCGGGCATTCAGGCGGACTTGAAGACCTTCGCGGCCAACGGCTGCTACGGCATGAGCGTGCTCACGGCCCTGACGGCGCAGAATACCCGGGGGGTAACCGGCATTCATCCGGTGCCGATGGGGTTCGTGGCGCAGCAGATCGACGCGGTGCTTTCGGATATTGGCGTCGATGCGGTCAAAATCGGAATGCTCTATTCGCCTGAACTGATCGAGACCGTGGCGCGCAAACTACAGGAATATGGAATCGGGCAGATTGTGCTCGATCCCGTGATGGTGGCGCAAAGCCGCGACCCGCTTCTCCAGGGCGATGCGGTCGCAGCGCTGAAAACCCGCCTGGTTCCATTGGCGGAGATCATCACCCCGAACATTCCGGAAGCGGCGGTTCTGCTCGGGCGGAAGTTATCCCGCGCGGACGAACTGGCGGGCGCCGCCGCGGAACTGGCGGGCCTGCGATGCCGGAACGTGCTGGTGAAGGGCGGCCATCTGGATGGTGCGGAATGCGACGATGTGCTTTTTCTCGGCGCGGAGCAGCGCATAGTTCATCTGGCGGGAGAGCGGATTGCCACCCGCAACAATCACGGCACGGGCTGCACGCTGTCTTCCGCCATCGCGGCGCGCCTGGCGCACGGGGACGACATGGAAGAGGCCGTCCGGCGCGCCAAGCGCTACATCACGGAAGCCATCCGCGCCGGCGCGGACTACGCCATCGGCCACGGCCACGGGCCGGTGCATCACATGTGGCCATACTGGTCGCCGGCCTGAACGCCGGGTTTCAGGGCTGCCCGCCGCCAATCCGGTAGAAGCCGCACACAGGCAGGTCGTTGGTCATGACCAGCTCGAGGGTGCCTCCGTTCCCGGCCTGCAGTGTGCCGGTCACCAACTGCCAGTTCTGGGTCGGGATCAGTGTCTCGCTGACGTAGATGGCATATGGGACGTCCGGAACGCTGTTGGCCATGCTGATCCGCAGGCCGCCGCCTTCCGGTGCGTTCATGCCGGCGATGAACGGTTCCGGAATGTCGCCCGACAGCCGGATAATGCTCACCGTCGCAACGCGATGCACATCCTCTTCCCCGCTCTGTGACCGGGTCACTTGTAGGTTATTAAAGTAGACATTGCGCTCCGTGTCTGGTCCGCAGTTGTAGTTCCAGGTCTGGAACTGCTGGACGCCGGTTCCGCCGGCCGCCGGGATCAGCGTGCCGGTGAAGGAATTTCCATTAACGACCAGGGTATAATTCGTGGCCGAATCCAGCGTGAACGCCACGGTCACCCCGTCGCCGGTCCAAGACATTCCGGTTTCGCGGATTTCTGGGCTGCCATCCTGCAGCTTATAGACGGTTTCCCCGCCGATGAAATACAAGGTGAGCAGCGCTTCGCCATGGGTGTTTTCCAGGGAGAAGCCGGAGGATCCGCCATCGTTGATCCAATTATTGTCCAACACGAAGGAAAGTGTATCCCCCGGCTGCAGGGCTTCCGCCAGCGGCCGGCGCGCCCGGGCGGTGGCGCCGTTGTTCGCCCACAGGCCGAAGGCCGGACTGCCGGCGGAACAGTTGGTGGAGACCGTGTCGAGGAAGTGGCCGGCGGTTTCGCCCTCGGCGAACAGGGTCCAGCCGGCGCTCCAGCCGCTGCCCTGTGCGCTGTCATTGGCCCACTCCGTATAGGCCGAGGCGCGGTCCCAGGCAATTGTCACCGCTCCGCCGGGCGCGCCCGGAATGATGCCGGTGATTTGCAGATCATTGGCGCCCACGGCCAGTTCGACGGATTGGCTCCAGAACGGCGTGCGGGGGAAGGATCCGCCCTGGCCGGTGGCGGAGTTCGTCCAGTACAGCGTTCCGGCCAGGTTGTATCCCGCGGTGCCTTCCAGGACGAATTGGGTGATGTCGTGATCCACCTGGAAGACCGAAGCCGGGGGATTGGTGATCACCACGTCCGCGGGCACGGGCGGCCGGGCGGCCGCCATGACGGGAAAGTCCCAGTCGGCGCCGCCGTTGTTGTCCCAGGTGGTGCCGTCGTTGAAGCACATCGTGATGCTGAGCGCCCCCTCCGGCACGACGTAGGAACAAGTCCAGGCCGCACCGGATTTCGTCATGGGCACACCGGGAACGGCGGTCCAGCCTTCCGTGCGATTGTAGCCATGGTGAATGTTTACGATGGAGGCGGCAGCGAGCCCGCCACCTGCCGGATCGTAGGAAACCGCCACGGGCTGACCGACTGTCGGCACGCCGGGTGTGATGGTGACGCGGCTGACCGTCAACGGGGCCTCGCAATCGCGGATGACGACCTTCCAGTTGGCACCGCCGCGGTTCTCCCAGTGAATGCCGTCGGTGAAGCAAACTTCCAGTTGCGGGGCATTGTCGGGCACGCTATCGAACACCAGGACAAAGGTGTTGGAGCCGGTGCGGGACATGTCCGCCAGGACCCAGTCGTCGCTGTTGGTGGAGAAGTGGTAAAACGCGCTGACGGTGGCGGCGTTGGCCAGCACCGAGGTCGCGGCGTTGAAGGTGACGGTGATGGATCCGCAGTCCACCGGCGTCGGCGGCGAGAAGGAGGCAGAGGGGGCCGGGCCAACGGGACCGGTAACGGGGCTCAGCGGGATTTCCACGACTTCGTCGGGGTCGAGGTTGCCGTCGCCGTTGCCGGCCGGGCATTGCGAGGCGGCGGCCAGCGCGCCGGCATCGGCGTTGCCATACAGGGCGGCGGCCAGGAACACGGAATCGGGCACCGCGCCGCCGTAGTAGGCGCTCAGGTCGATCACGGCTTCCAGCACGCCGTTGTTGCACCAGGGCGTGGCGGTGCGGATCATGGTCACGTCGGCCGCCAGTCCGTCTTCCGCAAAACCATGGCTGTAATTGTTGTCGTTTTCATCCGCCAGGAACGCGTCGTAGGCGAGGGTGTTGCCG
Source organism: Lentisphaerota bacterium (assembly GCA_012514035.1). Lineage (GTDB taxonomy): Bacteria > Verrucomicrobiota > Kiritimatiellia > CAIQIC01 > Lenti-01 > Lenti-01. The sequence goes on along the minus strand of JAAZBB010000063.1, from coordinate 16,231 downwards.
GCCTTCCCCCAGGGCGCGGGATTCGCGAGGGCATCGGGGGCCGAGGCCAGGAACAGGAAGGCGTCGCTGCCTTCGCCGGCGTCCGGCGTGGCCACATAGAGGAAATTGTTCGACTGCACGGCCCAGATGGTCTGGCCTCCGGGGCGCGCGGCCACCTGTACCGCGCCGGGATCCAGTTCGCCGTCCAGCGCGAAGGGACAGGTTCGGTCCAACGCGGTTTCATCGCGCAGGTTGCCGGCGGCATCGAAGGTTTGCACGCGCAGGCGGGTGCCGGCGATGTCGAGCAGGATGAAGGTCTGGGCTTCGGAGCCGTTGACCACCCATTGGGAATAGCAGGGCGTGTTGCCGGCCTCGCGGGTGCGGCTTCCGGTCGGGCCAGTGATCAGATATTGAACTCCGTCGATGGGCGCGCTGCGCCAATAGAAATGGTTGTGTCCGGAGACAACGAGGTCTACGCCATGCTGTTCCAAAATCGGCACGTACTGGTCCCGGATGGTTTCCTCTTCGCCGTGGCCGCCATCGGGCGAGTAGGCGGGTTCATGGAAGAACACGATCTTCCAAGGCTTGGAGGAGGCGGCGAGCGCGTTGGCCAGCCAGCCGGTGCCAGGCAGGCCTTCGGCGTTGAGCGAGACGATCTGGGCATCGGCATATTCGAACCAGTAGCTCAATTCGTTGCCCGGCAGAACGAATGCCTCCCGGCAGACGGCGAAATCATCGCGCACGTCGTGGTTGCCAGGCGTCCAGTACAACGGCGCGGCCGACAGGACCTGGCCCAGGGGACCGAAGATATTGGTATCCAGGTCCGCATACAGGCCGTCATCGCTGACGTCGCCGACGGCCAGCAGCAGGTCGGGCGCGGCTTGCGCCAGCAGCGTGCCGATAGCAGGATTGGCGCCGTAATGGGCATCGCTGAAGAGGCCGATGCGGAACGGCGTGCCGGGGGATTTGCCGCTGCGGAAGCTGGCGCTGGCCAGCGTGGCCCCGCCGCTGCGGACGCGGTAATAATAGGTGGTGCCCGGAATCAGGCCCGTCAGGGTCACCTCATGCTGCCAGCCGCTGGGGCCGGTGGCGGTCTGCCCGTAGCTGGTGGTCAGTCCATAGTCCACCGCGCTGTCGGATGAGGAATCCGTGCGCCAGACGATCGTGGCCTGGTTGGTGTAATGCCCCATCTGAACATAGGGCCCGCGCACCAGCGCGGCCGCGGTTGTCCCGGCCGGGCATGCCGCGGCCAGCACCAAAGCGAATCGACAAAGCCATGTTGGCGGATGAATTTTCATAACGCTCTCCTTACGGTTTCCGCGTCCATCCTGCCCGTCTCATGCTACCGGATTGTTACCGGTTGCAGAATTTTCCCCGCTTTTTCGGTAACAATCGGGTAACATCACCGTGGAATGCTTGGAAACATGATGGGCTCAAGCCTGTATTCGCAGCGCGAGGTTCGGCGCCTGTTGGCGGTCCTCGGGATTTTCGTGGCGGTTCCCTGCCTGCTGCTGGTTTTTCTGGCCTGGCAAAGCGTTCAAATTCTGCACGAATCCGCGCAGGCCCAGCAGCGCGAAGCCTGCCTGCACGAATTGCAGGACATCGGCGTGCAGCTTCACGGCCGCCTCCGGGACCTGCTGGCGGGTGCCGGAGACGCGCTGAATTCGTCGGCGCCATCCGAAATGCGGTTTTGGATCGATGTCCGACAATGGATGGCGGCGGAACCGGCCGTCCGCGCGGTGCTGGCGCTGGATGCCGACGGGCGCGTGGCATGGCCGGCCCGGCAAACCCGGATCGGGGATCTGCCCGGGTTGTCGGCCGTCCATCCCGCCCATGCCGCACTCCAGGCCGCGCGCCGGTCGCACTGGGCCGATCGGGACTTTTCCCGGGCGCGCGAACACTACCGGCAGGTGCTGACCGAACCGCGCCTGCCGGCGTCCATCCGGATCGCGGTCTGGGCGGAAATGGCCGCCTGCGCCCGCGCCCAGGGCGACCTGCCGGCGGCGCTCGATGCCTGCCGGAACATGCTGGCGTTGACCCCAAAGCTGGTTCCGCCGCCGCTGGCGTGGTTGCGCGCCGTGGAAATGGCCTTGGAGTCCGGCGAAGACGCCTTGGCCCGCGACTGGGCCGATGGAATGCTCGCCGATGGTTTGCGCCGCGGTCTGGATCTGGAGGTGCGGGAACTGCAGATCGTCAGCCAGCGCTTGCGGCGGGCCTGGCCGGATCTGCCCTCCGAACTGGCGGAGATGCTGGCCCAAACCGAACAAGCGACGGCAGCCCGCGCCGCGGGGGAGGCGTTTGTTCGCGTTTGCGGGGGTGGCCCGTTTCGTTCCGGTTTCCTGTTTCCCGAAAGCCTGCCCGGGAATGCCGCGGAGTGCCTCCTGCTGGTAGATTCACCCGATGCCCGGCATGATGGTTCTCGCTTGGCAGTGGTACTTGATTGGGACGTTTGGCAGACTGCCGCTTTGGAGCCCGTCCTGCAGGAATTCACCGTGCGCCACGGCGGCCGGGCTGCACTGATTCCGGCCCCGGCGCCGGCGGGCAGTCGGTCCGCCGCGGAATCCGGACAACTGGTCCTCGGGCTGCCGGCACCGCTGGGGGCCTGGGCCATTGAATACCGCGCCGAACCGGTTTCGATGTGGGCCGCGCTCGCGGCCACCCACACGAAAACCCGCGCCGTCTTGCTGGGCCTGGCCATCATCCTGGCCCTCCTGGGCCTGGTCGCGCCGTTCCTTTATCTGCGGCGTTCGCTGCGCCTGGCCGGACTGCAGGCCGATGTGATGGATCGCATCAGCCACGAACTCAAGACCCCCATCGCCGCGCTGGCCGTCCTGGCCGACAAGCTGCAGCCGGACGATGCCCCCAGCGGTTCTCCCGTCGATCGCCGGGTTCGCCAACTGGTTCAGGACGAGATCAACAGCCTGATGAGGCTGAACGACCGGTTTTTGAATTACGCCCGCCACCGCACCGGGCCTGTGCCCCTGGTCCGGGAAGCGGGCCGCCTCGATGAACTCCTGGCCGCGATCCTCCCGGGCCTCCCGGAAAAAACCGGCTTGGCGCCCGAGCGGCTGGACTTCGCGATTCAGAGAGCCGACTACGCCGGTGAATTCGATCGTGAAGCCCTCGCGGAAATCCTGCGCAACCTGCTGGAAAACGCCGTGAAATACTGTGCCGCGCCCGCCCGGGTGCGGCTGTCTCTTCGCCGGGAGGATTCCGAGGCCCTGCTGGAAGTGGCCGACAACGGTCCGGGCATGAGTCCGCGCATGCGGCGGCGTCTCTTTATACCCTATTTCCGGGCAGATTCCCGCCTGGCCGCGCGCGTTCCGGGGCTGGGCCTGGGACTGGCCATCGTCAAAGGCCTGGTCACTGCGCATGGCGGCACCATTACCGTACGCTCCCAGCCGCCGAACGGTTCCACCTTCGCCATCCGCCTGCCGCTGGGCGTGCCATCCGGAGACCCGGCGTGAGCCCGCGCAAGAAAATCCTTGTGGTGGAAGATCATCTGCCGCTGCGCACCGCGCTGGAAATCACTTTGCCGGACCATGGATTCGCCGTTGTGTCCGCCGGCGATGGCCAAAGCGCCGTGCAGCTCGCTCTGGCCGAACAGCCCGATCTCGTTCTGCTCGACATCATGCTCCCCGGCCGGAGCGGTTTCGAGGTCTGCCAGGAGCTGCGCCGGCGCAACTCCGGCGTTCCCATCATCGTGCTGACGGCCAAGACCGCCGACGAAGATGAACTGCTGAGCTTCCAGCTTGGCGCGGATGATTTCGTGCGCAAGCCCTTCAAGATGGAAGCGCTGGTGGCGCGGATCAAGGCCCTGCTGCTGCGCGTCACCCTGAAAGACTCGCCGCCGCGGATCGTCTTCGGGTCCTTCGTGCTGGATGTCGCTGCGCGCACCCTGTGCGCGGACAGCCGGCGCGTGGACCTGACCCCCCGCGAGTACGCCCTGCTGGAATTCCTGGCGCTGCATCCGGGCCAGGCCTTCACCCGGGCGCAACTGCTCGACCGCGTCTGGGGCCCCGATTACGAGGGCACCGAACGCACCGTGGATCGCTTCGTGACCACCTTGCGCCAGCGGATCGAGCGCGACCCCCGCAACCCCCAACACATCCTGACCGTGCGCACCCACGGCTACGAGTTCGCCCGATGAAAACCTGCCGTCTGCTTTTCTTCGCCTCTGCCCTGGCCCTGCTGACCGCCGCCGGATGGTGCGGTTCCAACGAACCCGCCGAAGATATTTTTCAACAGGCCTTGTATCTTGAACGCGGCGCCAGCGATCCCGCCGCTGCCCTCGCTCTCTATGAACAGGTGCTGGCCGATACTTCCGCCAACGCCGAACTGGCAGCCCAGGCCCGCTGGCGGTCCGGGCTGTGCCTGGAGCGGGTGGGGCGCCTCGCCGATTCCGCCGCCCGCCATCTGGACTTGTTGAACATCGGCGACGCCGCCCCCGAGCTGCGCGAGGCGGCCGCCCGCACCCTCCTGCGTCTGGCCGAGGAGACCGGTTCCGATGAATCCGCTTCCGCGGCGTGGCTGGACGTGGTCCAGGATCATTTCCCGGATTTGGCGGCCCGGCTGGCCGCGGAACGGGCCGCCCTGCGGCGGGTGTTGCGCGGAACCGTTGCGCTGTGGGACGGTCACCAGCCTGTCCAAGCCAGCGTGCGTATCCGTGCGCGGACCCCCGCCCCCGGCGCGGTCGAAGGCCGCAGCATTTGGCGCACCCAGACCGATGAGGCCGGACAATTCGCCATCGAATTGCCGGTCGGCGCCTACGAAATCCGGGTCGGGGCCCCCGCCTATCAACGGGTGTATCTATCCGCCGCCCTTATTCCGGAAGAGGAGACATCGCCGGAAATCCAGTGCGTCCTGCCGCGCATTCCGCTGCCGGCCCGCATTGAACGGGTTGAAGTGGTCGGCAGCTTTTTGAACGATTGGGAGGGCGGCTTGCCCTTGAACCCGGTTGGCCTGGGCCGATGGGAAATCCGCCAGCGCCTGGGACCGGGCAGCCATGATTATAAGTTCCGCATCAATGGCGAAGCCCACCTCATCCCCGACGTGACGGCCGCTGCCTTCGTTCCTGACGCCCACGAGGGCTTCAACGCCCGCCTGGTGCTGGACCGCGAACAGGAAGTCTGCTTCCGCTTTGACGAAAACGATCCCCATTTCCGCCGGGCCGGCAACGGGCACATGGACGATGATTGAGCACGGATTCTGCCGCGGAATCCGGGTGATGCATACGGGCGCGCAATACTTCGCTCCCGGATTAGAAAAACGACCCCATTCCAATGGATTTCTGGACGGCCGGGAACCGTCCCAACTCTTCTGCGGATCACTTGCAGCCGGCCGCGGTGAGATCGGCGGAGTTACTGTTTCCGCGCGCGGCGCCGCTCAACGTGCACCAGCACGAAGGTCAGCGCGCCGAGGGCCGCTGTAGCCGCCAGTCCTGCGCGGGAGAGAGGCACAAGCCGGAAGGCCTTCGCCAGCGCGGGAACGTAGATCACGCCCAGTTGCAGGACCAGCGTCAGCAGCGTGAGCCCCGCCAGCGCGGGATTGCGTCCAAAGCGGAAGGGCCGGTCTGTCAGCGATCGCAAGCCCCAGGCCTGTCCGATCTGCGCGAAGCCGATCGCCGAGAACAACACCGTCTGCCACTCGCCGCCGCCCAGGCCGTAGCGATGCCAGATTCCGGCCAGCAGCAGCGAGGCAAACGCAATGAATACGCCCATCCAGCCCACATGCAGGAGAGCGGGACGGTCGAGAATCGCCGCATCCGGCCGCCGCGGCGGGCGGTGCATGACATCCGGTTCGGACGATTCCAGGCCCAGGCCAAGCCCCATCAGGCCATCGGTCAGCAGGTTCAGCCACAGCAGATGCAGCGGGCGCAAGGCCATGGTCCCGATCCCCGCCACCGGCGCCAGCATCATCACCAGCACCTTGCCCAGGTTGCCGCCGAAAGAATATTTGATGAACCGCACCAGGTTGTCGAAGATCGTGCGCCCTTCCTCGACCGTCGCCACGATGGTGGCGAAATTGTCGTCGAGCAGAACCATGGCGGAGGATTCCTTGGCGACGTCGGTTCCGGTGATGCCCATGGCCACGCCGATTTCCGCGCGCTTGAGCGCAGGCGCATCGTTCACCCCGTCGCCCGTCATGGCCACGATGTGCCCGCGGTTCTGCAAGGCGGTCACGATGCGCAGCTTGTCGGCCGGCGAAACGCGGGCATAGACGGAGACCTGCTCGACCCGCGCGGCCAGTTGCGCATCGGACAGTGCCGCGAGTTCGGCGCCGGGGAGGACCACGGGATCGGCGCCCGCGGGCGCCAGTTGCAGGTTGCGGGCGATGGCGGCGGCCGTGAGCGGATGGTCGCCGGTAATCATGATGGTGCGGATGCCGGCGGCATGGCTGGTGGCTACGGCGGCGCGGACGGCGGCGCGCGGCGGATCCAGCATGCCGATCAGTCCGCAGAAGACGAGGTCGGACTCGAACTGCTGCGCCCCGGCGCCGGGCGGGGGCGGAGAATCCAGAAGCCGGAAGGCAACCCCCAGCACCCGGATGCCCGCCGTGGCCATGCGTTCGTTGTCCGCCCGGAATTTCCGGCGGGCTTCGTCGGTGAGCGGAACAATGCGGCCGTCCGCAATGACTTGCGTGGCCAGTTTGATCAGTCCGTCGGGCGAGCCCTTGACGGCGGCCAGCACGGGTGCCGCCAGGCAGTCGGGCAGAGGATAATCGCCGGTATTGCCCGCATGCACCGTGCTCATGCGCTTGCGCTCGGAATCGAACGGGAACTCGGCCAGGCGCGGCAGTTCCTCGCCGAGGGATTGGGTGGCGATGCCGAAGCGTTCGGCGGCGGCCAGCAGGGCGGTTTCCGTTGGATCGCCGATCATGCGCGGCGGAATTCCGGATTCCTCGAAGACCAGATGGGCGTCATTGCACAGCGCGGCGCATAGCAGCAGGGGGGCCAGTTCCGGTTCGTCGCCGGGCGCGGGATGCGCGGGCCGCGCCGGCTCGTTTGGCAGAACCAAATCCCGGTGCAAGGTGTGCAGGTTGGTCACGGTCATCCGGTTTTCCGTCAGCGTACCGGTTTTGTCGCTGCAGATGACCGTGACGGAACCCAGAGTTTCCACGGCCGGCAGTTTGCGGATGAGGGCGCGGCGTTTGAGCATCCGTCGCCCGCCCAGCGCCAGTGTGGCGGTAATCACCGCCGGCAGGCCCTCCGGCACCACCGCCACCAACAGGCTGACCGCCGTCAGCAGCATTTCGCCGAAGGAATGGCCGCCCGCCAGTCCGATACCCATCAGCAGGCCCGCCGCTCCCAGGCCCGCCAGCGACAGGTGCTTGCCCACCTGCGCCAACTTGCGCTGCAGGGGGGTGCGGACGCCCTCCATGCCCTGGATCATGCCGGCAATCTTGCCCAGCTCCGTGCGCATGCCGGTTTCGACCACGACTCCTTCGCCGCGACCATGGGCCACCACCGTTCCCATGTAGGCAAGGTTTGTACGGTCGCCCAGCGGCATATCGTCGTTGACGAGTGCCTTGGTCTGCTTACTGACCGCCTCCGATTCACCCGTCAGCGCCGCTTCCATCACGCCGAGGTTCACCGCTTCCATCAGGCGCATGTCGGCCGGGATGATGTTGCCCGCTTCCAGCCGGACAACATCGCCCGGCACCAGGTCCCGCGCGGGGAGTTCCAGCAGGACACCGTCGCGCCGCACACGCACCACGGGGCTCGCCATCTGCTTCAACGCGGCCATGGCCTTTTCGGCCCGGTATTCCTGGATGAACCCCAGCACGCCGAACAGAATCACGATGGCCAGGATCGCCACCGCTTCCGTGAGGTCGCCCAGGAACAGCGACAAGACTGCTGCCGCCACCAGAATCAGGATCATCGGCTCGGTAAATTGCGCCGCGAGCATCTTCCAGGCCGGACGGGAAATGGTTTCCTGCAACTCGTTGGGGCCGTGTGCAGCAAGCCGCCGGGCGGCCTCCCCGGCGGACAAGCCCCGGGTCGCGGAGCCCAAGGTTCCGAGAATCTCCTCCACCGGCCGGGTATGCGGGAAGTTCATGCGACCTCATTCTGCAAAAAAAGGCACCTGCCGGTGCCCATGATCCAAAGGCAATTGGAGGCGCGGATCGGGATCGAACCGATGCATAAGGATTTTGCAGACCCTCGCCTTACCACTTGGCTACCGCGCCATTCAAGTCACCGCAAAAGATAATGGCGCCGCCGCCCCCTGTCAACCCGTCCGGAACACTGCCCCCGGGAAAGGGGGCGCATCTTCGTTTCATTGACCGACCGGAATCGAACCGCCGACTTCCATGGTTGGCTATTTAGGAGTGCGGGGGCAAGGTGCTTGGCGCCGCGGCCCCGCTTTAGCTGTTTGGACTGACCGTTCGGTTTCCAACCCCCAAAGCGGCGTGGCGCTCGCCGAGCCTCGCTTCCCGCCGCACTCCAAATGTGGCCGATCGTAGTCAACGAAACAGGCGTGCCCGGGAAAGGTCTTGCCAAGGCGCGGAAGCCCGGGGAGACTGATTCCGACCGGATGTAAAATTTGCGGAGGAACCATGACCTCACCAGAAACGCCCCGCCGACCACATGAAATCACCCTGCGGTTCGTGACGGAACCCGCCGATGAAAACCTCTATGGCAAGGTCCATGGCGGTGCCGTGATGAAGTGGATCGACCAGGCCGGCTACGCCTGCGCCACGGGCTGGTGCGGACAGGCCTGCGTCACCGTGTACGTCGGCGGCATCCGCTTCTATCAGCCCATTCTGGTCGGCCACCTGGTGGAGGTCCGCGCCCGCCTGATCCATACCGGCCGCACCAGCATGCACATCGCCGTGGATGTTCTCTCGCGCGATCTGCGCACCCAGGCCGCTGTCGCCACCACCCATTGCGTCATTGTGTTCGTGGCCCTGGACGCCGAGGGCCAGCCCGCCCCGGTGCCCGCCTGGCAGCCCCAAACCGATGCCGACCGGGCCCTGGAAGACTACGCCAAGCGCCGGCTTGCCCTCAGCCAGTCCCTTGCCCTGGAACGCCCGCCCGCTCTGGCAGAAGAGTAGAACTTCTCCGCCCCCAAGGGAAAGCGCATGGAAAAATTCCGGTCTGTTCAACGCAAACGACGCCAGAGACGCAGGAGAATCGCTGCCGCATTTCCGGCTTCGTTGTAGCCGCGCACGGTGGGCGCGGGGCTGTTCGGGCTCGGTCCCTACAGTTCCTGCGTGGCAAACGTGTCGCCTTGGCTCACGTCTCCCGTCTGGAACCCCTTCATGAACCACGCCGTGCGCTGGGCGGAAGTCCCGTGGGTGAAGGAATCCGGCACCACATAGCCCTGGGACTGCCGCTGAATCCGGTCGTCGCCAACCGCGCCCGCCGCCGCCACGCCTTCTTCGACGTCGCCGGGCTCCAGCAGTCCCTTGGTACGGTGGGCGTAATGCGCCCAGACCCCGGCCAGAAAGTCCGCCTGCAATTCCAGCCGGACGGACAGCGAGTCGCTGCCGGCTTCCTGCCGGCCGCCGCGCCGGGCGTTGACCTGCCCCAGGATCCCCAGCAAATGCTGCACATGGTGGCCCACCTCGTGCGCGATGATGTACGCCACCGCGAAATCCCCATCCGCCCCGAGCCGGTTCTGAAGATCCGAGAGAAAATCCAGGTCCATGTAGATCGATTCGTCCGCCGAGCAGTAGAACGGCCCGATGGCCGACTGCGCAAAGCCGCAGCCCGATTCCGTCGCGCCGGAAAACAGCACCAGTTTGGGTTCGCGATAGGGGACGCCGGTGCCATCCAGCAGTGAGTGCCAGACATCTTCGGTCTCCGCCAGGATCACCGCGACGAACTGCCCGGCCTCCTCCTGGGCCGGCGTCAGGGGCTGGCTGGTGGCGCTGGGCTGGGTAGCGGGCAGGAGCTTTTGCAGGTCCTCCCCGCTGCCCCCGGCAAGCAGATACAGCACCACCAGCACGACCGTGCCCAAACCCCCGGCGGCCACCGTTCCCGCGCGGACACTCCGCCGATCCACCACATTTGCACTCTCCCGACGGCCTTTCCAGAGCATCGTGTCCTCCTGCGTTGACGAAACCTTGGCGATTGGCGCCGAAGTCAAGTGTGCCAAAGCCCCTGGCCCCCACGCAAGCGGGGAAAAACGCCGCCGACGGAAAACAAACGCATCTAAACAGCACAATTCCAACGCCAGCCGAACAGCCAATTATGCCACGATAACAGCCCGAAATCCGAGTTCTGCCGCTCCGTTCGCCAAGGCGCTCTCGCTCGTCCGGCATGGATCAGACGCTATAAACCTCGCGTTCGCCCTGCGTCCGGCAGTGTCGGACTTTGGCTCGGCCCTCGGCTGTTCCACTGTGTGGTCCGGCCGCTACCGGATTCCATTGTGTGTGGAATGCTTTTACGGCAGGGCGGTACGATAAAACCTCTGGCGGGTAGTTCTGCATGTTAGATTGACTTACGCGATGTGTTGACCAAGAGGGGAGAGACGAGGCGGAATATGGATGGGCGGACAGATCGAAAAAAGAGAGCGATTACTAGATTACGGGACCCCTTCACGGCGAAAATTGGCACCGCAAGCTGGGGCAGGTCACATGGAGAATTATCGTTGAATGGAATTCCCATATATCTGAATCGGAGACATGGTGGAGGGAACCAAATCAGATCGACAACCAAAATGTTATCTCTCAAGAAGCTGAAAAAAAACATTGCAGTTGCTAGTTAATCTGAATCACTGTTAAACTGACCTTGGTAATCAATATAAATCGAGTTCCCAGTGGATTGAATCGATCAAGAACGTTTGCCTGACAGGAGAACATATCGATGAGAATGCGGGTTGCGCGGGTTGTATTAGCTGTACTGGGCATGTTGATGGGGACCGTCAAGACATTATCTGCGGCTACTTCCGGAAGCGACGAAGCTTCTGGAGTGGCCTATGACGATGGCTGGCAGACGGGCGACAATGGTGGCAGCGGGTTGGGCCCCTGGATGCTTCTGGCTGAACAGGACATGATCTCCGGATGGGCGGGTCATTTTTGTGCAAATTCGGGAAACACGGACTTGAATTACATCCAGTGCAGTACGGACCATTCAGCATGGGGGATGTATGCAAACGGTGATGATAGCCGCCAGTTTGCGGTTGCGTTCCGCGCCTTTACGGGCGGTTCACTGGCCATTTCGCAAAGACTCCTCTTGGCAATGGAAAATTCGCTGGTTGCACCTGGCGGTCGGGTGGGCTTTGCCGTTCGCACCGGGAACGCAACCAATTCCGTGGACCAATACAACACCGATGCCCGCTTCGAGTTCTTCTTCAGCGGCGGAAGCAATACGTATGAAATCATCGATGGTTCTGGCCGTTGGAACACCAGTATACCTTTTACAACAAACGGCCTGCAATTCAACTTGAGGTTGTCTTCCGCCGATACGTATGACCTTCGCGTTGTGACGTTGGGGCCCGGTGGTGCGACAAATATTTTCACCGGTCAAACCCTGGGCGGGACATCGGGGACGGGGCTGGACAGCCTAGTTATGTATTGCCGTGATACGGAGTCTGGAGGAGATGCCTTTTTCAATAGTCTAGAAATCGAACAACCGGGCCAATTAACTGTCGTGGGCTTGACGGGTGATAACAAAGGGTATGATCGCACCACGGCCGCGACGGCGAGGGGCACGCCCAGTCTCGACGGGTTGGCCGCTGGGGACGATGTGACCTTGATCGGCACGCCGGTTTTCACTTTTGCGTCATCAGATGTCGGCACCGGGATCGAAATCACGACCACAGAGTTCAGTTTGGGAGGCGCAGACGCCGGCGATTACACGTTGTTACAGCCCGTCCTAAGTGCCGATATTTCAGCGAAACCTTTGACCATCCCAGGGCTTACTGCCCACGATAAGCTTTTTGATGGCACCACGACCGCAACCGTGACGGGAAGCACGGAACTTGCCGGTATAATCAGTCCGGACGAGGTGACGCTGGGAGGGTCGCCAGTGTATGCGTTTGTCGATCCTTATGTTGCGAATGATATCGAGATTACAGTGACCGGCTTTGTTCTTGGCGGCGCTGACGCCGGCAACTATTCGCTCACCTTTTCCGGGTTGAATGCAGACATCGCCCCGAATGGCTTGACCGCCCTTCCTGCATACGACGATGCCTCCGACCCGGCATATGCGGATAACTGGCAGACGGGCGACAATGGCGGCAGCGGACTGGGACCGTGGACCCTAATGACCGGAGTCTCGGCCGGGCATTTCATTGCCACTGCGGGCCCTTTGAACAACGCAACCTTGAACTATATCCAATCCGGTGAGAATTCAAACGCGTGGGGTCTATGGGCCAATGGAGACGAATATAGCATGGCGGTTGCGTACCGCCCGTTCACCCGGAGTTCCCTGGCCGTGTCTCAGGCGCTCCAGCTTTCGATGGAGAACTCGCAAGTCGCGGAAGGCGGATATGTCGGATTTGTTGTCCGGCACGGTAACGCAACCAATTCAGAGGCCGACTACAACACGGGACTCCGGTTTGAATTTCTCTACAATGGTGGGAGCAACAATTATGAAATCGTGGATGGGGGCGGGCGCTGGGACACCGGCATCCCCATGACGACGAATGGATTGCGGATAACTCTGATCCTGTCGTCTCCCGATACGTATGATTTGCGAGTCGTGACCCTGGGTCCTGCCGGGACAACGAATATATTTTCGGATAAACCCTTGGCTGGCACGCCGGGAGCAGGATTGGACAGCTTGGCGATTTACAACGGATTTTCGAACGTAGGCGGCTTCGATGGCGATCTCTATTTCAACGGGCTGAAGATATATCAACCTAAATTGACGGTGACGGGGTTGGCCGGGGACGACAAGGTGTACGACGGGACGACCGCGGCCACGGCCAGCGGGACGGCGGTCCTTGAAGGGGTGTTTGCGGATGACGATGTGACGCTTCAAGGCACGCCAACCTTTACATTTGCGTCAGCCGGCGCGGGCGAAGACATCGAGATCATCACCACGGGCTATACCCTTGGCGGTGCGGATGCCGAGGATTACTCGCTAATACCGCCAGCCCTGATCGCGGACATCGCCGCCAAGGAACTGACGACGGAGGGGCCCGTGGCCGACAACAAGACCTACGACGGCACGACGGACGCGACGATTTCCGGCGCCGTGCTAGTAGGCGTGGTAGACGGCGACGACGTCTCGCTGGACGCGCTGGTTGGCACGTTCGCGCAGGCTACCGTCGGCACCTTCATCGAAGTGACGACGGCGCTGACCTTGACGGGCGCCGACGCGGGCAACTACGATCTGACGCAGCCGGCGGGCCTCTGGGCGGACATCGCCGCCAAGGAACTGACGACGGCGGGGGCCGTGGCCGACAACAAGACCTACGACGGCACGCAGGACGCGACGATTTCCGGCGCCGCGCTAGTAGGCGTGGTGGACGGCGACGACGTCTCGCTGGGCGCGCTGGTCGGCACCTTTGTTCAGGCGGGCGTGGGCACGGACATCGTGGTGATCGCGGCGCTGACGCTGGCGGGCGCCGACGCGGGCAACTACGCGTTGACGCAGCCGGCGGACCTCTCGGCGGACATCGCCGCCAAGGAACTGACGACGGCGGGGGCCGTGGCCGACAACAAGACCTACGACGGCACGACGGACGCGACGATTTCCGGCGCTGCGTTGGTGGGCGTGTTGGACGGCGACGACGTCTGGCTGTACGCGCGGGTCGGCACCTTTGCCCAGGCGGACGTGGGCACGGACATCGCGGTGACCGCGGCGCTGACGCTGGCGGGCGCCGACGCGGGCAACTACGATCTGACGCAGCCGGCGGACCTCTGGGCGGACATCGCCGCCATGGAACTGACGACGGCGGGGGCCGTGGCCGACAACAAGACCTATGACGGCACGACGGACGCGACGATTTCCGGCGCCGCGCTAGTAGGCGTGTTGGACGGCGACGCCGTCTTGCTGGACGCGCTGGTCGGCACGTTCGCGCAGGCTACCGTCGGCACCGGCATCGAAGTGACCGCGGCGCTGACGCTGGCGGGCGACGACGCGGGCAACTACGATCTGACGCAGCCGGCGGACCTCTGGGCGGACATCGCCGCCAAGGAACTGATGACGGCGGGGGCCGTGGCCGACAACAAGACCTACGACGGAACGACGGACGCGACAATTTCCGGCGCTGCGTTGGTGGGCGTGGTGGACGGCGACGACGTCTCGCTGGACGCGCGGGTCGGCACCTTTGCCCAGGCGGACGTGGGCATGAACATCGCGGTGACCGCGGCGCTGACGCTGGCGGGCGACGAGGCGGGCAACTACGATCTGACGCAGCCGGCGGACCTCTCGGCGGACATCGCGGCGAAGGCGCTGGCGGTGACGGGGCTGACCGGGGACGACAAGGTGTACGACGGGACGACCGCGGCCACGGCCAGCGGGACGGCGGAGTTGACCGGCGTGGTAACGCCGGACGAAGTAACCCTGGAGGGGACGCCGGTCTTCACGTTCGCGGCGGCGGACGTCAGCGCGGACATCGCAATCGCGGCGGCCGGCTACAGTCTGGGCGGGGCGGACGCCGGCAACTACAGCCTGACGCCACCAGTCCTGATCGCGGACATCACGTCGAAGGCGCTGGCAATAACAGCTATGGATATCACCAAAGGCTACTTGCTGACTTATTCTTTTACGGGCAACGAATTTACTTCCCGCGGTCTCATCGGTGACGACGAGGTTACCAGCGTTGATCTGCGCAGTGATGGGGCCGGCACAGCGGCGGAAGTAGGTGATTATGATATTATCATCAGCCATGCACAGGGCACGGGCCTTGAAAATTACACCATTACATATTTCGCAGGGACTCTGTCGGTGCAAATGCCCCAAGAAGATATCGTTCTAGCTGCGGATGGTAGTGAAAACTTCGAATTCAAAGTGCCGACCGGATACACGGTGTTTGCAGTGGAATTTGCAACATTTGATGTGCTGCCCAACCAAGAATTTGACTGGCAGCTGGCAAACAAGGACAGTGACTATTTCATAGATTTAGAAGATACCGTGCGGATTCCTATCGGTGCTCGAGATGAACTCGTCATTCGTATTCGCTTGTGTGCAAGTAATCCCTGATTTCAAATAAATTTGGGTGTAAATTTTCGGCATATTTTTCCGAAGTGATGGCTGTTTTGGCAGTCCTTCAGGTAGCTAACCGGTGCGCACGTCGTGGGCCGCACTACCGGGCGACGGATTCATCATCGGCGGGACTTGGCGGCGGCAGCGAGGCTGGCGAGACGATCCGGAGGCGGCTCGATCGTCAGGGCCGCAGGATGCGATTTGCGGGGCCGATCCTCAGGGCTAGGCGCTAACGGACGGCGACGCGGGACGCGGGAAACGGCGGCGCAGGGCCTTGCGGGAGCGGCGTGGCGGCCCACCTCTTTTTTAGCACTTTCGCGGCAGATAGGGAAAATTGGCGCCCCGGCCAATACTGGCCGAACGAATGACCGAAAAGTTGCCACCCTTTTTTGCCACCCCTGACTGTCTGGAAAAGTGGCAACTTATGGGAACGTAAGAGACAGGGGGCCGAAATGAGAACAAAGAAAAACCCCCTGTTTCCAGAGGGTTTTTGGGGTTTAGAAGTGGTCGGGGCGACGAGATTTCTTGCCGTAGGCGAGCCCGCCTGTGGCGGGGAACTCGTGACTCCCGATGCGCGGGCGCGATCGGGACACCCCAACCCCTTGTTTCCAGAGGGTTTTTGGGGTTTAGAAGTGGTCGGGGCGACGAGATTTCTTGCCGTAGGCGAGCCCGCCTGTGGCGGGGTACTCGTGGCTCCCGATGCGCGGGCGCGATCGGGACACCCCAAGTCCCGACCTTCTGCGAAGTCGGGACGCTACCCGTATCCGGAAAAGTGGTCGTCTTTCCTGGACGCCGCTCGAAAGTATTACCAGCGGTAGGCCGTCCATGTCGAGGTGGTGGTTACAGGATACCTCGCGGCGCTGATGCGCCGCTCGGACTACCGCAAGGCTCGCGCCGCTCGCCTTGCTTCTACTCCTCGCCGCTGGACGCGGCTCGGAGCAAGGTGCCGCGCTTGGCCGCGCGGCTCATGCTCGGCACGCTGGCCGCGTGCCTGCGCTTCCGCCGCCCGCGTGGGCGCGGTCGTCGGTCGCCCCTCCTGAACGTCGGGGCGAGGCTGGCTGCCCGTCGCCGGTGGCCACCGTCGAGGCGGCTGACGCCGCCCGGTTCGTTCCGCCCGTCTTCTCGTCTTCGTTTTCGGGGGCGCGCGCG
>JAAZBB010000062.1 GCA_012514035.1 Lentisphaerota bacterium | reverse complement strand
TGGGCGTGCTGGGCGAATACGTCTGGCGCGCTTTGGATGAGGCGCGCAACCGGCCGAGGTTCATCATTGAGGACACAATCGGCCTGACCGGCCCCAAGCCCCCATCATGTGCAAGCCACGGCACAGCGTTATGATGTACTGGCCTGTTGAATCGCCTACCACCGGATTGCGCTGATGAGCCTTTATGACATTCTGAATCGCCCGTGGATCTACGCGCTTTCCCAGTTTCTGATTGCCCCGGGCAGCGAGTATTTTCTGGTCCGGCACCTGAAGCGTTTGATCCGGACCCTCCCCCCTGGCCGGCAACCCGTTCTGGACGTGGGTTGCGGCCCTGCTTCGCGACTCTGGAAATGCGGGCTCAAACCGGTCGGGATCGACATTTCGGAAGCCTATGTGGAGGCATTTCGCCAGGCAGGAGGGGAAGCACACGTCGGCACGGCCACCGACCTCCCCTTTGCAGACCAGACCTTCGGCGGCGTGTGGTGCTTCGGCATCCTGCACCACTTGGATGACATCGAAGCCAGGAAAGCGATCGAAGAAATGCGCCGGGTCTGCCGTGACGGGGGGTATGTGGCCATTTTTGACGCGGTCTTGCCGCGTTCTTATTGGACGCGCCCCCTGGCCTACTGGACCCGAAAAATGGACCGGGGGCGACATGTCCGGAACATGGAGGCGCACCAGCGCCTTTTTTCTGGAGACGGCTGGCGCTTTTCGCGCTTAACGTACGCCTTGACTGGATTGGAGGGGTCGCTTTCAATACTTGAGAACAACGGGACGACAAGAGACGGGTAGCATATGGATGAATTCATCGTCATCACGGGGGGGGCCGGATTCATCGGCTCGGAACTGGTGCGGAGGGCGGCCGCCGCGGGCCTCTCCGTTCGCATCGTCGACAACCTGGTGAACGGGAAGCGGGAAAATATCGAGGAGGTCCTGTCGGACAAAGTGCAGTTTGTCGAGGCGGACATTCGCGACTTGGAGCGGATGAAGACCTTGCTGTCCGGCGCGGACCGCGTCTTCCACTTGGCCTGTCTCGGCGTCCGCCATTCCATTCATTCGCCCCGTGAAAACCACGATGTCAACGCCACGGCCACGTTGGATCTGCTGAAGCTCTCCCAGGCCGCCGGGGTGCGACGATTCATTTATGTTTCCAGTTCGGAGATCTACGGCACCGCCCATCAAGTGCCCATAACGGAGGAAACCCCGGCCTATCCCCATACCGTCTATGGAGCCTCCAAACTGGCTGGCGACTGCTATACCCGCGCTTACTGGGACACCTACCGCTTCCCAACCACGGTGGTGAGGCCGTTCAACTCCTATGGGCCGCGGTGCCACCACGAAGGCGACAGCGGCGAGGTCATTCCCCGGTTCATGTTGCGCGCCCTGGCGGGTAAACCGCTGATCGTGTTTGGCGACGGCCGGCAGACCCGGGATTTCATGTTCGTGGAGGAAACCGCCCGCTGGATCCTGCAGGTTGGACTGATGGACGATCTGGTCGGGCAAACCGTCAATCTAGGTTCCGGAAAGGAAACCCCCATCGGCGATTTGGCCCGGATGGTCCTGGAGATTACGGAAAAACAAAACGGTCAAATTCAAAACGAGGCCCCGCGTCCCGGCGATGTTCTCCGGCTGTGGGCGGATACCAGCCGCCTGACCTCCCTGGTGAATTTCCGCAGTCATATCGGTCTGCACGAAGGCTTGCGCAAGCTGTTGGACTGGTACAGGAACTCGGGGCGGACGCCAGAAGAACTGCTGTCGGAGGAAGTCATCCACAACTGGAAAGCCCCGCACCGGACTCCGCCTTTCATTTGATCCCGTCCCCTACTGAAATAACCTCCTCGAAAGTGAAAAATATGAATGTCGTCTTTGCACGGCCCTGGATGGATGAGGCGGAAGAACAAGCCGCCGTTCGAGCCATCCGGTCCGGTTGGGTCACCCAAGGACCTGAGGTTGATGCGTTTGAACGAGAATTCGCGGACTATACCGGAGCGGCTCATGCCTGCGCCGTGTCCAGCGCCACCACCGCTTTGCATCTGGCAATGAAGGCCATCGGCATCCGGCCGGGCGACGAAGTCATCACCGTCAGCCATTCCTTTCTGGCCACGGCCAACTGCATCCGTTACATGGATGCCATTCCCGTCTTCGTGGACATCGAACCCCTGACCTATAACCTGGACCCCCGTCAACTCCAAGGAGCCATTACCCCGAAGACAAAAGCCATTCTGTGCGTGCATCAGATCGGCATGCCCTGCAACCTGGCGGACATTTTGGATGTCGCCCGGCGGCACAATCTCAAGGTTGTGGAGGATGCCGCGCCGGCCATCGGCAGCGAAATCCTGTGGAACGGGCGGTGGGAGAAGATCGGCCGGGCGCACGCCGACATCGCCTGTTTTTCCTTCCACGCCCGCAAGATCATCACAACAGGCGATGGCGGGATGATCACGACCAACAACCCGGAATATGATGCCCAGTTCCGCCGCTGGCGCTGCCACGGCATGAGCATGTCGTCCGACGCGCGGCATGGCGCGAAAACCGTCACGTTCGAGGAATACGTCGAACTGGGCTATAATTACCGCCTCACCGACATCCAGGCGGCGATCGGCCGTGCACAACTGAAGAAAGTGGAGGAAATCGTCCGTCGCCGCCGGGACTTGGCTGAGCGGTACCACCGGCGGTTGAGTGATATTGCGGGACTGGGCCTGCCGCGCGAGCCGGAGTGGGCGCGCTCCAACTGGCAATCCTACTGCGTCCTCCTGCCGGAATCGGCGGATCAATTGACGATCATGCAGCGCATGCTGGATCAAGGCGTGCCTACGCGGCGAGGGGTGCATACGTCGCACATGGAGCCGGCCTATCAAATCGAACCATGGCAATGCGCAGGCAATCGCAGCATCTGCGGGTGTCCGCCGCGTCGGTGCCGCTGCTTGCCAGTAAGCGAGAAGGCCCGTTTGTATGGACTGCTCCTGCCGATCCACTCCCATCTGACCTACGCTGAACAGGATGAGGTCTGCCGCGTCCTGGCACAATCCCTCCATAACGGTTAAGCCCTGCCCGAGTGGATGGTGCATTGGCTTCAGGCGGGGTGCCACTGCCTCGCACGGTGGGAGGCGCCAACTTCGCTTCCGCGGGCCAAGATCGTCTGGGTGCGCACGGGCCGCATTTTTAACCTGCAGATGCCAGACTTCCGTTGCGCCGAAAATCCGCGATCCGGCCGCTGCCGGATTCCATTGTATGGAAAAAAAAGGTGATTGTTTCCACAGTGTGGAAAAACCGCCACTCCGGGGAAACAGGGAAATCAGGCCACGGGCGTGGAAAAGGCCCGGGCCATGCGCACCAGTGCGGCGGCTTCGCGGATGTTGTGCGCCAGCAGTTCGCGGACTTCATCCACCACGGCCACGCGGGCGGCGGCTTCAGCGATCGCAAGCCCCCGGGCCTGCTCGGCAAGGCAGGCTTCCTCGCCGGGAAAATTCGCAGGGACCGCCTCGGCCCCGCTGGCCCGAGCCAGGACGTCGCGCTGCCACAGTTGGATGAGGCGCAGGATGTCCTCGCGCATCTCCTTGACCCGCGACGCCACGCGCCCCTCGATGACCCCTTTGTCCGCCTTGGTGAATTCGGATTCGAGACGTGCCCGGGTCACATCCTCCTGGCGGGCGGTTTCCTCCGCGGCCGCCAGCTCCTCCAGCGCGCGCAGCGGCGCCGTCAGGCGATCGGTCCAGGCTATCATCTCCACGCCCCGCCGCAGAGGCGGATTCCGCAGCAGGTCGAGCACCACGGGCTGCCACGGCGCGTCCGCCGGACCGGACTCCTCCCGCACCTCCACGTATTGCGCCCGGGAGCGGATGGTTGCCTTGAGACTGGCGGGAGAATCCGTCAGCAGCAGCAGCAGGCTGCGGGGAGGCGGCTCCTCCAGCGTCTTCAGCAGGGCGCCCTGGGCGTTGTCGTTTAACCGGTCCGCGAACAAGATCACGCCGGCCTTCCAGCCCCCGGCGTAGGAAGTCAAACCGATGAATTCAATCAGATTCCGGATTTCATCCACGCGGATCACGCGCGATTTGCTCTCCGGTTCGAGCCACATGATGTCAACATGCTGGCGGAGCCGTTCCGGGTCGGCACCCGGAAACAGCAGTCCGAGCAGGCCGGCGACAAACTCGGCGCCCGAACCGCGTGGATGACCGGAGACCAGCAGGGCATGCGGCATGCGGCCCGCCGCCATGGTCCGCCGGAAGGACCCGAGGGCCCTTTCAACCTTGGGAGAAAAAGGCATCTTGCACCAGCTTCCAGACATCGACCGCCACCCGCTCGGCCGCCCGCATGGCATCCACTCGCCGGAACCGTTCCGGATGGCGCCGCGCCAGCTCCAGGTAGCCCTGCCGGACTTTTTCGTGGAATTCCAGCGCTTCGCTTTCGATCCGGTCGTACTGGATCTTCTTGCCGACCTGCCGTTTCGCGCAGCGCTGCATGCCCAGGCTCACGTTGACGTCGAGCAGGATCGTCATGTCCGGCACCGCCGCGCCGATCGCGAAGCGGTTGATGGTTTCCATCAGTTCGACGGAAAACCCGCGGCCGAAGCCCTGGTAGGCCGTCGTGGAGTCCGCGAACCGGTCGCACAGCACCCACGCGCCGCGTTCGAGCGCCGGCTGGATCACGTGGCGGACCAGTTGGGCACGGCTGGCCTCAAACAGCAGGACTTCGCTCTCCGGGCACGGATCTTCTCCGGCTGCGTTGTACTGCAGGAGTCCCCGGATGGCCTCGCCGAGCTTCGTGCCGCCGGGCTCGCGGGTATAGACCACCTCGATCCCGTGCGCCTCCAGCTTCGAAATCAGCAGCGCCGCCTGCGTGCTCTTCCCCGCCCCCTCCGGCCCCTCGAACGTGATCAGTCTGCCTTTTATCGTGCTACCACTCACTGCATTTCCTCTTATCACCTGCCAACGAGAAGTCAGAATTCAGTATCCAGTCGTCAGAAGAACAAACCGCACAAAATCGAATAATCGGTTTCCATGCTGACTCCTGACTTCTGACTCCTGAATACTTACGCTTTGGTTGCGACCTGGCCTTTGGGGGTGTCCTTGACGGTCCAGCCGCGGGCGGCGATTTCGTCGCGCAGGGCGTCGGACAGCTTCCAATCCTTGGCCGCGCGGGCAGTCTGGCGCTTGTCCAGCCGCGCCTGGATATCGGGGGGCACGGCCTCGGCCGGTTTTTCCAGCACGCCGAGGACACCGTCCCAGCGCTTGAGCAGCGCCTGCACCGCCGCGGCATCGGCCGGCGTCAACAGCTTGGCGTCCATCACGGCGTTGCCTTCGCGGATGGCATCAAACAGCGCCGCCAGGGCGGCGGAAATGTTCAGATCCTCGTCCAGGGCCGTCTCGAACCGGTCCGCCGCCGCCCGGGCCCACCCGGGCAGTGCACCGGCCGGGGCGCCGCCCGCCGCTGGGGCCAGTCGCGCCGTGAATTCGTCCACCCGCCGCAGCGCGGTGCGCGCCGCATCCAGGGAAGCAAACGTGAAGTTAAGCGGCGCGCGGTAATGGGTGGCCAGCAGTTCGTAGCGCACTTCGCGGCCTGCATAGCCCCGCGCCAGAATATCCCGAAGCGTATGAAAGTTGCCGCGCGATTTCGACATCTTCTGCCCGTCCACCATCAGATGGGCGCAATGCAGCCAATAGGTGGCCAAGGGTTGCCCGTTGGCGGCCTCGCTCTGGGCGATTTCATCCTCGTGATGCGGGAAAATGTTGTCCACCCCGCCGGTATGAATGTCGAAACTGGGCCCCAGGTATTTCATGCTCATGGCGGAGCATTCGACATGCCAGCCAGGGCGGCCCCGGCCCCATGGGGAATTCCAGGCCACGTCGCCGTCCCGCTCATCCCAGGCCTTCCACAACGCGAAATCGGCGGCGTTCTCCTTATCATATTCGTCGGTCGCCACCCGCACCCCCGGGCGCAGGCCCGTGCGATCCAGATGCGCCAGCTTCCCGTAGGCCGGCCATTGGTCGATGCTGAAGTACACCGAACCGTCCGCCGCGCGATAGGCGTACCCCTTCTCCTCCAGCGTCCGGATCAGGGCGATCATCTCGGGAATGTGGTCGGTGGCCGCCGGGTAGTGTTCGGCGGGCTGGATGTTCAGGGCGCGCATGTCTTCGAAAAACGCCTGCTTATACTGCGCGGTGTAATCCGCGAGCGGCATGCCGGCCGCCTGCGAGTCGCGGATGGTCTTGTCGTCCACATCGGTCAGATTCATCACCTGGGTGACGCGGTAGCCTTTGAACTGCAGCCAGCGGCGGAGCAGATCCTCGAAGACATAGGCCCGGAAGTTGCCGATGTGGGCCACGTTGTAGACCGTAGGCCCACAGGTATACATCCGGGCGTGGCCCGCCTCCCGCGGCTGGAAATCCTCCAGTTGCCGGGACAGGGTGTTATGAACCCGGAAGCCGCTCATTCCGCGCCCGGGTCCTTCTTCCGGCGGGTCGCAGGCTTTGCGACCGGTTCGGGCTTGATCTCCAGCGGTTCTTTCGCTGCCTCGCCCGACGGAGGGCGGAAGACCAGTCTGTCCTCGCCGCCCTCCACTTCGATGATCTCGCCATTGGCGATTTTCCCGCGCAGAATCTCCTCCGCCAGCACGTTTTCCAGATACCGCTCCACGACTCGCCGCAGCTGGCGCGCGCCGTACTGGCGGTCATACCCCTTGGCCAGCAGAAACGCAAAGGCCGAGGGCTGGACCGACAGGACAATTTCGCGCGATTTCAGGCGGGCGGCCACCTTGGCGACCTCGATCTCGAGGATCTGGCGGATGTCTTCCTCCTGCAACTGGCGGAATACGATGATTTCCTCCACACGGTTCAGCAGCTCGGGCCGGAAGTTCTGCTTGGCGGTCTCCAGCATCTGTTCGCGCAGCTTGGCGAAGTCGGCCGCGGCTGTATGCCCCCCGAAGCCCAGCCCGGCGCCGCGCCGGACGATGTCCGACCCGATGTTGGAGGTCATGATGATGATGGTATTGCGAAAATCCACCGCCCGGCCCAGACCATCCGTGAGCCGCCCCTCTTCCAGAATCTGCAACAGCATGTGCATCACATCGGGATGAGCCTTCTCGATCTCGTCAAACAACACCACGGAATAGGGCCGGCGACGCACGCGTTCGGTCAACTGGCCGCCCTCTTCGTAGCCCACGTAGCCGGGGGGCGAGCCCACCAGTCGCGAGGCATTGAACTTCTCCATGTATTCGGACATGTCGATCTGGATGAGGGCGTCGGGGCTGTTGAACATGAATTCCGCCAGCGACTTGGCCAGCAGCGTCTTGCCCACGCCCGTCGGGCCCAGGAAGATGAACGAGCCAATCGGTCGCCGGGGATCCTTCAACTCCGCGCGCGAGCGCCGCAACGCCTTGCAGATGGAGGAAATGGCGTCGACCTGGCCGATCACCGTCTTGGCCAGCACGGATTCCATCTCCAGCAGCTTGGCGGTTTCCTTCTGCTCCATCTTCTCGAGGGGCACGCCCGTCCATTTCGACACGATGAGGCGGACGTCGTCTTCCGTGACTTCCACGATCTGTTCCGCATGGCCGCGGCGCCACTCCGCCAGTTCTGTGTCCAGGGCGGCCCGTGCCGCGCGTTCCGCGTCGCGCAGCTTGGCCGCCTCTTCGAACCGCTCCTCCTGGATGGCCGTGTTGCGCTGCGTCAGGAGCGCCGCGATTTCCTTCTCCCGCTCCTTGACATGGACCGGCCGGGTCATGGAGCCGATGCGCGCCCGCGCCCCGGCCTCGTCGATCACGTCGATCGCCTTGTCGGGCAAAAACCGGTCCTGGAGGTAGCGGGCGGACAGGCGGACCGCCGATTCGATCGCCCCGTCGCTGTAGTGCACGTGGTGATGAGCCTCGTAGCGCCCGCGCAGGCCCTTGAGGATCTCGATGGACTCTTCGATGGACGGCTCGCGCACCAGCACGCTCTGGAAGCGGCGCGAGAGCGCGGCATCCTTTTCGATGAAGCGGCGGTACTCGTTCAGGGTCGTCGCCCCGATGACCTGCAATTCGCCGCGCGAAAGCGCGGGCTTGAGGATGTTGGCGGCGTCCATGGCGCCCTCGGCGCTGCCGGCGCCGACCAGGCTGTGCAGTTCATCCACGAACAGGATCACGTTCTTCACGCGGCGGATTTCATCCATCACCGCCTTGATGCGCTCCTCGAACTGGCCGCGATACTTCGTCCCGGCCACCATCAGCGCCAGGTCCAGCGAAACCACCCGCTTGCCGTGCAGCAGTTCCGGCACCTCGCCATCCACAATGGCCTGCGCCAGTCCTTCGGCAATGGCGGTCTTGCCCACGCCCGCCTCGCCCAGCAAGGCCGGGTTGTTCTTGGTGCGCCGGCACAGAATGCGCATGACCCGCTCGATTTCGTCCGCCCGGCCGATCACGGGATCCAGCGCACCTTTTTCCGCCAAGGCGGTCAGGTCCCGTCCGAAGGTCGACAGCGCGGGAGTCTTGGAATCCTTGGCCGCCGGGCCGCGGGCCTCGCCCGGAGCCTCGCCGGGACCGTCTTCCCGCTCCGGGCGGCTGCCGGGTTCATAGTTTGGGTCCAGTTCCTTCATCACGGCGTGCCGGGTCTGCTCGAGGTCCACGTTCAGGTTGGCGAGCACCCGGGCGGCCACGCCCTCCCCTTCGCGCAGCAACCCCAGCAAAATGTGCTCCGTGCCGACGAACTCGACATTCATGGCCCGTGCTTCCGTGCCCGCCAGCGCCAGGACCTTCTTGACCCGCGGGGTGTACGGCACGTTGCCCACCGTTTTCATGTCCGAACCGACGCCCACGGCCTTCTCGACTTCCATCCGGACGGTTTCAAGGTCCAGCCCCATGCGCCGCAGGACGGTTACGGCGACGCCCTGGCCGAGGGCAATCAACCCCAGCAGCAAGTGTTCCGTGCCGATGTAACCGTGATTGAACCGGTCGGCTTCGCGCCGGGCCAGCTGCAGCACCTGCTGCGCTCGGGGGGTAAAATTGTTCATGGATTCCTCTTGGCCGTTCGTTTCGCCGGTCGCCGCAGCTCCTGCCGCAGCCGCCGGGCCCGCTCCACATCCCGTTCCTCGCCGGACATGCTCCGGCCCGCGGCGGTCTGCAGATGAGCCGGCTGCACATCGAGCAATAGCCGGTCCACCGTCTGCATGTCCAATCCTTTCACCAGGCCCAGGGCGATACCCAGCCGCAGCTCCGACAACCGTTCCAGTGCCTCCTGCGCGGTCATGAGGCGCGCGGAACTCAGCAGCCCCTCGGCGCGGGCCGCCAAATCCTCCGCAAACAGACCACGTTCCTGCTTCAGGCGCATCCGCGCATTCTGCTCGTGGCCGGCCACTTCCTTCACAATGGCCTCCAGATCCTCGACGATGCGCATCTCCGACAAGCCCAGGGTCAATTGGTTCGAGATCTGGAACATGTGTCCGAGGGCCGCCGTACCTTCGCCCCACCGGCCCCGGACCGCCAGGCCGATCTTGCTCAAGCCATTGATGATCGGCTCGATCTCGCTCATGATCACCAGCCCCGGCAAGTGCATCAGGACGCTCGCCCGCATGCCGGTGCCAACATTGGTCGGACAGCTCGTCAAATAGCCCAGGGTCGGGGAAAATGCGTAGTCCAGTTGCTGTTCCAGCAGGTCGTCAAGCGCGTTCGCGTCCTCCCAGGCCTCCCGCAGGGCGAGGCCGGCCCGGATGGCCTGGATGCGGACATGATCTTCTTCATTGATCATGATCGAAAGGGGCCGGTCCGCATTCCGGCACACGGCCGATTCCGGACGGCCTTCCAGCAAATGGTGGCTGATCAAATGGTCCTCGAACAGCCGTTGCCGGAAAAGACGCGGGCTGTCCGCCAGGGATTCCTGGATGGGCAGCGCCTCCCGCGCGGCCGTCTGCACGCACTGCAGGACCTGCGCCCGGATTTGCGCCGTGGCCTGGTCCGGGAAGGGCAGGCCGCGCAGATTCCGCGCCAGCCGCACCCGGCTGCTCAAAGTGAGGCCGTAGGCTTCTTCGTAGGCCACCGCCGACCCGCGTCTCGTGGTCATCCGCCCGTTCATGGGGCCGTCTCCGCCGCCGGCAGGGCCTTGATCTGATCCCGCAGGTTGGCCGCCAATTCGTAGTTTTCACTGGCGACGGCCCGGTCGAGCTCCCGCTGCAGGCGCGCCGCCTCCACGGAGCTCTTCATCCGTTCCGAGGCGCGACGGGGCACCTTGCCCAGATGCTGGTCGCTGTGCTGGAGCGAGACGATCACCGGCAGCATGTCCGGGGCAAAGACATCATAGCAGTGATCGCAACCCAGCCGCCCGCGTTTCAGGATGTCCTTGCGTGTCAGGCCGCAGACCGGGCAGGCCGCCGGCCCCGCCGGTGGGCGCACGGTGGCCGGAGCATCCTGAAGATGAGCCAGGTGCTTTTTCAGGTTCGCCATCATTCCGCTGAGATCCATGGGCTGGGCATGTACATCAATCCCCTGCTTTTCAGCGCACCCCTCGCAGAGGTGGTGTTTCGACACCCGTCCGTCCACCACCTGGGTCAGGTGGACCGTCGCTTCTTTTGCATGACAGCTCTCGCACAACATCATTCCTAACGTATCATGCACCTGGCCTCCTTTCCAGCCTCAAAAGGGTTCGCTTAGGCCCGGAGCGCGCAGTTGGGGGTCGATCTCTCCCCATTTTCGGGTGGCAATTCCGCGCGGGCGCCGTAGAATCCGCGTCATGAAGTGGAAAGACGCCGGTGATGCACTGTGGCAGCCCCTGCAGGCCTGCTTCGACCTGACTCTGGCGGAGCGGCGCTTCCTGCTGGGACTGCTGCTGCTCTTCTGCCTGGGCCTGGGCGCCCGCTGGCTGCACCAGCGCACCGACCGGTCCGAACCTTATCTGCCCCCGAAGGAGCAACCCGCCCCATGAAAAATCCCGACTGCGTTTTCTGCAAAATTATCGCCGGCGAACTGCCGGCCTTCAAGCTCTACGAGGACGCCGACACGCTGGCCTTCATGGACATCGGTCCCCTCGTGAAAGGTCATGCCCTGGTGGTTCCGAAAACCCATTATGATTCGTTGTCCCAAACCCCCGACGAGGTGCTCGCCCGAATCATCGCCGTGGTCCGGCGCATTGCACACGCCCAGGTGGAAGGGCTGGGCGCGGACGGAGTCAATGTGCACCAGGCCAACGGCAGCGTCGCCGGGCAGGTGGTGCCCCATATCCACTTCCACGTGGTGCCTCGATTCAAACACGATGGCCACCACTGGAACTGGTCGCCCCATCCCTATGCCGACCCGGCGGAGGCCGCCGCCCTCGCCCAGCGCCTCCAGGCCGCCCTGCCTCGTTGACGGCATGAAAATCCCGCCCCTCGCCGAAGCCATCAAGCGCCTTTGCGCCCGCGACCCCCGTTATGCCCCGGAGGCCTATCAGTTCCTTTTGGACGGGCTGCAGGAAACCGTCCGGCAGATTCATGAAAAGGAAAAGGCCCCCCGCCATGTCACCGGGGCGGAACTGGCTGAGGGTCTCCGGCGCCATGCCTTGGCACAGTTCGGTCCCCTGGCCATGACGGTTCTCAACCGCTGGGGCGTGCGCACCACGCGCGACTTCGGGGAAATCGTCTTTGCCATGCTCGAGGCGGGACTCCTCGGCAAGACGCCGGACGACAAGATCGAAGACTTCGACAACATCTACGATTTTGACCGCGTCTTCCGGGCCCCGTACCGACCGCGCCGA
The DNA here is from genome assembly GCA_012514035.1 of Lentisphaerota bacterium. GTDB lineage: Bacteria > Verrucomicrobiota > Kiritimatiellia > CAIQIC01 > Lenti-01 > Lenti-01. The sequence goes on along the minus strand of JAAZBB010000062.1, from coordinate 23,925 downwards.
TCCCGCCCGCCTCGGAAAAAACCGGACCCGCAAGCCTCCCCCGCGGCCGGCCCGCCGGGCGGCTAAAACCGCCCCCTACTCGTCCTCTTCGGGCAGTTGCGCCTCGTAGGCATCGCTGTCGAGCAGCTCGTCCAGATCCGCGCGCCGATCGGGCTTGAGCTTGAAAATCCAGCCGCGGCCGAACGGATCGTGGTTGACCAGTTCAGGTTGCTCCAGCAAGGCCTCATTGACTTCGACGATGGTGCCGGCCAGGGGCGCGAAAACATCATTGGTGGCCTGGACCGATTCGACCACCGCCACTTCCTCGTCCGCCGTCACGTGTCCGCCCACTTCGGGCAATTCGACGAACGTCAGTTCCGACATCTGCTCCTGGGCGTAATCCGTGATGCCCACGACGACCACATCCCCTTCGTCCCGGACCCAGCAATGGGCCCGGGAAAACAACAAATCGCCTGACGACATATCCACCTCCAGAATCCGAAATGCCCCGCTTGTACCGTCCCCTCCCCGGAACAGGCAAGCCTTCATTTTACGGCCCGGGTCGGCGCCGAGAGCGGCCTACCCGCTCAGACCGCCGATGATCGAGACCAGCGGCATGAACAACGCGATCACGATGGTGCCGACGACCACGGCCAGGAAGATGATCAGCAGCGGTTCGATGATCGAGGTCATCGCGGCCACGGCATTGTCCACATCGTCGTCGTAGGAATCGGCAATCTTCATGAGCATGTCCGGCAGGGCGCCGGTTTCCTCCCCCACTTCCACCATGCTGATCACCATCGGCGGGAACACCTTCGAAGACGCGATCGGCGGCGCCATGTTTTCGCCTTCCTTCACGGCGTCATGGATGGTCGCCACCGCGCGCGAGATCACCTCGTTGCCGACGGTTTCCTTGACGATGTTGAGCGCCTGCAGCACCGGCACGCCCGCGGACATCAGCGTCCCCAGGGTCCGGGTGAAGCGGGAAATCGAATTCTTGCTGATCAGCGTGCCGAACACCGGTGCGTGCAGCTTGAACTTGTCCAAGGCCAGGCGCCCCTGGGTGGTCTTGGCCAGCAGCTTGATGACCATCACCAGCGCCGCCACCGCAATCAGCACCATCAGGATGTTGTTCTTGATCATCGCGCTGGCGTTCATCACGAACTGGGTGATCAACGGCATCCCCTTGCCGCCCATCAGGTCACCGAAAATATCGGAGAACTTCGGCACGATGTAGGTCATCAGGAACATCAGGATGGCGATGGCCATGAAGAGGACCACCATGGGATAGGTCATGGCGCTCTTGACCTTGCCCTTGATCTTCTCGGCCTTCTCCTGGAACTCGGCCAGGCGGGCCAGCACCACGTCCAGTACGCCGCCGAGTTCGCCGGCCTTGACCATGTTGACAAACAGGCGGTCGAAGATTTTCGGATGGGCGGCCAGGGCTTCGGCGAAGGTGCTGCCCGACTCGATGCTTTCCGCCATCTGCGTCACCGCGTCGCGCAGGGCCAGGTTCTTCTCCTGCCGCTGCAGCACCCGCAGGGCCCGCATCAGGGGCAAACCGGCGTTAATCAGCGTGGAGAGTTGGCGGGTGAAGGTCGTCAACTGCTTGGCCTTGACGCCGCCCTGCAGGAATTTCGGCATCTTGATTTCCATCTGCAGCGCGCCCTTCTTGGCCGCTCCTTTGCGCGCCGGGGCGGCGCCGCCGGACGCCTCCTCGATCTTGGTCGGGAAATACTGTCGTTCCCGGATGCGGGCCACGGCGGCCTGCTGGCTGTCGGCTTCGATTTCGCCGTGAACTTCCTTGCCCTTGGAATCCAAGGCTGTGAATGTGAAGTGCGCCATGCTGGTTCTCCCTTTGCCTGCCTCGTGTGATGGGCCGCCCGGGGCGGTCGGCCGCTATGTATACTTCAAAATCTCTTCCACCGTGGTATAGCCATCCAGGATGCACCGGATGCCGTCCTCGCGCAGCGTGCGCATGCCCAGTTCGATCGCCTTGTCGCGGATCACCAGGGTGGGCTTGCGCTGGTTGATCAGGTCGCGGATGGGGTCCTTGACGCGCAGATATTCGTAGATGCCCCGCCGCCCCTTGTAGCCGGTCTGGTTGCAATAGGAGCAGCCGGCTCCGTAGAAGAAGGGCCGCCCGCCCACCTGCTGTTCCGTCAACCCGAGCTGCTGCAGCAGGTCCGGGCCGGGTTGGTATTCCGTCTTGCAGTTCGTGCAAATGGTTCGGACGAGCCGCTGCCCCAGCACCGCCTCGAGGGTCGAGGCGATCAGGAATGGCTCCACGCCCATGTCGATCAGGCGGGTGACCGCCCCGGCCGCGTCGTTGGTGTGCAGCGTACTGAACACCAGATGGCCCGTCAGCGAAGCCTGGATCGCGATCTCGGAGGTTTCGATGTCGCGGATTTCACCTACCATGATGATATCGGGGTCCTGGCGCAGGAACGCCCGGAGCACGCGGGCAAAGGTCACGCCGATCGCTTCGTGGATCGGTACCTGCACGATCCCGTCGATCTCGTATTCCACCGGCTCCTCCGCCGTCAGCAGCTTGTTTTCGATGGTGTTCAGCCGCCGCAGGGCCGAATAGAGCGTGGTGGTCTTGCCCGAACCGGTCGGCCCCGTCACCACCACGATGCCATTGGGCTTGGAGATGTCCTCGCAGAAATACCCGTAGATGTCATCGGGCATGCCGATGTTCTCCAGATCCAACGAAACCGTGCTGCGGTCCAGCACGCGCAGCACCACGCTCTCGCCAAATTGGGTGGGCAGGGTCGATACGCGGAAATCGATCATGCGGCCGGCCACGGGCAGCTGGATGCGGCCGTCCTGCGGCAGGCGCCGCTCGGCAATGTTCAGGCCCGAGATCACTTTCAGGCGCGAGGTCACCGGCAGGGCCAGGTGACGAGGCGGCGGCGCCATCTCGTAGAGCGCCCCGTCCACCCGGTAGCGGATCTTGAATTCGTTCTCGAACGGCTCGAAATGGATGTCGCTGGCCCGATCCTGCACGGCCTGGTAGATCACCAGGTTGACGAAGCGCACCACGGGCCGCGAATTGGCCGCCGCCTCCACCGAGGCGATGTCGTCGCCCCGGGCCCCGCTCTGCAGCAGGTCGCCGGCCCCTTCCAGCTCGCTCTCGAGGCTCGCCAGCATGTCTTTCATGCTCTCGTCCTCGGTGCCGTAGTAGCGCGAAATCGCCGCGGCGATGGCCGTCTGCGTGGCCACGGCGAACTGGATGTCCTTGGACAGCACGAAGCGGATTTCGTCGCTGGTTTCCGGCCCGATCAGGTCGGCCACGGCCAGGGTAACGGAGTTGGCATCGGCCGCCACGGGCATCATGCTGTACATCCGCGCCACGCTGCCGGGCACGGACTGCACGACCTCCATCGATAGACTCAGGTGGTCCAAATCCACCCGCTCGGCCCCCAGCAACTGGGCGATCAGGTCCAAGGCCTGCTCTTCGGTGACCAGCCCCATTTCCTGGGCGATCTCGCGGGTTGGTTTGCCGGTGCGCTCGTGCTCGTCGATGACCTCGCCGGCCTGCACGTCATCCGCCAGGCTCGCGCGAACCAGCTCCTCCAGGAAAATATCGGTGTATTTGGCCATCGCTTTGCCCTGCCTATTGCTTTGCGCCCCGGATCTGCTGAACAACTTCTTCGGTGTCCTGGGCCTTCGTCACCAGCTCCTCGTAGGCGATCTTGCCGGCCTGCCACAACTGGATCAGGTGCGAATCCAGGGTTTGCATGCCCCATTTTGCGCCGGTCTGCAGGTCGGAGGTGATCCGGAAGGTCTTGTTGTCGCGGATCAGCGACCGGATGGAAGGGGTGGCAATCATGATTTCGAAGGCCGCGATCCGGCCGGGCTTGTCCTTGCGCGGCATCAGGATCTGGGAGATCACCGCCACAATGCTGGTCGCAAGCTGCGTGCGGACCTGCTCCTGCTGGTTGGTCGGAAAGGCGTCTACAATCCGGTCCACCGTGCGCGCGGCACCGGTGGTATGGAGGGTGGCGAACACCAGATGGCCCGTTTCCGCCGCGGTGATGGCGGCCTCCATCGTTTCCAGGTCGCGCATTTCCCCCACGAGAATCACGTCGGGATCCTGGCGCAGGGCACGCCGCAGCGCCTCCTTGAATGACGGCACGTCCACCCCGACCTCGCGCTGGGTCACCAGCGATTTCTGGTGCTGGTGATAGTATTCGATGGGATCCTCCACCGTGATGATGTGACAGTCGCGCTCCTGGTTGATGATGTTCAGCATGCTGGCCAGCGTGGTCGTCTTGCCCGAACCCGTCGGCCCCGTCACCAGAATCAGCCCCCGCGGCTTGAACAGCAGATCGCGCGTCTGCGCCGGCAGGCCGATCTCCTCCAGCGTCAGAATCGTCGAGGGAATCAGGCGCAGCACGATGCCCACATGCCCTTTCTGGCGGAAGATGCTCACGCGGAACCGTGCCAGCTCCCCGAAACCGAAGCCGAAGTCCGAGCCCCCGCTCGTCTCCAGGTTCTGGATATGCGCTTCCGGCGCAAAACTCCGCATCAGGCGGTCCGTGTCTTCCGGGGTCAGGGGCTCCGCATCCAGCGGCGCCAACGAGCCGTTGATGCGCAGGACCGGCGGCAGGCCCACCGCCAGGTGCAGGTCCGAGGCCCCCTCCTGAACCGTCAGCTCCAGCAGGTCGTTGATCTGGATTTCGGATGATTTCATCAGACTCATTATTCGCTGTCTCCCATGGTCACCCGCAGCACTTCCTCCAGCGTGGTCATGCCGGCCACCACCTTGCGCAGGCCGTCCTCGCGCAGGGTGCGCATGCCCAGCTCGCGCGCCTTGGTCCGCAGCTCCGCGGCGGCGACCTGCCCGAAGATCAGGTTGCGCACCTGGTCGTCGATCTGGAAGATTTCATAGATGCCCATTCGGCCGCGGTAGCCCGTGAAGTTGCATTCCGGACATCCTTTGCCGTGAAACAACTGGACCTCGGCCAACTGCTTCGCCGCCGGCCCCAGCAGCCGCAGCTCCGTTTCCTGCGGGGCATGCGGCTCTTTGCATTTCTCGCAGATCCGCCGCACCAGCCGCTGCGCCATGATGGCCCGGACGGACGAGGCCACCAGGAAGGGCTTGACGCCGATGTCGATCAAGCGCGTCACCGCACTGGGCGCGTCGTTCGTATGCAGGGTACTGAACACCAGATGGCCCGTCAGCGAGGCATTCACCGCGATCTCCGCGGTCTCGTAGTCGCGGATTTCACCGATCATGATGATGTTGGGCGCCTGGCGCAGGATCGACCGCAGCGCCGCGGCGAATGTCATCCCGATGTCGGAACGCACCTGCACCTGGTTGATGCCGCTCATCTGGTATTCCACCGGATCTTCCACCGTGATGATTTTGCGGTCCGGCTTGTTGATGGCGTTCAAGCAGGCATACAGCGTCGTCGTCTTGCCCGACCCGGTCGGGCCCGTCACCAGCAGGATGCCGTCCGACAGGCCGATCAACCGCTCGAACACCTGCTGGTCGTCGGCGAAGAAGCCCAGTTGGGGCAGGCCCAGTGCAATGCCGGATTTGTCCAGGATACGCATGACGATGCTTTCGCCGTGGTTCGTCGGGATGGACGACACGCGCAGGTCCAGGTCGCGGCCCATCACGTTGATCTGGATGCGGCCGTCCTGGGGCACGCGCTTCTCCGCGATGCTCATGTTCGACATGATCTTCACGCGGCTGATGATGGCCGATTGCAAGCGCTTGGGCGGGCTGTCCACCTCGTGCAGCACGCCGTCGATGCGGTAGCGCACACGGAATTTCTTGGGCATGGGCTCCAGATGGATGTCGCTGGCCCGGCTCCGGAATGCCTCCATGATGATCAGGCTGACCAGCTTGATGATGGGAGCGTCCGACTCCGTGACGTTTTCATCCCCCACCAGCTGTTTCTGGACATCGTCCGGCAGCGCCAGGGTGCCTTCCGTAATCTCCTGCAGCATGCCTTCGACCGCACCCGTGGCGCGGCCATAGTAGTTGGCCAGGGCCTTTTCGATCTGTTCCGGCGGCGCCACCACGCCCTCGACATTGCTCTTGAGCACGTAGCGCAGGCCGTCCAGGGTGTCTACGTCCAGCGGATCCCCCAGCGCCACGGTCAGGACGTTTTCGTTTTTGAAGACCGGGACCACTTTATAGCGCTGGGCCACCTCGCCCGGCACCATGTCGAGCACCTCCCGGGGGATGTCCAGTCCGGTCAGGTTGATCATGTCCATGCCGAACTGCCCCGCCAGCGCCTTCAGCATATCGTGCTTCGGAATGCCCCCCTCCCGCTCCAGGACTTCCATGACCCCCTTGTCCTCCTGGGTGGCGATTTCCCGGGCGGCGATCGCCTGTTCCCGTGTCACCAGCCCCACATTCTCAAGGATTTCAAGGATATAATCGTCGTTCGATGTCAAGGGGCCGCTCCTTGCTCATGATCATGCCCTCGCAGGCCGGCCCGCCGCGTGGTCGCATGTCCAGCATGTTGCAGGGAAAAATAACGGCACAAGTCTGCCGAGGCAAGTCCGGAATTCAGGCGGGTCCGGCGCGGGCGACCGTGCCGGCCTGCATTGTGTCAACCCGGTTGCCAGGCAATCCGGAACTCCGTCGCCTCGCCCGCTGCCCATGCGCCCCGCCATTCCAGGACCGGACTTGCCCCGGCAGGGGGCGCCACGCCAGCCCCCGTGAACAGTTGGTCCGCCCGGCCGCCGGATGGCGGCAACACGGCATATTGTGTCTCCGGCACCCGCCGGCCGTTCCGCCACATGGCGGCAGCGCGGACGCCGGGGGGCAAATGGATTCGCAGCACGACTTCGCGCCGCTTCGGGCCGGCGGCAACGGTCAGCGTGGTTGCGCAGCCGGCCTGTCGGAGCGTGAATTCCGTCACGGTACCCGCCCCCTGTTCATATGCCGTGGTGATGCCGTCGTCTTCATAGAGCCGCTGCGTCCGGCTCCCGTTGTCGGTCGATAGGAAGGCGTCCACCACCAGTTGGGGCCATTCGGCGATTCCGGTCGTGTGCCGCTGCGGAATCGAGAATACCATTCCGCCGCGTCGGACATAGATCGGATATTCCGTCAGGGCGCAGCGGGCTCCAATGGTAATCGGGCCGCGATACGTCCGGCCCGTCCAGGCCTCCATCCATTCTCCGGGGGGGATCCAAACCGTCCGTTCGGCCTCTCCGCCCGCCGGTGCAGGCTCCAGAACGGGCGCCACCAGCAGGCTGTCGCCCAGCAGATACTGCGTACTGTCAGCCGCTTCCGGCCGGTCCGGCCATTCCAGGTCGCATCGGCGCAGCAGCGGGATTCCGGACCGGCTGGCCTCGTATGCGGCGGCATACAGCATGGGCAGCAGGCGGTAACGCAGCCGGAAGAAGTCGCCCACAATCCGCGTCACTTCCGCCCCGTATTCCCAGGGATAGCGGTGCACCTTGGCGGTGCAATGCAGTCGCGCCACGGGCGCGAATGCGCCGTATTGCATGAAGCGTACGTACAGCTCGGCCTCCGGCTGGCCATGATGCCCGCCCAGGTCTTCGTGCACGTAGGGCATCAGGGACCGGATGCCGCTCTTCACCCCGTTGACCACGCCCATCCGCAGGTAGTGCCATTGCGCCACCGTGTCGCCGGTCCACCACACCGGAAACCGGTGCGCGGCCGGATGCGGCGGCGCGTCCAGCCGGCCGTTGTTGATGCCATCCGCGTTGGACAGGATCAATGGCCGCTGCTGAGGGCGATGCGCCCGGGTGATGTCGTGATACAGCCGCATGCCCCACGTCTCCCGGCCCAGCCCCGGAGCGGGCGTCTGCAGATGCGTGTGCCAGTTGCGGTCGTACCACCACACATCCACCCCTTGTTCCAGCAGCCCGGTCAGGCCCTGCTGCCGGAACCGCAGTTCCTGCGGATCCAGCGCCGCCGGCCCCTGCGGCTCGGGATGGTCGTTGAACATCACGCGCACCTGCCGGTCGTGCGCCTGTCGGAGGAACCGCGCCATGTCCGGAAAGAGCATCGTGTTGATCGCATAACCGCACGATGCCCCCACGCGCCAATCGGTATCCAGCGTGAAGACATCCAGCGGGATGTGTTCCGTGCGGAACCGGTCAATCACCGCCAAAGCGGTGTCCTCGCTGTAGGGATGATAACGGCTGTACCACAGACCCAACGCATACAGCGGCACCAGCGGCACACCGCCCGTCAACCGCAGGAAATCCGCCCGGAAGGCCGAATAGCCGGAGGCCGCCGGAAAGAACACATAGGCATCCGGAGCGCTGTTCCGCAGGTCCCAGCCCGAGTGCTCATCCTCCTCGCCCGCCGGCGGCGGCAGGGCGCCGCGCCCGGCCGGCGGCACGATCCGGGGTGCGTCGCCCAGCACCCACACCGCCGGCAGCGCCGACGGCGCCGGCAGGAATTTTTTCGCCAGCATGGCAGATGCCAACACGCAAAGCGTTTCGCCCGTAGCAGATTCCACGCGGATCCCCTCCAGGCCTGCCGCACCCGCCGGCACCACGACTCGGTAGGTTGCCGTTTCGACGCGGACTGACTCCCCCGCCGGCGTCGCCGTGGCATCCACCTCCGGCCCCGTGCGTTCGACCACCGTGAACGTTTCCCGGTCCTCAAATCCCGCGGGGCCGCGCTGTTCAATCCGCACCAGGTGCGGGCCCAGCGGCTGCACGCGCACGTCGCCGATCACGAAAGAAACGGGAACAGGTTTTGTCATGGCGCAACTCCCGGTTGAAGGGGAAAACAAGAGACCCTCCCTTCGTATGCGCCCCCTCTCTACGCCGAGCCCGTGGATAATTCTTCTCATTTCCTGCCATGGCAGTTATCATTTTTTGCCATGACACCCCCCGTTTCCCCCTTCGCCACCCGCCCCGGCTGCCATGGCACGGTCGTGGCGCTTTCGGACAAGCGCTGGTATCTGCGACACTGGCATTCCCACGATACGCTCGAAATCAACCTGATCCTGCGCGGGTCGGGCCACGTCCTGCTGGACCACCGCCGCTATCCCCTCCTGCCCGGCCACCTCATCTGGCTCTGGCCGGGCCAACGGCACATCCCGGCCGAATGGTCAGCCGACATGGCCCTGTGGATCGTCGAATGGCAGCCCCAGGCCATCCGGCGCTTCCGCCAGGCCCGCGCCGGAGATGTCCCGGCCCCCGCCGATCCCACCCGCCCCTTTTGCCGGCGCCTGGCCCCCGCCGCGGTCCACCGCCTCGATGGCCTGCTCTGCGCCCTCGCGGTCCAATCCCGGCCCGATGCCTTCAACCGCGGACTCGACTTCGCGCTTTTTGCCCTCTGGGATGAATTCCGGACCGCGGAACCCGTGGCCGAATGCGATGTCTTCCACCCGAAATTGACCGCCGCCCTCGCCCTTCTGGCCGATCCGGAATGCAACCTTTCCCAAGCCGCCCTGGCCCGGCGCGTGCACCTCTCCCCCTATTACCTCAGCGATCTCTTTCGCCGGCAAACGGGCCTGTCCGTACCCGCCTACCGCAACCGCCTCCGCCTGCAGGCGTTCTTCCGCCGCCTGCACGAACATCCCGAAATCCGTTTACTGCAGCACGCCTTGGATGCCGGTTTCGGCAGCTACGCCCAATTCCACCGGATCTTCGCCGCGGCCCTGGGCCGTTCCCCCCGCGCATGGCTCCGGGACTCGCGCCCCGGAACCCACCCGGTTCCCCGTCCCGCCCGGAAACCAAAAGCCGTCCGCACCCCGCAGGGCAACCGGACGGCTGGACGAGGGGACCCAGACCTTACTTCACGTAGGTCTTGATCAGCGCGGGCTTGGCCAGCAGCAGGCGAATCCGCTCGTGATCCATCTGCCGCACCTTCGCCTCGGGCACGCCCAGCGCCATCAGGCGGCGGCGATGCTCCAGCAGCCGGCGGGTTTTGGCCGCGCCGTGCTTGCGGGGCCGGGTCGTGTCGTTGTTTCTCGCATTGCGGGACATGTTGTTCTCCTTGCCTCTTCCCATTGGCCCGGAAATGGCGACCCCAACGGGAATCGAACCCGTGTTACCAGGATGAAAACCTGGTGTCCTGACCTCTAGACGATGGGGTCAAACGCTCCGGCCAAACAAAAGCCCGCAAACACTAGCCCACCCCACCCCCCAGCGCAACAGGTTTTTTCAGACATGCCCTTCCAAGCCTGCCGTGCAGTGGATATTCCTCCAGCAGCGGCCTATGGGGCCCTGCCACTGACGCCGGTTTTCCGGGTCCGCCTCCCCCAAAACCCCGCGGGTGCCGGACGTGCCTCCCCGATGCCCGGTTTTTTTGTTTTGCCCTTGAACGGGGCTTGGGTTTCACGTATATATTGAAGGGTCAACGATCCTTTGGGAGCGAGGTCGGTCGTATCATGCGCAAAATCATCTGGCGGAGTGTAGGGGTCTGCCTGCTGCTGGCAGTGGCGGCCGGCGCCTATGTGGGCTGGCGGGCTTTCGGCGTCTATCGCGCGGGCATGGGCACCTATCAGCACCTGCGCTATCTGCTCGAATCCGGGGAGAGCGTCGAGGGCGTCCCCGCCGACGATGTTCTGTCCGACAGCTACCTGCTCTCCCTCTTCGGGGACAACCCCGAGCTGGTTGACCGCCTCAAGACCGTGGTCGACCTGGGAATGGCCACTGACGCCAACCTCAAACTCGGCAATGTGTCCTGCATGATCGTCACCTACCGCCGCGATCCGGAGGGCAACGTGGTGGATACGGCGATTTATGCGATTGGGGGCTTTCCCGACCCCAAGAGCAAACGCCTCGGGTTCCATTCGGCCGGCTATTTTGAACAGCAGCTCGAGCCGGCGATGTGGCTGACCGGCAATGCGATCATGAACCTGCTCGGCCGCGACATCATCGTCTTCTGCGAGCAGGACAAGGCCGAGGCCCATATGTCCCTGCTGTTCGACGTGCTCAACGGTCATATCCTGCCGCTGGCCCAGCGGATCGCGGAAACCAAGCTGTATTACGCCATTGTCTTTCCCTCCCCCAAGGAACTGGCGCCGCCGCATCTGCGCACCAAGCTCCAAACTGTCATCATCAAGGGGGAGATGGACGGCGACTCCGGCCATACCGAAACCATGCTCATCAGTTCCAGCGCCCGTGCGGCCGCCCAGGTCCACATCATCATGCAGGACATGCTGCGGCTGGCCCGGATTGTCTTCCACGAACGATACACCGGCTACATCAAGGAGATGAACTGGGGCGGGCCGATGAACGACATGTGGTGGGCGGTGGAGTACGTCCGTTTGGTCGACAATATCAAGATGTTTCAGGACCAGGTCCTGGTGATTGCCCGCGCCGATTCCGACCGCTTCCAGAACAATGCCATTCTCAAGACCATCGAGCGCGCCGGCCGCGACATGGCCATGCAGAAATCGTATCTGCTGGCGAGCGAACTGCCCTGGGAATTCGCGTTCAACAAAGAGAATCCCTCCGGCGGCTACTGGAGCGTTCCGCACCGCTGGGGAGCCGAATGGCCGCTGGGCGACGAGGGCATCCCCACCCCGGGTTCCATCGCCGCCGCCGCCGAACGCGAACGCCTCCGCGCTGAGAAGGAGGCGGAACAGGCCCGCGCCCGTGCCGCCCAAACTGATGACCTGAAACCCGCCGACGCCCCGGCCGGCGAACCGCCCGTTTCACCCCCGCCGACCGGAACCGCCACCCCGGCCCCGCAAACCTGATTTCCATGGTTCCTTCCCGCCTGCCTCACGCTCGCCGCCAGACCGCTTGCACGCTGGCCTTGTTGATGCTGGCTGTGGCGGCCGCGTCCGCGCGGGAGTTCACGGTCGAAGCCCTCACCGCGCCCACCAACAACGCCCGGCGGCCCGTGGTGGGGGAAACCGGACTGATCGCCTGGCAGATGTTTACCGCCGCTGAACCGGAGGTCTCGCTTTTCTACCGCCTGGATACTGTGCGTGGCGTGCGTGGCCAGCAACGCTCCAGCATCATGGTTTGGCGCGACGGGGAAGCCCGGGACATCACCGCCTCGGACGCTGCGATCGTGTATGCCGAACAGCCCCGGGTCTACCGTGATTCCGTGATCTTCACCGCGCATTTCCGCGAAGGTTCGGGCGGCGGGTACCCCTTCAGCCTCGCCACCCCGCCCAAGACCCCGGAGATGCGCCAGCGGGAAATGGAATATCCTGATCTCTTCGATCCGCCCTGGGCCGAACAGAAGGTTGAAGATAATGCGGAATATGCCGTCCAGAAATCCGCGCGGGCCCAGCAATGGAACACCCGCTCCTGGCAGACCGGCGACTGGCCCCAATCCCAAGCGGCAACCAACGCCGAAGCGGAATCGCCGCCCCCGGAGACGGCCAGCAAGCCGGGTAACCTGCAGTATCAGCTCTGGCGGCACAGCGGCACTTTTGGCGACATTGTCGTATACCAGGGCGACGGCAACATGCATCGCATCACCCCTGGAGGGCGGCACGTCAGCATGCCGGTGTTGTCGGAGGCTGGCCTAGCCTTCCAACATGCCCGCGGCTGGCCCTACGGATATGAAATCATCGCCTGGAAGCCCGGAATCACCAACCTGATCCAACTGACCACGAATTATTTCTATGCCTTGAACGCGGACATGCACGGCAACGAACTGGTGTTCCAGTGCTGGGACGGCATGGACTACGAAATCTACCGATACCATTTTGACACGGAACAGATGGAACAGATCACCAACAACCAGTTCGACGACACCGATCCGGTGGTTTCCAACGGCCGAATCGCCTGGATCGCCCATCCCGCGGTCAATGCTGAAATCTTCCTCCACTCCGAGGGCACCATCCGCAAGATCAGCGAGGGAACCCAGGACAACGGCGCGCCGGCCATATGGAAAGATCGGGTTGTCTGGCATGGCTACGACGACACCGATCTGGAAATCTACTATTTCGACGGGCGCCGCACCATCAAGCTCACCAGCAACACCTGGGACGACATGAATCCCAACATCGCCGATGGCATCATCACCTGGATGAGCTACGTTGACAACTGGGACGCCGAAATCATGGCTCTCGACCTCGGCGACAACACCCCAGTCCAAATCACCGACAACGAATTCGAAGACTCGTTCCCGAACACCAGCGCTGAAATCATCGTCTGGCAGACCCTCACCGATACCGGGTCCATCATCCAGAAGGCCACCCCGGCCACGCCCCGCGCCAATCCCATTCCCTGATTTTCCCACCCTGTCCGCCGGAATGCGGCGCAGGCCAGCCGCCCCCCCCCGTTTCAGGCCGGACGGGACTGCACCGCGTCCGTCCCGGACCTCATTCGGAATGATCCCAGACGTCTCATCATCACGCCGGCCAGCAGCAGGGCGACGGCGATCAGGTTCAGCACCCCGAGCACGCCGGCAATCTGGAGGGGATGCCGGTGAAACAACACCACACCACCCAGATAGGCCAGGCCGCAGGGCACCAGACCCAGTCCCCAGCGAAAGCGCTGCTGGGCCATTTCGAAGTTGAGAAGCAAATAGGCCAGGGCCAGCGGGCTCATCGCCAGCACCATGGCGCGAACCAGCGCAGCGGACAGGGCGGCATGACTGGCCGACCAGGGCCCATAGAGGACGGTCCAGGGCAGCTGGGGAAATGCCAGGCAGACAGCAGCCACGGCGACAATCAACACGCCCGCGAACGCCAGAGCGCGAACCAGCAGACGCCAGCTTTGGTCCGAGAGCGCCCCGGACGAGGTGACCTTTGGAAACAAGGCCGCGGCAACCGGCACGGGCAGAAACACTGCGGTACGCGCAATGGTGGCCGCCTTGGCAAAAAGCCCGGAAGTTTCGGCATCGAAGTAGTGCCGGGCCAGGGTGGTGTCGAGGTTCATCAGCATGGCATAGCCCCCCAGGCAAAGCAGCGCGGAACCCAGATAGCGGTAGGTCCCCGACGGCCGCCGGACGGCCGCGGCAGCCCGCGGCAAACGCAGACGGGCCATGGCCCAGCTGCACAGCACCAGCACCGTCAGGACGCCGATGCCCTGGGCCGTCATGGCCGCCAGGGCCGTGGCGGATACAACGGCCGTGAGCACCCACCCCATAACCAGCCGCGCCGCGCCCCAGGCTTGCGGCGCCCATGCCAGCCAGTGGAACGACTGCACGCCCTGCAGGATGCCATAGAAAAGGTACATCCAAAGGCTCGCGGCCAGCACCACGAACGTGAGCACAACCAGCCGCGAGTCCAGCCCGCCCCAGAAGGCGCCCAGCGAGGCCCGCCCCATCCAGGCCCCGGCCATCAGCACCACCGAGAGCACCGCAAACAGATTCACCCAGTGCCAGAACAGATTCCGCACTTCCTCACGCCGACCGGCCAGCAGCAGTTTGGAGGTGAAATGCGCCAGCGTATTCTGCATGGCCAGCATCGGCGTGCTCGTGACCAGCACCAGACCATGCATGGCGATCAATGCGCCATATTCGGCGTTCGGCAGGGTGCGTCCAATCACCATGTGGAACACCGCATTGAGCAGCGCGCCGGCGAAAGTGGCCACCACCATGATGGTGCCATGCCGGAACAGCCCCGCTTCGTCCTGGCCGAAAAAGGGGATTTTCATTGGGTTCCAGGCTCCAGTTCGATCACGCGCCCGAGCAGCCGGTCGTATAGATCCACAACCCAGCGCAGCGGGGAATACAGCAGGCGCAGCCGGCAGATGGCCAGCAGCATCTGGAACGACACGAGTCCGATCCGGAGCTTGGAGCCGCTGATGTCGCTCCACGTCGTCGGAATTTCCCGGATGGCGTAGCCGGCCCGGCGGGTCTTGAAGAGCATGTCCACGTCAAACGCCCATTTTGTCAGGCCGATATGCGGCACGATGGCCCGCCAGGCCTCCGCGGTCATCAACTTGGCTCCGCACTGGGTGTCCGTGATCTTGAGCTTGAAAAAGCGGCGCACCAGGAAATTGAAGACCCGCGAGGCGGCGCGGCGCTGCCACGACTGGCGCGGCTGCACCACCGCGCCGGGCAGCCGGCGGGAAGCGATGATCAGCCCTGCCCTGCCAATGTGCCGCACCAGATCCTCGAACGCTTCCGGGGGTGTGGCGCCGTCGGCATCCACAAATCCGATCAGCTCCCCGCGGGCCACGGCCCCGGCGGCCATGATCGCGCCGCCTTTGCCGATGCGGCGGGGCTCAACCAGCACACGCAGCTGGGGATGCTGCGTCGCCAGCCGGCGGACAATCTCGGCCGTGCGGTCGCGGGAGCCATTCACCGACACAATCAGCTCGAAATCCATTCCGTAGCGGGCCGCGAAATAGGGCAGATAGGCCTCGAGCATCCGTTCGATGCGCTGCTCCTCGTTATAAGCCGGAACAACGATCGAGAGTTTCATTCTTCGTCCGTTTCCGTGGGCGGCACATAGGCCTCCGGCTCGGTTTTCAGACGCCAGAGCTCCAGGGTGGTGCCCGCCTGCCCGAAGCCGGGCACGGATTCCACATGCTCGTAGCGGGTTTGAAGGATCTCCTCAAACGCGAGACGGTCTTCGCGGCTGATCTCCTCGACCTCGGGCGAGCGGATGGCAAGGCTGTAGCCGCTGAGAGCCGCAATGGGCGCGTTGGACTGCGCGGATAGAAGTTCAAACATCATGTCACGATTCAAAACACCCACGCGTTCGGCGCGGTCACGGGACCAGTCGGGATAATAGCTGAAAGGCCCCATTTCGAGGCCGCGGGGAACCGGCAGGCCGGCCTCGACCGCCAAATAGGTATCCTGGGTCAGCAATTGGGTGCCCTGGGCGGCATCGGACAGGGCGCGAACCCACTTGGCCATATCGCGCAACTGGGCAACCGGACTCTGCGCGCGCAGGCGCCACCAAATGCGATCGCGGCCCGCCACGAACCAGCTGTGGGCCATCGGCGAAGAAACCGCATGCAGTCCGCACATCAACCAGATGACGGTCAAGATGGCCAGCCGCCGGGCTCCCCGGCCGGCTGGAGTGTCGGCGCAGAAGCGCCGGGCCTCTTCGCCCAGCCACCACCGCCCCAGGGTGGCCGACAACGCGACGCAGAACACCGGATAGACCGGCACCTGGTAATCATCGTACGGGAACGGAGCCGCCAGGTGAATCACGCCAATGACCGCAACCACCACCCACAGGAACCAGGTAAAGGCCCGCCCCAAGCTGTCAGCCGCTGAGGCCTCGGCGTCGGCGGGCTCGGTGCACGGCGCGCAAGAGCCGCGAGTCCATTCGCGCCAGGCCAGAATGACCAGTGCCAGCCCGCCGACCGCCGCCGGGAAATAGGCCTGGGCCAGGCGGGACAGGCATCCGATCTTGTAGGCCAGTTGCACCAGCCACGGCCCCCCCTCGCGCAGGGAATGGTATTCCACAATGCCGAACCGGAAACCGTCGGGCCCCATTGACAGAAACGGCAGCAGGGTCAGCGCCAGCCCCAGCAAACCGCCGAGGCCGTAATCCAGCCAGACCCACGCCTTCAGCCGGCGGCGGCAAACCAGCAGGTACAATCCGCCCAGAGCCAGCGCCGCACCCAGCGAAATCCGCGTGGCCGTCGCGCACGCCAGCAGGAACCCGGCGCCGGTGGCGGCGAAAAATCCCTTGCGCGGCCCCACAAACGACAACAGAGCCAGGCCAGCGCACAGGAACATGCTGGCCAGCGCGTAGGTTTTCACCACGATGGTGAAATAGGACTGATACACGTTCATCGCGATGAGGATGACACACAGGCCGCCGGTCAGGCGCTGAGCCGTGCGGGGTCCGGAGCGCATCGCCAGCGCAGTGGCCGCCAGCATGCCCAGGGTGCCGAACAGCCAGGTCAGCACGCGCCCGCCCAGCAGGCCGAAGTTCCCCACCCAGTTGAAGGCCCAAGCATAGACCAGGGGCAGCATGGGCGGCTGGGTGAAGGCAAAATCCCGGTACGGCATCCGGCCTTCCGTCATCAGGCGGGCGGCATACAGATACCAGCCTTCATCCTGGTTCAATTCACCCAACCAGACATTGAGGGCCGACAGCAGGAGCCAGCAGGTTCCAACGGCCAGCAGCAGGGCTATGTGCCCCCAACGCCAGGCCCGGTGCGGCATTTCCATCACATTGACGGGCGCTTCCATATGCCGACGGATTCTCCCCGAACCGCACATCCGCCGCAATCCCAAAATGGTTGTCGCCGCGCGGGTTCGGCGCTATCCTGCGGGCAATGAATCCTAAGTCGTTTTCCCCCGTGCCCGCCACGCGCTTCGAGGAATATTCCTCGGCCTGCACACTTTCCGACATGGAAATCTTCGTATTTCCGGGCCTGCTTTATCCGCTCGTGCTCGCCAACCTCATGTCGCCGCGCATCTGGGCCTGGCGCGCGGACCCCTGGTTTGCCAATTTCTCCAAGCTCACGCCCTATCGCCGCATTCTGCGCCTCAAGCAGTTCATCATGGACCACTACGCGTTCAACCTCGATCTCGAGACGTGGGGCCTCACGACCCAGGATCGCGAACTCGCCCGTTTCGCCCCGTACATCACGCCCGAAACCATCGCCCGGAGCAACGCTCTGTTCGGCTACGAAGGCGATAAGTTCTACTTCGATCTCGATATCCGCCGCCACTTCGGCCTGGACAAGTATTCCGCCGATGTCATCCCGTACTGGAAAACCGAAACGATCGAGGCGATGGACGCCTTCCGCCACATGCCCGGCCACCACCGGGGCGCCGGCGAATGCGTATCGCTGTCCACGCTCTATGCCGCCGCACTCTACATCCTCTGCGGCATCCCCCTCGAAGACATCTTCCTTGTCGCCACTCCGCTGCACTCCCAGAACTTTGTCGACGTTCACGACGGCATCCTCACCAACAACCGGCGGCTGGTCACCAAGGCCATGTGGTTCAACGGCACCGAACTCAGCGCCAAGGCCCGCCGCGCCCTCGAAAACGAGCAAATCACCATTGTCTCCCACTGTTCCGGCTGGGTCCATGTCGTGTATCCCGAAGCCGGCATCGACCCCGCCGCGTATACGCGTTTCCGTGACAAACTCGGCGCCTTCCTGCGCACGGATGTCACCAGCGAAATCCTGTTCAATTTCCTGCGCCAGAGCCCCGCGCGCCAGAAATGCTTCCAGATCGAGCACGCCTGCTTCGGCAAGCGCCGCTGGATTCCCGCCGAACGCGCCTACGCTTTCGAAAATTCCTGCTCCTACAAAGTTTCCGACCGCACGCGCGTCAAACTCCTCGAGGAAATGGACGAAGACGACTTCTTTGCCGAGCCCCTTCCCGACCGCATCCCCCTCAACAAATTCGATGATTTCTTCAAGCAGGGACAAATCGATCTCGACCGCGAGGAGGACCGCCAGCGCCTCGGCCGCGAGTTCAACTGCTACTCGTCCGATGCCTGCGAAATCATCCAGGAACTGCGCGCGTTCTGCCACCTGGCCCCGCGCTGGCCCGACGCTGAGGCCGCCAAGTCTTTCCGCCCCGGCCCGCGCATCGCGCTCCCCCCCGGCCTGGACCGCGACGAAATCATCGCCGCCCTCGAAACCCAGCGCGCCGAGAATCCTGCCGCCGATCTGGCC
Organism: Lentisphaerota bacterium; assembly: GCA_012514035.1. GTDB lineage: Bacteria > Verrucomicrobiota > Kiritimatiellia > CAIQIC01 > Lenti-01 > Lenti-01. Next base: position 5,472 of record JAAZBB010000062.1, on the reverse strand, counting down.
TTCTACGCCTTCCGGGACCTGACCCGCACCGATCCCGGCCCATTCCTCAAGGCCGCCATCGAAAGGTCCCCCGTTTGCCTCGCTGCCACCCGCACTCTCGACATTCCCGGCGTTGTGGCCGCCCTGCGCGCAATGGCCGACGATTCCATTTACGACTCCACCCGCGCCGCCCAGCCCGACGAAGTCTGGAATACCCGCCGCGGCGACGGCTTCGAGAAAACCATCACCCTGGCCGCCATCCTGCACGCCCGCGCTCCCGACACCGCCTTCACCCTCAAAGCCGGGGCCGATTCCGCCACCCTCTCTTTCGACGGCAAGAACTACTCCTTCCCGTCTCGCAAGGGATTGAATCTCGATCTCTCCTGGCCCTTCTGATTTTCCACTCGGAGGTTGGGGCTTCTTTGCATCGGGGTCAGCCCTTGAGTTAGAAGTTTGCGCCTGACCGACACACGCCGCGAGGCCGGGTGACCCTTCTGTCCGCCGAACGACCCGTCCGCGAATTCATCGCTGTCCCCGTTTGACGCCGTCGCCGTTGATTGTCCATGACCAATCCGGATTCGCCACGCAATCCTGCGTCGAGTTGATGGTAAAGCATGTCTTGGCAGCTGCGGCCGGGTTTCCGGGGCGGCAGCCGACGCACAATAGTGCGCACGGCCGGGGAAGCATGCCGGATGGCCCACCGGATTTCCGAATCGGCGGCGGCTGAATTCCCCGCTGATAGCTCGCATGCCAAAGCGGCATACATCGCGGCCCCCAAGGCGTGTTTTTCCTGACCCGGGGTGTACCGGGCGTGCATGAAGGTGACACTCGCGGCAGAGTAGGCGGCGCGCGCAGCCGCGATCGCCGCGGGCTCGTACGCCTCGCGGGCGGCGGCCATGGCCGCCCAGATCAGCCGACGCAGATGGTTTGTCCGTTTTCCTCCCCGGGCATATGCCCGGACGCCCGCAAGGGCCGCGCGCGGCCGGTCATCGGCGGGCACCTGCGCTTCGAACAGCGGGAGCACCCGTCCCGCGCATTTGGCTGCCCAATGTCCCAGCCGACGCAGATCTCCTTCATTGTACGTCATAGCCGGACAAAAGGGTGTCACGGTCCTGGCAACGGGACAAGCGCGAATGATCCAAACTGTCCCGAGCGCTTCTGCAAGCACCTGCGCACCCATTCGCCCCATCCCCTAACAAAATCAAGACAACATCAAGGGGTGCATTGCCTTTGGACCGGCGGCGTGATAGATTGGTGAACTTGAACCCGGTCAAAACACAACCATGAACCCTCCTGGCTGCCACATTCGTAAAGCCTGTTTCAGCGATGGCCCGGCGATTTTTCGCCGGATCAAGGCGCATCCGGAAGAACTTGTCCCGCGGCCACTGAGCGACATCATGCTGCACATCGACCGTTTCCTGGTCGCCGAACTCGACGGGGAAATTGTCGGCACCGCGTCCTGGGCGGTATTGCCGGAACTGGATCCGGCCAAAAACCCTTCCATTGAAATCCAGTCGGTTTCGGTGCGCGAGGACCTGCAAAAGCATGGCCTGGGGCGTCAGCTTGTCGAGGCGGCACTGGCGCGCGTGGCCGAATTCAAGCCCGATCAGATCATCGTGCTGACCTTCACCCCCCTGTTTTTCGAAAAGCTGGGTTTCACGCCCATCTCCAAGGACAAAATCCTCTACAAGCTCTACAAGGGCTGCATGAACTGCTCCAAGTACGACAATCCGCTCACGTGCCCCGAGGTGGCCATGGCCTATGCCCCCCGGCCGCGGGCTACAGACGGGCCGGCGTGAGACACCCGCTCACGATCCCCCGCCGGGGCCGCACGGTGTTGGCCGGACTGCTGCTGCTGCTGGCCATCCGGCCCGCCGCCGCCTGGGCATGGGCGGGGCAGCAGCATGTCCAGGTCGCCCGGGTTGCCAGCCGGAACATGCCCGAGGACGCGGCGGCATTCCGCGCTTTCTCCCGGTCCATGGCTTTTCCGTCTATTTATCCCGATTTGTGGAAGGGAGCCGACTCCGGCGAAGCCCCCCGGCATTATTTCGAACCTGATCGCCTCCCGGCGGGATTCGACCTCCTCGCCCTCAACCCGGATCAGGATCAGGCCTTCACCTCAGAAATCCCGGCCGCGCCGGTCGACATTGGCATCGCACCCTGGACTATTGTCGGGCTGTTGGGGCAGATGACTGACGCCATGCGCACCAACGATTGGCTCTGGGCCGCCCGGTGCGGCGCCGCCATGAGCCACTACGTGGCCGACCTGCACATGCCCCTGCACTGTACCCGCAATTTCAACGGCCAGGAAACCTGGCAGCATGGCATTCATCTGCGCCTGGAGTCCGACATGACCCGGGCGTTTTTCCATGCCGGCCTCATCCATCCCGCCCCGGCCACTCATCTGCCCGATCCCTTCCGGGCCGTCATGGAATGGATCGCCCATTCCGCGTCGTTGGTGCCGGACATCCTCAAGGCGGACATCATCGCCAAACGGTCCGCCGGCGGCCGGGTGGACACAGAAGGCTACTACCGCAAGTTCTGGGAACTGACGGGCGATACCGTCGTGCAGCAGCTCGAGGATGCCGCCACCCACCTGTCTTCCCTGTGGTACACGGCTTGGATCAATGCCGGCCAGCCCGCGATTCCCGAGCCCATCGAGGACCTGCCTCCCCAGTCCGTTTTTTCAGGCGTGGGCATCGATCCGCCCGCCGAGGGACAGTCCCTGGGCGTCGTCCGGCAGGGCAACCGCACTTTTGACATCATCATCTGGTCCGTCATGGTCGTGTTCGCCGGGATCGTCATCGTGTCCTCCCTGCGTCGTTCCATCCAAGCCCGCCGGGCCAAAGGCCTGTGAAGCGCCAGCGTCTGGATCTGCTCATGGTGGAACGTGGCCTGGCGGACAGCCGCGAAAAGGCCCAGCGGCTCATCCGGGCCGGCGAGGTCCTGGTGGATGACGCCCCGGCCGCCAAACCCGGCCATGAAGTGCCCCTCGACTGCCATATCCGTGTTCGCCAGCCGGAGCGCTTTGTCGGCCGGGGCGGCCTCAAACTGGAAGAGGCCTTCGTCCGTTTCCCGCTGCTCACCGCCGAAGGCAAGATCTGCGTGGACATCGGCGCCTCCACCGGGGGCTTCACCGACTGCCTGCTGCAGCATGGCGCCGCCCAGGTGTTTGCGGTCGATGTCGGCAAGTCTCAATTGCATCCACGCCTTGCCGCGGATCCCCGGGTGGTTGTGCTCGACGGCTGCAACGCGCGCCACCTGCAACCCGACGACCTGCCCGAACCCGTCGACCTGGCCGTCACGGACGTCTCCTTCATCTCCCTGCGCCTGATCCTGCCGGCCATCGACCGCCTCCTGCGTGCCGGGGGCGAAACCGTGGCGCTGATCAAGCCCCAGTTCGAGGCGGGCCGCGAGGAAGTCGAAAAAGGCGGTGTCGTGCGCAATCCGCAAACCCGCCAGCTGGTCGTCGAACGCATCCGGGACTTTGGCGTCCAGTCCCTGGGCTGGCAATGGCTGGATTTTTGTCCGTCGCCAATCCGGGGACCGGCTGGTAATGTGGAGTATCTCAGCTACTGGAGGAAAGGTTCATGAAGATCGGCATCTTTGCCAATCCGGCCAAACCGGCCGCGGCCTCAACCCTGGCGGAATTTTGCGCGGTTGCCAGGGAACTGGGCGTCCGCCTGGTCGCCTGCGACCCCAACACCGCGCGACTGGCCCCGACCGCCCGGCAGGTTGCCCCCGCGCGTTTCGGGGCATCCATTGATCTGCTGGTCTCGCTGGGAGGCGATGGCACCGTGCTGCAGGCCGTGCGCGCCCTGAATGGCGCCAAGGCTCCGATTCTGGGCATTAATCTCGGCAATCTGGGATTTCTCACCAGCGTGCCCGATACCCAGGCCGTGGCGGCGTTGCGGGCGTTGGTTGCAGGGGCCTATCAGACCGCGACCTATCCGTTGCTCGAAGCTCGGGTCCTGCGCGGGCCCCGCCGCCGCCAGATCGTCCGCGCGCGGGCGCTCAACGACATCGTAATGGGCTGGGGCACCTCCCCCCGCGCCACCATGATTGAAGTCGAGGTGGACCGCCAGCCCGTTGCCTCGTTTGTCTGCGATGGCTTGATCGTGGCCACCCCCATCGGCAGCACCGGCCACGCCCTGTCGGCGGGCGGACCGATCCTGCATCGCGAAACTCCGGCCCTGGTGATCGAGCCCATCTGCCCCCACACCCTCAGCAACCGGCCCCTGGTTTTGCCTCATGACCGCCTGATCACTCTCCGGGCCGCGGATTCGCGCAAGCGGCTCCTGCTTTCCGTGGATGGCCAATCCCACGGCTGGCTGGAAAACGGCGACCAGTTGGAAATCCGCAAGGCCAAGGAAACCGTGCGCTTCGTGCACCTGCCCGGCTATTCCTGGTTCAAGCTTCTTTCCCAGAAACTTCATTGGCGGGGATCCAGCGCCGATCCCAAGTAGCCGCCGGGCATACCGTTCCGAAGTTGTTCACAAATCTTTTGCATTTTGCGCTTGTGTCCGGGCCTTTCATTGTCTAGTTTATGTTTCCAGCGAAAGGAAGTGGCCCGGACATTCTTTTTGCCAGTTGCTCCGAGGAACGGCGGAATTTGGCAACGAACAGCAACGGAACCGCCAGGAGGCGTTGATGAAGCGAGCCCTGCTTCGGCATGTGCTCTGGATCTGCCCGTTCCTCTGGATGCTGTCCGCCGTGGCGGCGGACTCCACCCCCGTGGTTCCGCCGGCATTCCGCATGCCAACCGCCAACACCCGATTCAAGAACATTACTTTCGTGGTCTTCGACACCGAAACCACCGGCTTCAGCCCCGCCAAGGACCGCCTGGTGGAAATCGGCGCTGTCAAGATCCGCAATGGCGAATCTCTCGGCCAGAAGAGCTGGCTGATCAATCCCCGCCGCTATATTCCTTCCTATGTCCAGAAGGTCCACAACATCACCCCCGACATGGTCAAGGATTCCCCCACCTTCGCCGAGGTCTATCCCGAATTCCTGGAATTCATTGATGGCGCGGTCCTGATCGCCCACAATGCGGCCTTCGATGTTCGCTTCATCACCGCGGAAGCCGAGCGCAACAACCTGCCCGTTCCCCGGAACGCGGTCCTCGACAGTCTGACCCTGTTTCGCCACTGGTATCCCCAGCGGAAAAGCTACCAGGTGCGGGACCTGATCGAGCTGTTCGATCTGTCCACCGCGGGCCTGCAAGAACACCGGGCCACCGACGATTCGCTCTTCGTCTTTCACGCCATCCGGGAAGAGATGAACCGGCGCAGCGACAGTCCCCGTTTCAAGGAACTGCTTGAAAGCGCGGGCAAGGTACATCGCTTTGCCAGCCCGTAGGGCTCCCGTTGCGCCGTGAGTCCTGCCGTGCGGCTCTGGATCCTGCTGGGGGCAGGACTGCTGTTCCTGGTGGTCCTGTGGCTTGCGGGCGATGCCCTCTACGCCCGGCGCATCCGCATCCGCGCCGCCGCCCCG